>NZ_JADDOJ010000119.1 GCF_015159745.1 Ramlibacter aquaticus | reverse complement strand
CCCCTCCCCCAGCTTCAACGACCCCCTCGCCCACTGGAACCAGCGCTTCGCGGCCGAGGGGTTCCTCTTCGGCACCGAACCCAATGCCTACCTCGTGGCGCAGGCCGCCCACCTGCGGCCCGGCCGGGTGCTGTGCGTGGCCGACGGCGAAGGCCGAAACAGCGTCTGGCTCGCGCGCCAGGGTTTCGCCGCCAGCGCCTTCGAGCTCTCGCCCGTCGCCGTGGAGAAGGCGCGCGCGCTGGCGCAGAGCCAGCAGGTGCAGGTGGACTTCCACTGCTGCGGCTGGGAAGACTACGCCTGGGCCCAGGCCGCCTTCGACAACGTGGTGGGCATCTTCTTCCAGTTCGCCGACCCGGCGGCGCGCGCGCGACTGTTCCAGCACATCGACCAGGCGCTCAAGCCCGGCGGCACGCTGCTGCTGCTGGGCTACGGCCCCGACCAGCTGCGCTTCAAGACCGGCGGCCCCGGCCGCCTGGAGAACCTCTACACCGAGGCCCTGCTGCGCGAGGCCTTCCCGCGTTACGAGCTGCTGCAACTGCGCAGCTGGGAAGAGGAGCTCGCCGAAGGCACGGCCCACCGCGGCCATTCCGCGCTGGTGGGCCTGGTGGCGCGCAAGCCGCTGGCCTGAAGCGCGGCCCGGCCCTCAGCGCGCCAGGGTCGCCGCGCAGCCGGACACCGCCGTCGCCAGCGCGAGGCGGCGGCGCGGTTCATCCGGTCCGGCGCGCACGCCCGCGGCCTGCGGCGGAGCCTGCAGCGCCTGCAGCAGGGCGTCCTGCCGGGCCGCCTCGGGGCTCTCGTGGGCCCGGATGAAGGCCAGCACGTCCGTGCCCCGGCCCTGGGCGTTCGGCGCGCCCTGCGCGTCGACGAAGGCCGGGCAGCGCAGGGGCTGCGGCGCGACGGGCAAGGCCGGCATCTGCGGATGGCCCACCTCGCGCGCGAAGCGCACCAGCGCGGCCTGCAGGTCCGTGGGCAAGGCGAAGCGGGGCAGCACCTCGTCCAGGGCGGGCGCATCCTGCGGCGTGCCGTCCGTGCCCGGCAGGGCTTCCAGGACGTCGCCGCCGCCCTCGCCCGCCGCCGTGCCTTCGCCCGCGCCCGCCGACGCCTGCGCCACGCGCGCAGCGCGCACCCGCCACTCGGCCCCCAGGAAGCGCGAGCCGTACACGCGCAGCGCGCCCTGCATGCGGCCCTGCACCAGGGTCGCCGCGTACACGTCCCCGAAGCCGCCCGGCATCATGTACTGCAGCAGGAAGCCCGGCCCCGTGGCCAGGCCGCCGCTGCACGCGCCCGACCACCAGTAGTCCCAGCGCAGGGCCGGGTCCTCCGGTTCGGGGGCGAGCACCTCGCAGGCGCCGGCGTTCTGGCGCCGCAGTTCGGCCTGCGCAAGCCCCGGCTGGAGCGCGCAGGCCGCCAGCGCGATGACGAGCAGTCGTTTCAAGCCTGGGGCGGCAGGTCGGCGAAGGCCAGCGGCTTGGCCGGGTAGGGGTGCCGCCAGCCCTCCAGCGACTCGATGGCCGCATACCAGTGGCGCAGCACCGGCCACTCGTCCAGCGGCAGCTGCGCCGCCTCGGTCCAGGGCAAGGCGGTCGCCAGCGCCAGGTCGGCCAGCGTGAGCTCCTCCCCCAGCACGAAGCGCCGGTTGGCGAGATGCGCGGCCAGCACCTGGGCGCCGGCCCGGAACTCCTGCAGCCCACGCTCGACCGCGCGCTCGCTGGGCGCCTGCTTCAGGTACTGGCCCTTGATCACGTGCTCGAAGTACAGGATGGAGCCGGCCTGCGTGAAGTGGCGCGCGTTCCACGAGAGCCAGCGCACCAGCTCGTGCGTCTGCGCCTCGGGCCAGAGCGCGGGCTGGAAGCGGCGCGCCAGGTGGCAGGCGATGGCGTCGGCCTCCCACAGCCGCAGGTCGCCGTCCTCCAGCACCGGCACCTTGCCGTTCGGGTTCAGCGCGAGGAAGCGCGGCGTCTTCTGTTCGCCGCGGAACAGGTCCACGCGCACGAACTCGACCGGGGCGCGCACCAGCGTGGCGACGGCGCAGGCCAGGCGCGGCATCAGGGTGTCGGCGTAATAGAGCTTCATTTCGCGTCTCGCATCGAAGTGGAGCCCGCATCCTAGCGCGCGGTGCCGCGCTCCCGTACCATGCCCACCACAGCCAGGAGCCACCCCATGAACGCACGCGCACAGTTCACCCGCATGGAAGACAGCACCCAGCAGGACTGGAACCTCATCGTCCCCGAGGCCATGCGGATGGCCAGGTCGCTGCCCGACCGCGTCCTTGACCACCTGCGGCTGCTGGACGGCGATTTCGGCGGCTTCCCGGTGGACCGCCTGACGCATTCGCTGCAGACCGCCACGCTCGCGCACGAGGACGGGCGCGACGAGGAGTACGTGGTGTGCGCGCTGCTGCACGACATCGGCGACACCCTGGGCAGCTTCAACCACCCGGACATCGCGGCGGCCATCCTCAAGCCCTTCGTGAGCGAGGCCAACCTGTGGATGGTGCAGAACCACGGCATCTTCCAGGGCTACAACTTCTTCCACTACATCGGGCTGGACCGCAACATGCGGGACCAGTTCAAGGCCAGCCCGCATTACGAGCGCACGGCGGAGTTCGTGGACCTGTACGACAACCGGGGCTTCGATCCCCGGCGCGAGTTCATGCCGCTGGCCAGCTTCGAGCCCATGGTGCGGCGGCTGATGGCCACGCCCAGGACCAGCGTCTACAAGGCTGCGCTCGACAAGGACGGCGCCCGCGCCTGAGCCCGAACGCGCCATCCTGCCTAAGACGGCGGCGCGGCGGAGCGCAGGGGCTGCAGCAGGTGCTTCAGCCCGTTGTGGTCGATCTCCTGCATCAAGGCGAGCAGCCGGCCCAGCTGCCCCGGCGGAAAGCCTTCGCGCGCGAACCAGTTCAGGTAATTGCCCGGCAGGTCGGCGATCAAGGTGCCCTTGTGCTTGCCATAGGGCATTCGGGTGCTGACGAGGAGGTCTAGCGGCTCGGACATGCATGCATTGTCGCCAAGCCGGTGAACCCCCGGCCGGGGCCTGCCGCGAGCCCGGCGGGCTTACCCTGATAGGCAGGTGGATTGCAGCAAATACACTGGACCGGCCGGGTGCGTTGGCAGCGCTGCCGGCAGAGAGTCTTCATTCGACGGGTATCCGCCGCGCCCTGGTGTCCACCAGGGCGTTTTTTCTTCTGGGGCCCGTCCATGACGCGATTGGAGGCCGCGCGTCGCCTGGATCGCCCTGCCCGTTCTCCCTCGGGAAAACCCGCAGCTTCCCCGGTCGCGCCTGCGCAGCCGCCCCGTCCGGTGCAGTGAGGGTTATCGCCAGATACATGGTGTATCGCGCGGCGATACATTCGCTCCAGCGTCTGCATTTGCTCAAATGGTTGAGCTGGTGCCGATGGTTCCGTTCCACGACAAGGAGACTGTCATGAATTCCTCCAAGAGAAGTTTCACCGTCAGCCGGCGTGACATCATCCGCGCCGGCGCGGGCGCCGCCGGGCTGGGCGTCCTGCCCGGCCTGGTCACCAGCGCCTTCGCCGCCGACGACAAGGGCAAGCCCGCGCTGGGCACCTGGCCCGCCGGCAGCCAGGGCGATTCGGTCTTCATCGGCATCACCGTGCCGCGCACGGGCACCTACGCGCTCCAGGGCGAGGACGAGCTCAAGGGCTACCAGCTGGCCATCGAGCACATCAACGAGGGCCACCCCCTGATCAAGGCCATCTCGCCCAAGACCACCAAGGGCGTGCTGGGCAAGCAGCTGAAATACGGCGTGGCCGATTCGGCCGCCAAGCCCAACGACGCGGTGCAGGCGCAGCAGCGCTTCATCACCGAGAACAAGGCGGTGATGATCACCGGCGGCACCTCCAGCGCCGTGGCCGTGGCGCTGAACAAGCTGGCGCAGCGCGAGAAGGTGATCTTCGTCTGCGGCATCTCCGGCTCCAACGACACCACCGGCAAGGACTGCGTGCGCTATGGCGTGCGGCAGAACTTCTACGGCGAGACGGCCGCCAACGCGATCGGCCCGGCCCTGCTCAAGGCCTACGGGAAGAACCGCAAGGCCGCCTTCATGACGCCCGACTACACCTATGGCCACACGGTCACCAAGTCGGTCAACGAATTCCTGGCCAAGAACGGCGGCTGGACCATGGTGACCAACCAGGTCTCGCCGCTGGGCGCGCCCGACTACAGCTCCTACCTCACCAACATCGCGAACTCCGGCGCGGAGATCCTGGTGAACGTGAACTGGGGCCACGACGCGGTGCTCTCCACCCAGCAGGCCAAGCAGTTCGGCCTGCTGCCCAAGATGAAGCTGGTGATCCCCTACCAGATCCCCTTCCTGGCGCGCGAGGTCGGCCCCGAGATCACCGAGGGCGTCTATGCCGCCACCGACTTCTGGTGGACGCTGGAAGACAAGTACCCGCTCGCCAAGCAGTTCGTGGAGGCCTTCGAGAAGAAGTTCGGCTACAAGCCCGAATGGGGCGCCGAGAACGCTTACATGGAGTTCGCGCTCTGGGCCGAGGCCGTGGAGCACGCCGGTACCTTCTACCCGCCTGACGTGATCAAGTCCTACGAATCGCCGCGCAAGCTCAATTCCTTCGTCGGCGAAGTGAGCTGGCGGCCGGAGGACCACCAGCTGGTGCGCCCCGTGGTCATCGTGCGCGGCAAGGCCAAGAGCGCCATGCGCAACAAGGAGGACTTCTGGGAGGTGGTGGAGGTGGTGCCGGGCGCAGGCCTGATGCAGAAGCCCGACGCCTTCGGCTGCAACCTCGGCTCGTACACCTGAGCCGTGCTCTCCTGGGCGAACTTCCTCTCCCAGCTGTTCAATGGCCTGGCGCTGGGCGCGCTGCTGGCGCTGATCAGCTCGGGCCTGACCATCATCTACGGCACGCTGGGCGTGCTGAACCTCGCGCACGGCGCGATGTTCATGCTGGGTGGCTACGCCGGCTTCGCCGCCTACCAGGCGACCGGCTCCTTCGTCCTCGCCCTGCTGGCCGGCACCCTGTCGGTCGGCCTGCTGGGCGTGGTGATGGAACGCGGGATCATCCGCTACTTCTACGGCCGGCCTGACGAGGACCAGCTGCTGGTCACCTTCGGCCTGTCGATCTGCTTCGTGGAAGCGATCCGGCTGATCTTCAGCAGCCAGTCGCAGACCGTGCAGCCGCCTTCGGCCCTGGTGGGCATCACCAACCTGGGCGTGATGATGTACCCCACCTACCGGCTGGGCGTGGTGGGCATCTGCGCCCTCGCGCTCGCCGCGCTGTACGTGGTGCTCTACCGCACGCGGCTGGGCATGATCGTGCGCGCCGGCATCGAGGACCCGGTGATGGTGGATTCGCTGGGCATCGACGTCTACCGCATCTTCATGGTGGTGTTCGGCATCGGCGCCATGGCGGCCGGCTTCGCGGGCATCGTGAACGCCCCCGTGGTCTCGCTGACACCGGAAGTCGGCGAGACCATCCTGGTGCAGACCTTCGTGGTGGTGGTGATCGGCGGCGTGGGGTCTTTCCCCGGCGCGATCCTGGGCGGCCTGATCGCCGGCGAGATCGTCAGCCTGACCTCCATGGTCAACCCGGGCTATGCCTACGTGATGCTGTTCGCGGCCATGACCCTCGTGCTCCTCGTGCGTCCACGCGGGCTGATGGGCGCCGTGGGACGAAACTGATGAACCTCCTGCTTCGACTTCGCTGGCACCTGCTGGCCCTGGTGCTGCTGGTGGCCGCACCCTTCGTGCTGCCACCGCTGGGCGCCGCACCCAACACCGTCAACCGCATCCTGGTCTGGGGCCTGTTCGGGCTGGGCTTCGACATCCTCTTCGGCTACACCGGCCTGCTCTCCTTCGGGCAGTCCGCCTTCTACGGCACGGGCGGCTTCGTGGCCGCCTACCTGCTGACGCGGGCGGGCTTCCCGCACGTGATCACCGCGCTGGTGATCGGCATGGTGGTGGCCGCCTTCGTGGGCTGGCTGGTCGGCATGCTGGCGATGCGGCGCACCGGCATCTATTTCGCGATGATCACCGTCGCGATCGCCGAGATCTTCTTCTTCGTCGAGTTCAACCCCCTGTCCGACTGGACCGGCGGCGAGAACGGCCTGCCCGGCGTGCCCACCCCAATGGTGAACCTGGGCTTCACCACCCTGCACTTCAGCTCGGGCTGGTCGCTCTACCCCTTCCTGGCCTTCTGCTACTTCGTCGGCCTCGCGCTGGCCCTGCGCATCGTGCATTCGCCGGTGGGGGCCATCCTCGCCGCCATCCGCGAGAACCCGATGCGCGCGGCCGCCGTGGGCCACAACGTGCACGGCTACAAGCTCACGGCCTTCGTCATCGCCGCGGCCTACGCGGGCCTGGCCGGCGGCCTGCTGGGGGTGCTGCAGGGCTTCATGCCGCCCGACGCCTTCATGTTCGACACCTCGGGCCAGCTCATCATCCAGACCGCGATCGGCGGGCGCGGCACGCTCGTAGGGCCGCTGGTGGGCGCCGCGCTGTGGCTGTTCCTGCAGGACTTCCTGCAGGGCACGCTGCAGCTGGGCGCCGCCTGGAAGCTGGTGCTGGGGCTGGTGTTCGTGGTGCTGGTCTCCTTCCTGCGCCAGGGCATTGTGGGGGCCGTGCGCGGCCTGTTCGTTCGCGGCGCGGCACGGGCTGCGGACGACGCCGTGCAGGCCCCGGCCGCGGCCGCCGCCGCGACGCCGGCTGCGTCACAGCCCATGGCCACGCACCATGCCAACGCCAGCTACACGGGGCCGGTGCTCAAGGCCAGCGGCCTCACCAAGCGCTACGGCGGCGTGGTGGCCAACCAGGAGATCGACTTCAGCGTGGACGCCGGCGAACTGCGCGGCATCATCGGCCCCAACGGCGCGGGCAAGTCCACCTTCTTCAAGATGCTCACCTGCGAAGTGGCCCCCAGCGCCGGCAGCATCGTGTTCGAGGGCCAGGACATCACCGGCCGCGACGTGACGGCCGTGTGCCAGCTGGGGCTGACCAAGAGCTACCAGGTCAACCAGCTGTTCAACCGGCTCACGGTGCGCCAGAACGTGGAGATCGCCGTGCTGGCCGACCTGCGCGGCCGCTTCCGGCTCGACATGTTCCGCCGGCTGGACACCCTGCCGGGGCTGGCCGAGCGGGTGGAACGCACGCTGGGCCTGGTGCGCCTGCAGGGCCGGGCCTCGGCCCCGGTGGCCGAGCTGGCCTATGGCGAGAAGCGGCGGCTGGAGATCGGCCTGGCCCTCGCCTCCTCGCCCAGCCTGCTGCTGCTGGACGAGCCGCTGGCCGGCATGAGCCCCAGCGAGCGCACGGAGACCGTGCAGCTGCTCAAGGCCATCGCCCAGGGACGCACCATGGTCGTGATCGACCACGACATGGACGCCCTGTTCGAACTCGCGGGCCGCATCACGGTGCTGCAGGAGGGCCGCGTGCTGGTGGAAGGCACGCCCGCCGAGATCAAGTCCAACCCCCAGGTGCAGGAAGCCTACCTGGGCGGCGTGCACGAGGAGGGCGCGGCATGAGCCTGCTGGAAGTCCAGGGGATGCACAGCTACTACGGCGACTCGCACATCCTCTTCGACGTGGGGATGCGGGTCGACAAGGGCGAGGTGGTGGCCCTGCTGGGGCGCAACGGCGCCGGCAAGAGCACCACGCTGAAAAGCCTGATGGGCG
Source organism: Ramlibacter aquaticus (assembly GCF_015159745.1). GTDB lineage: Bacteria > Pseudomonadota > Gammaproteobacteria > Burkholderiales > Burkholderiaceae_C > Ramlibacter > Ramlibacter aquaticus. The sequence continues at coordinate 725 of NZ_JADDOJ010000119.1, read as the reverse complement.
TGGTGCGGCCGCGCGCGGGCTCGGTGGTGCTGGACGGCGTGCAGCTGGCCGGGCGCAAGAGCCACGCCATCGCCCGCGAGGGCATGCAGCTGGTGCACGAGGAACGGCGCATCTTCGGCAGCCTGGACGTGGAGGAGAACCTGGTGCTGGCCGGGCTCACGGCCAAGGGCCGCTGGCCGCTGGCGCGCATCTACGAGATGTTCCCCAGGCTGCAGGAGCGGCGCAGCAGCCGTGGCACCGACCTCTCCGGCGGCGAGCAGCAGATGCTGGCCATCGGGCGCGCCCTGGTGCGCGACCCCAAGATCGTGCTGCTGGACGAGCCCTTCGAGGGCCTGGCGCCGGTGATCGTGCGCGACCTCATGGAGGCCTGCCGCCGGCTCGCCAGCGAGGGGCAGACCATCGTCATCGTGGAGCAGAACATCGCCGCCACGCTGGCGCTCGCGCAGCGCGTGTACATCCTGAACAACGGCCACATCGCGCACGAGGGCCCGGCCTCGGAGCTGAAGGCGAAGCCGGAGCTGCTGCAGCGCTACCTGGGGGTCTGAGCCGGCGCGGCGCGTTTTACATTTGCGCCAATGCAAATGCCTATACTCGAGCCATGATTCGTCCGTGGATGTTCGTGGTGGTGCCCCTGCTGCTGGCCGGCGGCGTGGCCTGGTGGTCCCTGCAGCACGACACCGCGGGCCCTCCGGTTCCGGCCAGCAGCAGGGGCACCACCACGAACA
>NZ_JADDOJ010000118.1 GCF_015159745.1 Ramlibacter aquaticus | reverse complement strand
GAGTTACGCCGCGGGGCCTGGACCGAGCATCGCAGGGGAAGTCGGACACGAAGTGCCGACCGCCCCATTGGGCGCGGCAGCAGGCAGCCGGCGGCCGGGGCTGGGTTTGCCTGAAGTGATGCAGGCACGAAACGCAGCGTGCGCTCGGCGCTTGGCATTGGACCTTTACTAGGACACCTGCGACGAACGGAGCTGGGTTTGCGAAGGAAGTGAAGGCGGGCAATCGAAGAACGAGCCCACCCCCCGTCCGACGCTCAGCGCCAAGCCGCCCGCGCCCTCGCCCGTATCGACATCACCGGCCCTGCCGCTTCGCGCGCCAGCAGGGGCGCGGCCGCATCCGCAGCCGGCCAGGTGAGCTGTTCGAAGTGCGGCAACATGGACTCGGCGATGAACCGGCTGCGCCCGGCGTACATGTGGCGGTCGCCGCCTCCGGACTGCTGCGTCACGTAGAACCGGTGCGGCACCACCAGCGTCAGCCGGTCCCTCGCCCGGGTCATGGCGACGTAGAGCAGGCGTCGCTCCTCCTCGATCTCCTCGGTGGTGCCGGTGGCCATGTCGCTGGGGATGCAGCCGTCGACCACGTTCAGCACGTGCACGGAACGCCACTCCTGGCCCTTGGCGCTGTGGATGGTCGACAGGACCAGGTAGTCCTCGTCGCGGTGCGGCGCACCCGATTCGTCGCTGGTGGACTGCGGCGGGTCCAGCGTGAGCTCGGTCAGGAAGCGCTCGCGGCTCGCGAAGCCGGTGGCCAGGCGGGCGAGCTGCTCGACGTCGAGCTTGCGAACGGCGGCGTCGTCGTGCAGGCGCTCGAGCTGGGGCTGGTACCAGGCGCGCGCCAGCTCCATGTCGGCGGGCCAGGCGAGCGCGGGCTCGCGCAGGCGGGCGTACAGGGCGGCGAACGCGGCCCAGTCGGCCTGCGCCTGCGGCGGCGGCACGAAGGCCTGCAGGGCCGCCACCGGGTCCGCGGCCTCGGCCATGGCGTCCAGCAGGCGCGTGGCGCTCGCCTGGCCGATGCCGGGCACCAGCAAGGCGGCGCGGAAGCCCGCCATGCGGCTGCGCGGGTTCTCGGCGAAGCGCAGCAGCGCGAGCACGTCCTTCACGTGGGCGGCCTCCAGGAACTTGAGCCCGCCGAACTTGACGAAGGGGATGTTGCGCCGCGCCAGCTCCAGCTCCAGCGCGGCACTGTGGCTGCTGGTGCGGAACAGCACCGCCTGGCTCTTCAGGCGCAGCCCGGCCTCGCGCTCGCGCAGCACGTCGTCGGCGATCCAGCGCGCCTGGCCGGCGTCGTCGGGCACCAGCAGCAGCTGCACCGGACGGCCCGCGCCCCGGTCCGTCCAGAGCTGCTTGGCGTGGCGCTCGCGCGCCGCCGCGATCACCGCGTTGGAGGCCTGCAGCACCGGCTGCGTGCTGCGGTAGTTGCGCTCCAGCGTCACGATGCGTGCGCTCTGGCTGAACTGGTGGGGGAAGTCGAGGATGTTGCGCACCGTGGCGCCGCGGAACGAATAGATGCTCTGCGCATCGTCGCCCACCACCGTCACGCCCTGCCCGCCGGGCTTCATCGCGCGGACGATCTCGGCCTGCAGGCGGTTGGTGTCCTGGTACTCGTCGACCAGCACATGGTCGAAGCGCGCGCCCACCTCGGCCGCCAGCGCGGGCTCCGCCATCATCTCGGCCCAGAACAGCAGCAGGTCGTCGTAGTCGAGCACGTTCTGCGCCTGCTTGGCCTCCACATAGGCGCCGAACAGGGTCTTGAGCTCGGCCTCCCAGGCCGCGCACCAGGGGTAGGTGGACGCCAGCACCGCGGCCAGCGGCTCGCGCGTGTTCACCACCCGCGAGTAGATGCCCAGGCAGGTGCCCTTCTGCGGGAAGCGCTTGTGCGTGGCGGACAGGCCGGTCTCGTGCCGCACCAGGCCCATCAGGTCCTCGGCGTCGCCGCGGTCGTGGATGGTGAAGCCGGGCTCCAGGCCCAGGCGCGGCGCGTACTCGCGCAGCAGCCGTGCGCCGATGGCGTGGAAGGTGCCCGCCCAGGGCAGGCCCGGCGGCGCCTGCGTGGGCGGCAGCTGCAGCGCGCGCTGCAGCACGGCCCCGGCGCGCTGCGCCATCTCCTGCGCGGCGCGGCGGCTGAAGGTGAGCAGCAGCAGGCGCTGCGGATCGGCGCCATGCCGGATCAGGTGGGCGACGCGGTGCGCCAGCGTGTGGGTCTTGCCCGAGCCGGCGCCCGCGATGATGAGCAGCGGGCGGGTGTCGGCGGCAGTCTCGCCCGTGCCGTGGGTGACGGCCGCTGACTGCTCGGCGTTGAGGGTGTCCATGGCGGAAGGAAGGCGGGACCTGTATATTAATCCAGTGGACGGCAACATCCTCATCGGCTCCGCCTCCTGGACCGACAAATCGCTGATCGCCTGCGGCCGCTTCTACCCCCCGGGCTGCAACAGCGCCGAGGCGCGCCTGCGCCACTACGCGAGCCAGTTCCCGCTGGTGGAGGTGGACTCCAGCTACTACGGCATCCCGGTGCCCGCGAACGCCCAGCGCTGGGCCGAGCGCACGCCTGAGGGCTTCACCTTCAACGTCAAGGCCTTCCGCCTCTTCACCGGCCACGCCACCTCGCCCATCGTGCTGCAGAAGGACCTGCAGCAGGCCCTGGGGCCCGCGGCGCCGCGCACCCTGTACTACGCCTCCACGCCGCCCGAGATCCGCGACGAGCTCTGGCGCCGCTTCTCGCTCGCGCTGGCGCCCTTGCGCGCGGCGGGCAAGCTGGGTGCCGTGCATTTCCAGTTCGCGCCCTGGGTCACGCGCAACCGGGCCGGCATCGCCCACGTCGCGCATTGCGTGGAACGCATGCCCGGCGACCTGCTCTCGGTCGAATTCCGGCATCGCAGCTGGTTCGAGGGCGGGGACGCGCAGGCGGCCACGCTCGCCATGGAGCGCGCGCTGGGCGTGGTGCACACCATCGTGGACGCGCCGCAGGGCTTCGACAACACCGTGCCCTGCGTCTGGGCCGTCACGCACCCGCGCCTGGCGCTGCTGCGGCTGCACGGCCGCAACACCGCCACCTGGAACATCCGCAGCGAGACCTCGTCCAGCCGCTTCGACTGGTGGTACGCACCCGATGAACTCGCGGCCATGCTGCCGCAGGTGCGGCAGGTGGCGGCCGAGGCGGCGCAGTTGCACATCGTCTTCAACACCAACCGCGAGGACCAGGGGCAGGCCAACGCCAGGCTCATGCGCCAACTGCTGCGCGGTTTACCTGCGCTTGACGAACCTGCGGCAAGCTAGACTGTCCGACAGACAGACCTGCACGATCCGAACCGTTCCCGCCATGAAGCCTTTCCTTCCCACCCTCTCCCTCGCCGCCGCCCTGGCGCTGGGCGCCGGCCTGGCGCACGCGCAGCTGAAGCCGCCCAAGGGGGACGGCACCGCACCCGCACCCGCGGCAACGCCCGCGGCGCCCGCCGCTGCAGCCGGTCCCAGCCACCCGGAGGAGCAGGCCGCCGCGCGGCTGGCCGCCGCCGGCTGGCTCACGCTGCTGGACCGGCGCGACTGGGGCCGCGCCTGGGAAAGCTCGGCGCGCATGTTCCGCGACACGGTGCCGCTGGACGCGTGGATGGAATCCATCCCCAAGGTGCGCGGGCCCATGGGCACGCTGGTGCAGCGCGACCCGGTGGAGTCGAACTTCCGCACCAGCCTGCCGGGCCGCCCCGAGGGCGAGTACGTCAGCGTGATCTTCCGCAGCCACTTCTCGGACCGCGACGTGGCCGAGGTGGTCACCACCGTCCACGAGCCGGACGGCAAGTGGCGGGTCACCGGCTACTCGCCGCGCTGACCCGCCGAGGGCGCCCCGCTCAGCGGTTGCCCATCGCGGCCGCGTTGGCCTTGCTGCCCGCCTCGGGCAGCTTCTCCGCCATGGCCAGGTGCTCGCGCAAGTGCGGCAGGGTCTTGGTGATCCACGCCTTGAGCTCGGGGTCCTTCACCTTGCCCTCGGCCTTCTCGAACTTCTTGATGTCCTTCTCGTGGTCCTTGATGCCGACCTCGCGCACGTAGTGCTGGTCGAACTCCTTGCCCGAGAGCTTGCCCATCTTCTCGATGTCGCGCCGCTTGCCGCGGTCCGGGGCCGCGGGCAGTTCCACCCCCTTCGAGTTCGCCAGCTGCACCAGCTCGTTGTTGGCGTCGGAGTGGTCCTTGTTCAGCGTTTCACCGTAGCTCTTCACGGCCGGGTCCGAGGCCTTGCTGGCGGCCAGCTGGCTGGCCTGCACCTCGAACATGCCGCCCTCGGCCGCTTCCTGGATGAACTTGCGGTCGGCGCGGTCCAGCTTGGCGGCCTGCGGCGCGTTGCGCGTGCCGGTGCCGGGCTGCGCCTCGGGCGCGGCGCGGCCGCCGGTGACGGACGAGCCGGTGCCGGACGGGCTGGTGGTGCCGGTGCTGGACTGGGCCAGGGCGGCGCCCGCAGAGAAGGCCAGCGCGACGGCCAGCGGAAGGATGCGCAGGGGGGAGGATGTGTTTTTCATGGTGTGTTCCTTGAAGTGTTGAAGTGACTGTGGCGCCGGGGTCGGCGGGGCGCGCCGTCGCGTCCGGCCCGGCGGGCGCGTGCGCCCACCGGGCGCGGCCTTACTTGCTGCCCTTGGCGCTGCCAGGGGCCGTGCTGCTGCCCGAAGGGCTGCCGGTGCTGCCGCCGGACGCGCCGGCGCCACCCATGGCGTTGCCGCTGCTGCCCGTGCTGCCCGCGTTGCCGCTGGCCTGGGTGCTGCCGCCCGTGTGGGCGCTGCTGCCCGCACCGGTGCTGCTTGGGCTGCTGCCACTCATGGTGCTGCCCGCGCTGCCCATGCCACTGGAGCCGCCCAGGCCCTGCTGGCCGCCGGCGCTGGCGCCGCTGCTGCCGCTGCCCATGCTGTGGCCCATTCCACCCGGGGCCGAGCCGCCGGGGGTGGTGTTTTGGCCCTGGCCGCCGCTGCGGGTGGCGCGCCAGCTGTTGAACTCGTCCGAGAACTTCTTGAAGCGGTCCTGGCGCCAGGCGTGGTAGTCGCTGTCCAGGTTGCGCATCTGCTCCTCGCGCCACTGCTGGTAGTCGTGGTCGTGGTGCGAGCCGCCCATGCCGCCGTAGCCCTGCTGGCCATAGCCCATGCCGCCCTGGTGGCCGGGCTGCTGGCCGTAGCCCTGCGAGCCGCCGCCGCCGAAATGCTGGCCGAGCTGCGTGCTGCCCATGCCGGGCTGGTGCTGGCCGCCCATGCCGGGCTGGTGCTGCCCGTAGCCGGTGCTGCCGGCCATGCCGCCCTGCTGGGTGTCGTGGCTGCCGTGCTGGCCATAGGGCGAACCCATGCCGCCGGCGCTGCCAAAGCCGCCCATGCTGCCGCCCATGCTGCCGCCCGAGCCGCTGCCCATGGGCTGGCCGCCCATGCCGCCCTGCATGCCGCCGTAGTGGCCCGGCTCGTGGGTGCCGCCCTGGCCACCGTAGCTGCCGCCTTGCTGGCCGTAGCCGCCGCCCATGCCCTGCGGGCCGCCATAGCCGCCGCTCTGCTGGCCGCCCGTCCATCCCCCCTGCTGGCCGGCGCCGCCCCAGTCGCCGCGGCCGGCCTGGCCGCCCCAGCTGCCCTGGCCGCCGCCGTAGCCGGGGTTGCCGCCGTAGCCCTGGCCACCCTGGCCGCCCTGCAGGCCGCTGGGCTGCCCGCTGCCACCGAAGCCGGAGGACTGCATGCCGCCCGCGTTGCGGGCCCAGCTGCCCTGGCCGCCGGGGCCGCCCTGGCCGCCGAACTCGCCGCCGTAGCCGCCGTATTCGCTGCCGCGGCCCTGGCCATAGTCGCCGCCGCTCGTGCCCCGGCCCTGGCCGTGCGGGTCATGCTGGCCTTGCGAGGACCAGTCGCGCTGCTGGCCGTAGCCCTGGGGACCCTGGCCACCCTGGCCGCCCTGGCTCCAGCCGCCCCGCGCAGGATCGTGCGAGCCCTGCGGGCCGCGGTCCTGTCCCTGCGAGGCGCCGCGCGAATCCCAGGGGCGGCTGCCGTCGTCGTAGTCTCGTGATGCCATGAGTGGTCTCCTTCTGGAAGGCATGTGGAAAGAAAGGAATCCACCACGTTAGGACCCGACCCGGAACCCAGGTGTCGGACAAGGGCGACGCAGATGTAGTCCGCCCCGTGCGCGGGCGCTGCAGGGCTTACGCCTCTTCACATGCGCTTCGCATGCGCGACACACGCAAGCGCCACGATGCAGGCTGAAGGAGAACCCCATGCACAAGAAGAAGCGCACCCTGGCCGTGCTGTGCGGCGCAGCGCTCTGGGCCGCCGCCGCCGCGGCCCAGCAGGCCGCCCATGCCCCGGGCCCCACGGTGCCAGCCGCCGCGGTCGCCGGCACCTTGGACACGGCGGCCGTCGCGCCGGGCGCGGCCGATGCCGCGTCCACAGTGAACTCCGCCGCCGGCAACATGCAACGCGGGCCCGGCCACTGGGAGTGGCAGGGTGACGGTCACGCCTGGGTGGAGGACGGCTGTGCCAATCAGCCGTGCGAGAGCCGGCTGACGAGTGTGACCACGGCGATGCCGGCCGACAGCCAGAGCACCTGGGCCACCGTCTGGCGCGCGCTCAGGCGCGCCTGCAACTGCGGGATCAGGTCGGCCAGCGCCACATAGAGGAAGCTGCTGGCCGCCACGGCCAGGAAGTAGGGCAGCTGCGGGTGCAGGCGCTGCACCAGCCAGCCGCCGGCCACACCGCCCAGGGCCGTGAGCGCACCGGCGAGCGACACCTTCACCAGCGCCGCACGCCGGCTCGCGCTGGTGAGCCGCAGCACGGCCAGGTCGCCGATGTGGTGCGGCACCTCGTGCGCCAGCACCGCGAATGCGGCCGCCCAGCCCAGGCGCGGGCTGGCGGCGAAGGCCGAGGCGATCAGCAGGCCGTCGCCGAAGCAATGCAGGCTGTCCCCCGCCAGCACCGACCAGCCGCCCGAGCGCAGGCGCGGGCCGTCGCCGTGCGGGTGCGGCTCGGGCTGCGCATGCAGGTGCGGATGGGCGCGCGAATGATCGTGCGGCCCATGGCCCTCGGCGTGGTGGTGCTCGTGGCCGTGGTGCCAGAGCTCGGCCTTGTCCAGCAGGAAGAAGAACACCAGGCCGCCCAGCAGCACGGCGAACAGCGCCCGGACCCCGTCGGGGCCCTGCCCTTCGAAGGCTTCGGGCAGCAGCTGCATCATGGCCGTGGCCAGCAGGGCGCCGGCCGCCAGGCTCAGCAGGTGGCTGGCGCCCGCCGCGCCCACGGCGCCTCGCAGGCCGATGCGCATCAGGCCGTCCGCGATCCAGACGCTGCCGATGCCCGCGCCCAGGGTTGCGACCAGGATGGTGAGCCAGCTCATGCACGTCGGGTGCGGCCGGCCCGCGGCGCCCCGTTTCTTCTTTCGTGGAGGACGACAGGCGCGGCCGGCGGCCGCGCGACAACCGCTATCTTAGCAACGGAGGCGAGACGGCTCAGCGCAGCGAGGTCAGGTGGTGGCGCGTCGCGAAGGCGTACAGGTCGACCCGGTTCGACAGTTCCAGCTTGCTGTAGATGGAGGTCAGGTGGTTGCGCAGCGTGTGCTCGCTGATGCACATGCGCGCGGCCACCACCTTGGCCGGGGCCTTGGCGTCGCAGGTGATGGCGGCGATGGTCTGCCGCTCGCGCTGGGTGAGCGTGGAGATGCGGTTGCGCTCGGGGTCGCTGCCCTCGGCGGCCTTCTGCCGGGCCATGGCCAGGAAGATGCGGCCGGTCGCAACGCGGTCGATCCAGAGCTCGCCCGCGTGCACGCGCTCCAGCGCCTTGAGCAGGGCCGCGGGCGGGTCGTCGGTGCGCAGCACGCCGCGTGCGCCCGCCATCACCGCCTGGTCCAGCACGGCGGTGTCGCGGCAGGCGGTGAGGACCACGAGCTTGGCCGGGACGCCGTCAAGAAGGCGGGCGATCTCCTCGAACTCCACGGCCTGCTCCAGCAGTGCGAGGATGACGTCGGCCTCATGACGGCCTGCCAGCCGGGCGGCCTCGGACGGGTCCGCCGCCGTGCCCGCCAGCACCAGCCGGTCACCGGCCGACTGCAGCATGTGCGCCAGGCCCCAGGCATGCATGGGCCGTGCGATCACGAACACCCGGATACTCCCTGACGTGCCTGGTTGCGACATCACGCTCTCCCTTGCATTTCTTTCGGAACTACATGCAGCGCATGCTAGTCAGCCACAACACAGCCATTTCACTTTGTTGCGGCTCGTTACTCGGTTTGCGTCTTGACAAGGCAAGGCAGGGCTGCGCTCCCAGGCGGGCATGGGACAGCGTCCTACGCCGAACGGTCACATGCACCCATGGCCGTGGCCGGGCTTGCAGCCCACACTGCCCGGCATGTTCGTGGAACAACGCATCGAGCCCCGTGAGCCCCTGCAACTGCCCCTGCGCCTGGGCGATGGGGTGGAGGCCGTGACGCGCGACATCAGCCCATCCGGCATGTACCTGGAGATCCGGGGCGACCACCTCATCGGTGGCACCGTGTTCTTCGAGATGGACCTGGCCGAGGCGCACATGAGGTTCAGCGCGGAAGGCCGCATCGTGCGGCTGGAACACCGCGACGGCGTCACTGGCGTCGCGCTGCGGCTGATCGCGCCGCGGCTCGAATCCACCGGCTGAGCGGCCGGGCCGCGAGGCCCCGGCTTCAGGCGCCGTCCCCGAGGCCGGCCCGCCCATCGAGACACGCGGGCCTGGCGCTGAGCGCGTGCCGGGAACGCACCCGGCGCGCTCCCTGCGCGGCAGCCACACCCACCTTCCCACACCC
>NZ_JADDOJ010000117.1 GCF_015159745.1 Ramlibacter aquaticus | reverse complement strand
CCTGCAGCGCATCGAGGCGGCGGGCGCGGCCGGGCTCAGTCACCGATGAGGGTCCACTGCGCATCCGGCAGCTGCACCAGGAAGGCATGCACGGGCGCCAGGCAGCCGAAGGCGTCGGCCCACTCCAGCTGCGCGCGCAGCACCGCCCGCTTGGACATGGACGGCGTGCCGGCCCAGGCCTGCTGGTCCACCGGAGGCACCGGGGGCTCCACGCCGGTGCGCACGGCATGGGCGATGAGGATGCGGTAGAGGCGGGCCCAGGCCTGCGGCAGGGGGCAGGCGCGGTTGTGCCGGCGCACCTCGGCCAGCACGTTGTCGAAGCTGGGCTCGGCCTGCAGCGACTGGCCGGCCGCGTCGGCCGGGGGACGGGAGTCTGTCTCCTCCAGCAGGTGGGCCGGCACCGTTGCGTCTTCCATGCCGCCGCCGCTGATGGCGGCATTCCAGGCGCGCTCGGCCGCCTCCCCCGCGAGCTCGCGGGCGAGCGGGGTCGGCAAGGTGTTCCCGGTGGAAATCTTCTTCATCACGCAAGGGCCCTTCGGAATGCCGGGTCGTGGACGTGCGGGCCGGGCCGGCGGGTGGAGCCCGGCCGCGGCAGGTTGGCGAAAGCCCGATTGTGACGGATATGCCAGCAAATGTAAGGCGCGGGGGCGTTGCGCGCGAGGCACGGCCGGGCCGGCCGCGTCGCGGGCGCGCCACGCCGCCGCGGCATTCTTCCGCGCCAGGCTCAGGCGTTGCCGAGCGCCGGCAGCGCGAGCGGCGTCGCGGCCACCAGCGTGAAGCGGAACACGGCGCCCTGGCCCGGTCGCCCCTCGGCCCAGATGCGCCCGCCGTGGCGCTGCACGATGCGGTGCACGGTGGCCAGGCCCACGCCCACGCCGGGGAACTCGCCCTCGGCGTGGAGCCGGTGGAAGGGCTGGAACAGGCGGTGCGCCGATTCGGAGCCGAAGCCGGCGCCGTTGTCGCGCACGAAGAAGACGCGCCGGCCCTGGGCATCGGTTTCCGCGCCGACCTCGATGGTCGCGTGCGGGTTGCGCAGGCTGAACTTCCAGGCGTTGGACAGCAGGTTGTACAGCGCCACGCGCAGCAGCGTGGCGTCGCCGGTGGCCTGCAGCGCCGGGGCGACGTGCACCTGCACGCTGCGCCCCGGGTCGGCATCCTGCAGTTCCTCGACGATGGAATGGGCGATCGCGCCCAGGTCCACCGGGCGGGCCTGCAATTCGCCGCGGCTGACCTGGGCCAGCGAGAGCAGGGCCTCGATCAGCTCGCCCATGCGCGCGCCCGCCGCCTCGATGCGCTGCAGGTAGTGGCGGGGCCGGTCGCCCTGCACCGCGTCGGTCTCGCGCAGGTACTGGGCGAAGGAGCGCACCGCCGCCAGCGGCGCGCGCAAGTCGTGCGAGACGGAATACGAGAAGGCCTCCAGCTCGGCGTTGAGCGCCTGCAGCTGCGCGGTCCGCTCGCGCACGCGCTCCTCCAGCCGGGCGTTGAGCTCGCGCACCTCGGTGTCGCGGCGCTTCTGCTCGGTGATGTCGTGCAGCACCATGCAGGTGCTGGGCTGGCCGCGCTCGTCCAGGTAGCGGCTGGACGAGACCTCGACCTCGATGGTCGTGCCGTCGCGGCGCCGGAAGCTCACCGGTCCCCGGGCCGCCCCGGTCTCGTCGCGCTGCGCCAGCAGGCGGGCCAGGCGCGTGTCGGCCTGGTGGACCAGCCGGTCGCGGCCGAGCTGGCGCAGCTCCTCCTCGGTGTAGCCCAGCATGGCGCAGGCCGCCGGGTTGGCGGACACCACGCTGCCGCCGGGCGAGGTCTGCAGCACGCCGTCCAGGCTGTGCTCGAAGAGCAGGCGCCAGCGGTCCTCGCTCTCGCGCAGCGCCGCCAGCTGCTGGTCGAGCGCATCCAGCATCTCGTTGAAGGCCTGTTCCACGCCGGTCAGCTCGTCGTGCGTGGCGATGGGGATGCGCCCGCTGCCGCCCGCGGCGACCCGCCGGGCCGCCTCGCGCAGGCCGGCCACGCGGGCCAGCAGCAGCGGGCGTGGCAGCAGCACGGCCAGGGCCACCACGGCCAGGCCCACGCCCAGCGCGGTCGCGATGTTGCGCAGCCGTGCCTGCAGGGCCTGCGCCTGGGCAGGGCCCAGGTCCACCCCGGCGACGACGCGGAAGGCGGGCGCGCCGTGGAAGAGCACGGTGCGGATCGCGTAGCGGCGCTCCACGCCGTCCGGGCCCACCAGCTGCGCCTCCTCCTTGCCGCTGCGCACCACCTCCCACAGCGGGCTGTGCGTGATGTCACGGCCCGGCGGCAGGCTGGCCAGCGGCGGGTTGCGGCTGACCAGGTGGCCCTCCATGTCGACCACCACCTGCACGCCCGGGTCCTCCGAGCCGCGCGCGGCGCCCGCCAGTTCGCTGGCGGCCAGCGTCGCGATCGGCACCGACGCCACGCTGCCGTCGCCGCGCAGCCGCGGCACGGCGATCAGCACCGCCCCCTGGCCGGACAGGCGGCCCATGAGGAAGCCGCTGGTGGCCGGGCCGCCCGTGGCCAGGGCGCGCCGGAAGTAGTCGCGGTCGGCGAAGTTGGGCCGCGGCGAGGGCAGTTGCCAGCCGCTGCAGGCGGCCTCGCCATTCTGGCGCGCCACGGTGTAGTTGATGACGAAGCCGCCGATGGAGCGCACCGCCTGGCGCAGGGCGGCGGTGCACGCCCCCTCGCTGCCGGGCTGGTCCAGGTCCAGGGCGCCTATGGCATGGGCCACGCTCTCCGCGGTGCGCAGCATGCGGTCCACCCGCTCGTGCAGGCGCACCGCCGCCTGGGAGGCCTCCAGCTGCACGGTGTCGCGGATGCGCTGCTCCTCGCTCAGCCCCTGGGTGAAGGCGAACAGCAGCACGGGCACCAGGCACAGGCCCAGGTAGACCAGCAGGCGCACGCGCACGGGGGCGCGCTGCGGCAGGAAGGGAACGCGCCACGGCATGGGTTCAGGCGGGATGTCGTGTCGTGATCCATGCATCCTGCCATGGCTGGGCCGCCGCAAAGCCCGAATAACCCCGGATTCCGGCGCCTTATCCGGCCGCGCCGGGGCTGCCCGCCCGCTCGCGCGCCAGTTGCACCTGGTGCAGGGTGATGCGGCGCACCTCGGCCTGGCTGGCGCTGATGTGCCCGCGCAACAAGGCCAGCGCCTCGTCCGGGCGGCGGGCGCGGACCGCCCCCAGGATGCGCGCGTGTTCGGCGTAGGTGGCCGCGATGCGCGCGGGCTGGGTGAAGTCCAGGCGCCGCACGATGCGGATGCGCTCCATGATCTCGCCGTGCATGCGCGCCATCTCGGCGTTGCCGGCCGCCGCCACCAGGGCGCCGTGGAAGTCCTCGTCCCAGGCCGCGACCTGGGGGCCGTCGCTGCTGGGCCCGTCCCCGGACGGGCCCCAGCGCGCCTCCAGGCGGGCCAGCAGCGCGTCCTGCGCGCCGGGCCGGGCCTCGCACAGGCGTTGCAGCGCGGCCGATTCCAGCACCAGGCGCAGCTCGTACAGCTGCTCGAAGCGGGCGAAGTCGAAGGGGCGCACGCGCCAGCCGCTGCGCGACTGCACCTCGACCCAGCCCTCCTGCGCCAGCCTCGCCAGCGCCTGGCGCACCGGCGTGCGCGACACGCCCAGCCGCTCGCAGAGGCCGTTCTCGGAGAAGCGGTCGCCGGGCACCAGGCGGAAGTCGGCGATGTCCTCCTTCAGCCGGGCATGCACTTCCTCGGCCCGGGAGCGCGGCGGCGCGGTGCTGCCCGCCTGCACCTCAGGCCCCGGCCAGTGCGCGCAGCAGCTGCGCGCTGGTGGCGGTCCAGCCGACGATGGCGCCCTGGGCGCGCAGCATCTCCACCGCCGCCGCCTTGAACTGCGGGAAGTAGCTCTCGGTGCAGTCCTCCAGCAGCAGGCATTCGTAGCCGCGGTCGTTGGCCTCGCGCATGCTCGTCTGCACGCAGACCTCGGTCGTCACGCCCATGAAGACGAGGTGGCTCACGCCGGCCTGCTGCAGCAGCGCGTGCAGCGGCGTGGCATGGAAGGCGCCCTTGCCCGGCTTGTCCAGCGCGATCTCGTCGGGCCGCGGGGCCAGCTCCGGGATGATCGCGTTGCCCGGCTCGCCGGCCACCAGGATGCGGCCCATGGGCCCCGGATCGCCGATGCGCAGGGCGGGGTTGCCGCGCTGGCGCTTGGCGGGCGGGCAGTCCGACAGGTCGGGCGCGTGCGCTTCGCGCGTGTGCACCACCAGGCCCCCGGCCTCGCGCCAGGCGGCCAGCACCTGCTGGCAGGACGGGATGATGGCGCGCAGCAGCGACACGTCGTTGCCCAGGCTCTCGCCGAAGCCGCCGGGTTCGACGAAGTCGCGCTGCATGTCGATGATGACCAGCGCGCTGCGCGGCAGCTGGAACTCGAAGGGGAAGGGCAGGGCGTCCGGGATCTGCATGCGGCCTCCGGGCTCAGAGCATCAGCGAGACATGCGCCGCCACCACGCGCCAGCCCTCGGGCATGCGCACCCAGGTCTGGCTCTGGCGGCCGGTGCGCTCGCTGCCCTCGCGGCGGAACTCGATGTTGGCGGTGGCGAAGTCGCGGCCGTAGGTGGTGATCACGGTGCGCAGCACGCTGCGCGCCAGCCCCTGGGCGGGCCGCCCGGCGCGGTAGGCCGCGATGGCCTCGAAGCCGTACAGGTTCTCGCCCGCGCCGTAGCGCAGGGTGTGCGGGCTGTTCCAGAACAGCGCGTCCAGCACCTCGACCTCGTTGTGCACCAGGGCGTGCTCGTAGCGCGCGAATTGCGCCGTGACCTCGGCGACGATCTCGGGAAGGTTGATGTCCATGGGCGATGTGTTCATGCGTGGGCGAGGCCCGCGTCCTGCAGCACCCGGGCGGCGCGCAGGCACAGGTCCTCGCGCCAGGGCGCGGCGATGAGCTGCACGCCGATGGGCAAGCCGCCCGTGCCTTCGGGCCACAGCGGCGCGGCCACCACCGGGCAGCCCGCGAAGGAGATGGGCTGCGTGAGCAGGCCCATGGCGGGCCGGCAGGGGTGGCGCTGGCCCTCGAACTCGATCCACTCGGTGCCGATGGGCGGCGCGGCCACGGGCGTGGCGGGGGCGATGAGCAGGTCCCAGTGCTGGAACAGGGCGGCGACCTGGTCGCGGTAGCTGCGGCGGAACCGCTGCGCGCGAAGGATCCAGTGGGCCGGCTGCAGCGCGCCGGCGATGAAGCGGTCCACCGAGAGCGGCTCGAAATCCTGGGCCCGCGTGCGCAGGTTGGCCAGGTGCAGGCTGCCGCCCTCGCTGGCGGTGATCAGGAAGGCGGCGGCGCGCGCCAGCAGGGCGTCCGGCCACGTCACCGTGTCGGCGGCGCCCAGGGCCTGGGCCGCGGCGGCGGCGGCGGCGCGGGCCGGGGCCGATGCGTGCTCGTGGAAGTAGCCGCCCAGCAGGCCGATGCGCAGGCCCGCCACGCCGCGTCCCAGCGCGGGCGCGGCCGGTTGCACGCGCAGCGCGTGGCAGCCGGGGTCTTCGCGGTCGGGCGACTGCATCGCGTCGTAGGCCGCGGCCAGCGTCTCCACGCAGTCGGCCAGCGGCCCCAGGTGGTCGATGCTGTGCACGAAGGGAAAGCTGCCGCGGCGCGACAGGCGGCCGAACGTGGGCTTGAGCCCCCACACGCCGCACAGCGAGGCCGGCACGCGGATGGAGCCGTTTGTGTCCGAACCGAGCGTCAGCGGGACCTGTCCCGCGGCCACGGCCGCGCCGGAGCCGCCCGAGGAGCCGCCCGCGATGCGCGCCGGGTCGCGCGGGTTGCGGCAGGGGCCCACGTGGCTGTTCTCGGTGGTGAAGCCGTAGGCGTACTCGTCCATGTTGAGCGCGCCCAGCAGCACGGCGCCGGCCGCGCGCAGGCGCTGCACCAGCACGGCGTCCTCGCGCGCGGGCGGCAGGCCGCGGTTGACCTTGGAGCCGGCCAGGGTGGTGAGGCCCTGGATGTCGAACAGGTTCTTCACCGCGTAGGGCAGGCCCGCCAGCGGCGGCAGCATGGCACCCGTGGCGCGCTGGGCATCCACTGCATCGGCCTCCGCGCGGGCGCGCGCGAAGGTGCGGTCCGTGAAGGCGTTGGTCACGCCGTCGCTGGCCTCGATGCGCGCGATCGCGGCCTCGCAGGCCTCGCGGGCCGAGGTCTCGCCCCGGCGGATGCGCGCGAGCAGGCCGGCCGAGCTCATGCCGGGTCCTCGCCGGGGAAGGGCGCGGGGCACCAGACCTCCGCGGGCTCCAGGTCGGGCGGCATGGGCACTGCCTCCAGCAGGGCGGCGAGGCCGGCGCTGCGCAGCAGGTGCCCGGCCACGGCCTGGGCCCGGGCCTCGTCCAGCGGCAGCCCCAGCAGCGCGGCGCTGGCGTGCACATGGGCCAGCACCTGGGCCGCGGTTGGCCCTGCGGGCGGCACGGGCTGCGACGCCGTCACCGCCGCACCTCGCGCTGGAAGATTTCCAGGCTCTGCTTCTTGGTCGCGATGAAGCTGGGCTGCGTCAGCGTCTCCACGGTGCGCGGGCGCGGGTCCTCGTAGCGCAGCAACTCGGCCACCTGCGTGGGCCGGCGCGTGAGCAGCAGCACCTCGTCGGCCAGGTAGACGGCCTCCTCCAGGTCGTGCGAGACCAGCAGCATGGTGGTGCCCGTCTGCATGAAGACCTCCTGCAGCTTCTCGCGGATGAACAGGGTCATCTCGAAGTCCAGCGCCGAGAAGGGCTCGTCCAGGAACAGCACCTCGGGGTGGTTGGCGAGCGCCCGCATGATGGACGCCGTCTGCTGCTGGCCACCCGAGAGCTCATAGGGGTGGCGCTTGAGGTCGAATTTCACGTCGAAGCTGGCCACCAGCTCCTCCATCCGGCGGTCCACCTCGGCCTTGCTGCGCCCTTCCAGCTTCAGCGGGTAGGCGATGTTGTCGATGGTGCGCATCCAGGGGAACAGCGCTTCGCGGTAGTTCTGGAAGACGTAGCCGATGCGCGTCTCCTTCAGCGTCTTGCCGTCGAAGAGGATCTCGCCGCGGTCCACCGGCACCAGCCCGGCGATCATGTTGATCAGCGTGCTCTTGCCGCAGCCGTTGGGGCCGAAGACCGAGGTGATCTTGTGCTTGGGGATGTCGAGGTCGAAGTTCCCGTACAGCGGCCAGCCGGCGAAGTGCTTGGTCAGGCCGCGGATCGTGATGTGCGTGCCGGCCGGGCCGGGCCGGAAGGCCGGGCGAGGCACGTCGGCATAGGGCGCCACCGGCGCCTTGAGCACGGCGGCGTTCATCGGCCGCTCCAGTGCACGATGCGCTTCTCGGCCACCAGGAAGAGCACGTTGAGCGCGTAGCCCAGCGCCCCGGCCGCGAGGATGCTGGCGTACATGCTGCGCACGTTGAGCACCTGCTGGGCGTCGATGATGCGGTGGCCCAGGCCGTTCTCGGAGCCGATGAACATCTCGGCCACGATCACGATCACCAGCGCCATGGAGACGGCCGAGCGCAGGCCGACGAAGGAGGGCTGCAGGCTCTCCCACACCAGCACGTCGCGGAACTGCTGCCAGCGCGTCGCGCCCATCACCTGCGCGGCCATCACGCGCTGCTTGCGTGCGTTCATCACGCCGTAGGCGCTGTTGAACACCACGATCAGCAGGGCGCCGAAGGCGGCGATGGCCACCTTGTTGATGTCGGACACGCCGAACACCAGCAGGAACAGCGGGATCAGCGCCGAGGAGGGCGTGGAGCGGAAGAAGTCGATCAGGAACTCCACGCTGCGGTAGGCCCGCTCGCTGCTGCCCAGGGCGATGCCCAGCGGCATGCCGACCACGGCGGCGATGAGGAAGGCCTGCAACGTGCGCCACACGGTCACGGCGAAGTCGCCCAGCAGCGGGCCGCCCAGCAGGCCGGTGGCCAGGGTCTGCAGCGTGGCGGCCGGCGGCGGCAGCAGGATGGGCTTGATGAAGCCGAAGCGGACCACGAAGTCCCACAGCACGAAGAGCAGCAGCGGCCCCAGCACGGGCAGGGCCCGGTGCACCCGGTTCCAGGCGGCGTCCATGCTCAGCCCCGGTACAGCAGGCCGTCCACAGCCACCTTCTTCTCGAACACCCCCTTGTCCGAGAACAGGTCGTAGAACTTCTGGAAGTAGGCCACGTCGCTGGGCTTGAACTCGTTCCACAGCATGTAGGTGGCCAGCGGCACCTCGCCGGTGAGCGGGCCCTCGATCGCGGTGTAGCCCTTCATGAACTGGCGCGCCTCGGCCGGGCTCTTGCGCACCAGCTCCACGCCGCGCGCGTAGGCGGCCATGTACTTCTTCGCCACGTCGGGGTGCTTCTTCAGGAAGTCGGTGGTCAGGCTGGCCGCGCCGCCGTGCCAGGGCGCCTGCGGGTCGCCCAGGATGTAGTGCGAGACCACGCCGGCCTCCAGCACGCGGGTGGTGCCGTTGAGCCGGCCCACGGTGCCGGTGGGCTCCAGGGTGTAGATGCCGTCCACCTGGCCGGCGGCGATGGCCGCCACGTGCTGGCTGATCGGCAGCTCCACCACGTTCACCGCGCCGGCGCCGGCCCGCTCGAGCATGGTGCGCGCCAGGGTGAGGTTCTGGATGCCGGGGCCGCTGGCCACGCGCTTGCCCTTGAGCTCGGCGACCGACTTGATCGGGCTGTCCTTGGCGACGATGAATTCCTCCAGCACGTGGGTGGCGTTGCTGGGGTTGCTGCAGAAGATCTTGAACAGGCCGGGCTGCGCAATCTCGCCGATGGCGAGGTTGGCGGTGCCGGTGCCGTTGGCGCTGCCGTCGCTGCGGCCGGCGAGCATGGCTTCCATCACCTGCGCGGCGGCGGCGAACTTGAGCGGCTCCACGTCCAGGCCGGCTTCCTTGAAGTAGCCCTTCTCGATCGCTGCGAAGAAGGGCAGGCCCGCCGCCACCGGCCAGTAGCCGATGCGGATCTTGGGCGCGGCCTGCGCGAACACGCGGCCGGTGCCGGCCAGGCCCAGCACGGCGGCGGCGCCGGTGGCCTGCAGCAGGCGCCGGCGGCTGGCGCCCGGGGCGGCGGCGGAGGGGGTGTTCTTCTTCATGGGGTGCGACTCCTGGGTGGGGTGGAAC
>NZ_JADDOJ010000116.1 GCF_015159745.1 Ramlibacter aquaticus | reverse complement strand
AAGATGTGAATAAAAGACAGTGACATTACGGGACATGCGATTAACATTTCGGGACACCGGGTGAAAACCCTCATCCCTGGGAGATGCCATGGCCGCCCTGCTGCGCAGCGCCAGCCTGACCCATTTCGCCGCCCTGTGCGGGGCGCATGGCGTGGACGCCTACGCGCTGCTGCCGCAGGTGGGCCTGCCGCGCCGCGCGCTGGACGATCCCGACCTGATGGTGCCGGCCGCGGCGGTGGGCCGGGTGCTGGACCTGGCGGCGCAGCAGTGCAGGGAGCCGGCCTTCGGGGTCCAGCTGGCCGGCTCGCGGCGGCTGTCCAACCTGGGACCGCTGGGCCTGCTGGTGCGCGACGAGCCCACGCTGCGCCAGGCGCTGGAGGCCATCGTGGCCAACCTGCACCTGCACAACGAGGCGCTGTCCATCCACACCGAGCAGGTCGGCAACCTGGTGACCATCCGGGCCCACCTGGACGCCGGCGACGGCCGGCCGCAGGTGCAGGCGACCGAGCTGGTGGTCGCAGTGATGTTCCGGGTGCTGGGCATCTTCATGGGCGCCGGCTGGCGGCCGCGGCTGGTGTGCTTCTCGCACCCGGCACCGGGGGACACCGCCGCGCACCGGCGCCTGTTCGGGCCGGCGGTGGAGTTCGGCCACGAGTTCGACGGCATGGTCTGCAATGCGGCGGACCTGGACGCGCCCAACGCCGCGGCCGACCCGGTGATGGCGCGCTACACCGCGCGCCTGCTGGGGCCCGGTGTGCGCCGGCGCGCGTGCGTGGCCGACCGGGTGCGGGAGTTCATCGTGCTGCTGCTGCCGCGCGGCCACTGCCGGGTGGAGGTGGTGGCCGAGCACCTGGGCGTGGACCGGCGCACCGTGGCGCGGCAGCTGGTGCGCGAGGGCACCAGCTTCAGCATTCTGCTCAACGGGGTGCGCGAAGACCTGCTGGAGCGCTACCTCAAGGAGGGCACCCGGCCGCTCGCGGATGTGGCTTCATTGCTGGGGTTTTCCGAACCCAGCGCCTTCTCACGCTGGCACCGGCTGCGCTTCGGCACGGTGGCCAGCGCCAGGCTGGAGCGGGCGCCCAGCCTGGCCGCGGGCGGGCTCAGCCGCCCTCGCTCCCGTGCCGGCGGTCGGCCGGGTTCGGACGGTACTGGCCGCCGCGGTCGCTGAAGTTGTTGGCGTTCTCGGCCGCGCGGCGCTGCACCGCGTCGGCCGCCTGGCTCATCTTGCCGCTGTTCTTCTGGGCGGTGTCGTACATGCGCCGCACGATCTCGCCCGCCGTGTCACGCCCACCCAGGCCGAAGGCCAGGCCGGCGCCCAGGGCCAGCGCGCCCACGAAGGCCATGAACAGGGTGTTGACCAGGGTGGTCGCGATGCCGATCTGGTTGACCGCCACCACGATGGCGAAGGACCACACCAGCACCGTGGCCAGCTTGGCCAGGAAGTTGGAGTTCGTGATGCCGGCCTCGGACGCCGCGCCCCGCACCAGGTTGCTCAGGGCCCGCGCCGCCAAGCCGCCGATCACCAGCACCACCAGCGCCACGACCACGTTGGGCAGCCACATCAGCAGTTCGCGCAGCACGTCCGAGACGGCCGGCAAGCCCAGCGCGTCGAACGCGACCACCAGCGCGATCAGGCGCACGAACCACTTCACCACCAGCCCGATCATCCCCGAGGAGTCCATGCTGGAGCCCATCTTGGAGACGAAGTCGGCAAAGCCGGACCGCTCGGCCAGGTTGTTGAAGTGCACCGCCCGCAAGAGGGCGGCAACCCCCTTCTCGACGAGCGAGGCGATGAACCAGCCGACGATGAGGATGACGGCGAACCCGATGATCTTCGGGATGGCCGATAGGAAGAGCGCCATCGCGGATGCCAGCGAGGTCATCATCGCGCTGCTCCAGTCGCTGATCTGTGATTGCATGAGAGGCTCCGGACAAGTGAATGCCGCGGGCCCCATGCCCGCGTTGTGGCTTTCACTTTCCGCCCGGGCTTGCGCAGTCCGGGTCAGCGCGCTTCAGCGGCGGCTGTAGGAGGCTTCATGCGCCCCGCCGGCCCGGCGGGGCCGTCCCCTCACTTCTGGATGTCGCCGATGCAGAGGTACTTGATCTCCAGGTACTCGTCCATCCCGTGGTGCGAGCCCTCGCGGCCCAGGCCGGACTGCTTCACGCCGCCGAAGGGCACGTGCTCGGTGGCGATGATGCCCACGTTGATGCCCACCATGCCGTATTCCAGCGCTTCGCCGACCCGGTAGATGCGGCCGATGTCGCGGCTGTAGAAATAGCTGGCGAGGCCGAACTCGGTGTTGTTGGCGGCGTCAATTGCCTCCTGCTCGGTCTTGAAGCGGAACACCGGGGCCAGCGGGCCGAAGGTCTCCTCGCGGGCGCACAGCATGTCGCCCGTGGCGTCGGCGATCACCGTGGGCTGGAAGAACTGGCCCTTGAGCTTCTGGCCGCCCACCACCACCCGGCCGCCCTTGGCGACGGCGTCCTTCACGTGGCGCTCCACCTTTTCCACGGCGGCGTCCTCGATCAGCGGGCCCTGCACCACCCCGTCCTCGAAGCCGTTGCCCACCTTCATGGCCTGGACCTTGGCGGCGAACTTCTCGACGAAGACGTCGTACACGCCCTCCTGCACGTAGAGCCGGTTGGCGCACACGCAGGTCTGGCCGGCGTTGCGGTACTTGCTGGCGATCGCGCCTTCCACGGCCGAGTCGATGTCGGCGTCGTCGAAGACGATGAAGGGCGCATTGCCGCCCAGCTCCAGCGAGAGCTTCTTGATGGTGGGCGCGCTCTGCGCCATCAGGATGCGGCCGACCTCGGTGCTGCCGGTGAAGCTGATGTGCCGCACCACGTCGCTGGCGCAGAACACCTTGCCGATGGCGATGCTGTTGGCGCTGTCGGCGGTGATGACGTTGAGCACGCCGGCCGGGATGCCCGCGCGCAGGGCCAGCTCGGCGGCGGCCAGCGCCGTGAGCGGCGTGAGCTCGGCCGGCTTGATGACCACCGGGCAGCCGGCGGCCAGTGCGGGCGCGACCTTGCGGGTGATCATGGCCAGCGGGAAGTTCCAGGGCGTGATGGCGGCGCACACGCCCACCGGCTGGCGCAGCACCATCAGGCGGCGGTTGTTGTCCCACTGCGGCAGGGTCTCGCCATTGACGCGCTTGGCCTCCTCTGCGAACCACTCCACGAAGCTGGCGCCGTAGGCCACCTCGCCCTTGGCCTCGGCGAAGGGCTTGCCCTGCTCGGCGGTCATCAGGCGGCCCAGGTCCTCCTGGTTGGCCATCAGCAGGTCGTACCAGCGGCGCAGGATGGCCGCGCGCTCCTTGCCGCTCTTGGCCCGCCAGGCCGGCCAGGCGGCATTGGCGGCCGCGATGGCCTGCTCGGCCTCCAGCTCGCCCAGGTTGGCCACGTCGGCCAGGCGGGCGCCGTTGCTGGGGTCGGTCACCTCGAAACGGGCGTCGCCCGCCACCCATTGCCCGGCGATCAGGGCGTCCGTCTTGAGCAGGCTGGGGTCCTTCAACAGGGCCAGCGGGGAAGTCTTCATGTCCATCTTGCGCTCCTGGGGCTTTTTTGGGAGGGAATCCGAAATGGTAGCGGGAGCGCCAAACCCTCGAAACCTATAATCGAATGTTCAGCTGAGCCCACCCATGAGCACGCCCCAGTTCACCGTCGCAGACATCCGCAGGACCTTCCTCGAGTTCTTCAAGGACAAGGCCCACACCGTGGTCGCCTCCAGCCCCCTGGTGCCGGGGAACGACCCCACCCTGATGTTCACCAACTCGGGCATGGTCCAGTTCAAGGACGTGTTCCTGGGCACGGACAAGCGGCCCTACGTGCGCGCGGCCTCGGTGCAGGCCTGCCTGCGCGCCGGCGGCAAGCACAACGACCTCGAGAACGTGGGCTACACCGCCCGCCACCACACCTTCTTCGAGATGCTGGGCAACTGGAGCTTCGGCGACTACTTCAAGCGCGAGTCGCTGAAGTGGGGCTGGGAGCTGCTGACCCAGGTCTTCCAGCTGCCGGCCGACAAGCTCTGGGCCACCGTCTACATCGACGACGACGAGGCCTACGACATCTGGACCAAGGAGATCGGCCTGCCGCCCGAGCGCGTGGTGCGCATCGGCGACAACAAGGGCGCGAAGTACCAGTCCGACAACTTCTGGATGATGGCCGACACCGGCCCCTGCGGCCCCTGCTCGGAGATCTTCTACGACCACGGCCCCGAGATTCCCGGTGGCCCCCCGGGCAGCCCGGACGCCGACGGTGACCGCTACATCGAGATCTGGAACCACGTGTTCATGCAGTTCGACATGCAGCCGGATGGCAGCGTCAAGCCGCTGCCCGCCCCTTGCGTGGACACCGGCATGGGCCTGGAGCGCCTGGCCGCCATCCTGCAGCACGTGCACAGCAACTACGAGATCGACCTGTTCCAAGCGCTGATCGAGGCCGCTGGCCGCGAGACGGGCACGGCCGACCTGCTGAACCCCTCGCTGCGCGTGATCGCCGACCACATCCGCGCCACCTCCTTCCTGGTGGCCGACGGCGTGATCCCCTCCAACGAGGGCCGGGGCTACGTGCAGCGCCGCATCATCCGCCGCGCGATCCGCCACGGCTACAAGCTGGGCCGCAAGACGCCCTTCTTCTACAAGCTGGTGCCCGAGCTGGTGCGCCTGATGGGCGAGGCCTACCCGCACCTGGCGGCCGCCCAGGCACGCATCATGGACGTGCTCAAGGCCGAGGAAGAGCGCTTCTACGAGACGCTGGAAAACGGCATGGAGATCCTCGACGCCGCGCTGGCCGGGGATGCCAAGGTGCTGGCCGGCGACGTCGCCTTCAAGCTGCACGACACCTACGGCTTCCCGCTGGACCTGACCAACGACGTGTGCCGCGAGCGCGGCGTCTCGGTGGACGAGGCCGGCTTCAACGCCGCCATGGACCGCCAGAAGGCCCAGGCCCGCGCTGCCGGCAAGTTCAAGATGGACCGCGTGCTGGACTACACCGGCAGTGGCAATCTCTTCGTCGGCTACGAGAAGCTGGAAGAGGCCGCCAAGGTGGTGGCCCTGTACGTCGACGGAACGCCCGTGGCCGAGCTCAAGAGCGGCCAGGAGGGCATCGTGGTGCTGGACAGCACGCCCTTCTACGCCGAGAGCGGCGGCCAGGTGGGCGACAGCGGCCGCATCGTGGCCGGTTCCGCCCTGTTCGAGGTGGCGGACACGCAGAAGATCAAGGCCGACGTGTACGGCCACCACGGCAAGCTCGCCCATGGCACGCTGGGCGTGGGCGATGCCGTCACGGCCCAGGTCGACATGGTCCGCCGCCAGGCCACCATGCGCAACCACTCGGTCACCCACCTGATGCACAAGGCCCTGCGCGAGGTGCTGGGCGAGCACGTGCAGCAAAAGGGCTCGCTGGTCGACCCCGACAAGACCCGCTTCGACTTCACGCACAACGCGCCCATCACCGACGCCCAGGTGCGCGAGATCGAGGCCCGCGTGAACGCCGAGATCCTGCAGAACCACGCCACCCAGGCGCGGGTCATGGACATCGAGTCGGCCAAGGCCACCGGCGCCATGATGCTGTTCGGCGAGAAGTACGGCGACACCGTGCGCGTGCTGGACATCGGCTCCAGCCGCGAGCTGTGCGGCGGCACGCACGTGCAGCGCACCGGCGACATCGGCCTGTTCAAGGTGGTGGGCGAGGGCGGCGTGGCCGCCGGCATCCGCCGCATCGAGGCCGTCACCGGCGCCAACGCGCTGGCCTACCTGCAGCAGCTGGAAGACACGGTGAACCGCCTGGCCGGCGCCCTCAAGGCGCCCGCCGCCGAGCTGCAGTCGCGCGTGGGCCAGGTGCTGGAACAGGTGCGCGGCCTCGAGAAGGAAGTCGGCGCGCTCAAGGGCAGGCTGGCCTCCAGCCAGGGCGACGAACTGGTGGCCCAGGCGGTCGACGTCAAGGGCATGAAGGTGCTGGCGGCGACGCTGGCCGGGGCCGACGCCAAGACCCTGCGCGACACGCTGGACAAGCTCAAGGACAAGCTCAAGAGCGCCGCCATCGTGCTGGCCGCCGTGGACGGCGGCAAGGTGCAGATCGCGGCCGGCGTCACCGCCGACCGCATGGGCCAGGTCAAGGCCGGCGAGCTGGTGAACTTCGTCGCCCAGCAGGTGGGCGGCAAGGGCGGCGGCAAGGCCGACATGGCCATGGCCGGCGGCACCGACGCGAGCAAGCTGCCCGCGGCGCTGCAGTCGGTGCAGGCCTGGGTGGCCGAGCGGGCCTGAGGCCGCAGGCCGGCGCACGCCGGCCCCCAATGAGAAAGGGCCGCGATCGCGGCCCTTCGTCCGTCTGCCCGGGCGCGGTCAGCGCTTGCGGAAAACCAGGTCCCAGACACCGTGGCCCAGCTTGAGGCCGCGGTTCTCGAACTTGGTCAGGGGCCGGTACGCCGGCCGGGGCGCGAACCCTTCGGCCGTGTTCTCCAGCGTGGGCTCGGCGGCCAGCACCTCCAGCATCTGGTGGGCGTAGGGCTCCCAGTCGGTGGCGCAGTGGATGTAGCCGCCCGACGCGATGCGCGAGGCCAGCAGCGCGACGAAAGGCGGCTGCACCAGGCGGCGCTTGTTGTGGCGCAGCTTGTGCCAGGGGTCGGGGAAGAAGATGTGCGCGCCCGCCAGCACGCCGGGCGCCAGCATCTGCTGCAGCACCTCCACCGCGTCGTGCTGCAGGATGCGGATGTTCGTCAGTCCCAGGTCGCCGATGTGCTTGAGCAGCGCGCCCACGCCGGGCTCGTGCACCTCGCAGCCCAGGAAGTCCGTGTCCGGCATGCCGTGCGCGATCTTCGCCGTGGCATCGCCCATGCCGAAGCCGATCTCGAGCACCGTGGGCGCGGCGCGGCCGAAGGCCTGCGCCAGGTCCAGGGGCTGGGGCTGGAAGGGCAGCACGAAGCGCGGGCCCAGCTCGGCGAAGGCGCGGGCCTGGCCGGTGGTGGTGCGGCCGGCGCGCTTGACGAAGCTGCGGATGGTGCGCGGATGGGCGGCGCCCGCGGCCTGGCCGGTCGCGGCTGCAGCCTCGGTGGCGGGTGCCTCTGGGGCGCTGGGGTCGGGCCTGTGGCCCGCGGAGTCGGCGTCTTCAATCACCGCCGGGATTGTAGGAGGCCCGCCAGGCCTGTACCCAGGCCGCCAGCGCGTCGGCGAGCGGGCCCGCCTGGGGCGGCAGCCCCAGCACGGCGGCGGCCGCGTTCAGGGCCGCCAGCGGGTCGCGCAGCTGCAGGGGCGCGGCGCCGTTCTGCTTGGACAGCTTCTGCCCGTCGGCCGCCAGCACCAGCGGCGTGTGCAGGTAGCGCGGCACGGGCAGGCCCAGCGCCTGCTGCAGTTGCAGCTGGCGCGCCGTGTTGTCGGCCAGGTCCTCGCCGCGCACCACGTGCGTGATGCCCTGCCCAGCGTCGTCCACCACCACCGCGAGCTGGTAGGCCCACAGCCCGTCGGCGCGGCGCAGCACGAAGTCGCCCACCGCGTGCTCCACATCCTGCTGTTGCGGGCCCAGGCGGCGGTCTGCCCAGTGCACCGTGCCCGGCGCCACCCGGAAGCGCCAGGCCCGGGGCTCGCGCCCGTGCAGGCCGGCGCGGCAGGTGCCGGGATAGACCAGTTCGCCATGCCGTTGCACGGCCTGGCCCCGCCGGGCCAGTTCGGCGGCGATGTCCTTGCGCGAGCAGGCGCAGGGGTAGCAGCGTCCGGCGGCCAGCAGCCGCTGCAGGGCGGCCTCGTACAAGGCGCCGCGCTGCGACTGCCACACCGGCGGCTCGTCGGGGTGCAGGCCGCAGGCGGCGAGCTGGGCGAGGATCTCGCGGTCGGCGCCCGGCACGCAGCGCGGGCCGTCCACGTCCTCGATGCGCACCAGCCAGCGGCCACCGGCGGCGCGCACGTCCAGCCAGCTGGCCAGGGCCGCCACCAGCGAGCCGGCGTGCAGGGGCCCGGTGGGCGAGGGGGCGAAGCGGCCGCGGCAGGCCATGCCGGGTCAGCCGTGGGCGATGAGGTCCAGTGCCAGCGCCAGGCCGGAGAGGAAGGCGTCCTCCACGCGGTGCCCGGTGCACCAGTCGCCGCACAGGCCGATGCGCTCGCGCGGGTGCCACAGGTGGGACTGCCCCAGGGGGGCCATCGTCTTGGCCCAGCGCCAGCGCATCACTTCCGCGTGGCTGGGTTCGGCCAGGATGCCGGTCACCTCGCCGAAGGCCTTGAGCAGCTTGGCCAGCACGCGGTGGCCGTCGTCCATCAGGTGCTCGCGCGACCAGTCGGCGCTGGCCTGCACGGTCCAGCGTTCCACGGGGCCGCGCCCGGGCTTGGACGACTCACGGGCCAGCCAGGCCACGCGGTGGTGCGTGCTGAGCGCCGCGTTCCACTGCGGGCCCAGGTGCGGCAGCGTGGGCTGTACCGCCTGCGGATAGGCCACCATCAGGGTCCAGCAGGGCGCCACGTCCACGGCGGCCAGCGGTTCGGCCAGGCCGCCCAGCGAGGGCGAGGCGGCGAGCAGGCCGCCGGCCTGCGCGGCCGGGATCGCCAGCAGCACGGCGTCGAAGCCCGAGAACACGTGCACCGCGTCCTGCGGACCGGCCGTCTGCAACTGCCAGCGCGTGGGCGCCAGCGCGTCGCGCTCGATGCGCGTGACGCGGGTCTGCAGTTCCACCTGGCCGGCGTCGCGCAGCGGGCGCGCCCACTGGCGCGCGAGTTCGTCCATGCCCGGCGTGCCCACCCAGTGCGATTCGCGCGCGGGCAGGGCGGCCTCGACCACGCGGCCGTGCGGATCCAGCACGCGCACCGCGTTCGCGCTCCAGCGCTTCACGGCGCCCGGTGCGGTGGCCAGCGCCTGCTCGAAGCGCGCGTCGCGCACGGTGAAGTACTGGGCGCCGGCGTCGAAGGTGCCGAAGGGGGATTCGACGCTGCAGGTGCGCCCGCCCACGTCGTTGCCGCTTTCGAAGACCGTCACGCGCAGGCCGGCCTGCACCAGGGTGCGGGCGCAGGCGAGGCCGGCGATGCCGGCGCCGACGACGGCGACGTGGGAAGGCGTGGAGGGGAGGCGGTCGGGGGC
>NZ_JADDOJ010000115.1 GCF_015159745.1 Ramlibacter aquaticus | reverse complement strand
GGTGCGCCTGCAATCGCCCGAGGTGGCGGCGCGCTTCGAGCGCATCCGCGCCCGCGAGGTGATCCTGGAGGCGCGCGGCCTGGGCAAGGTCTACCAGGGTGCGCAGGGCGACACCGAGGCCCTGCGCGGCATCGACTTCAAGGTCCACCGGCGCGAATTCGTCTGCGTCATCGGCCCCTCGGGCTGCGGCAAGTCCACGCTGATCCGCATCCTGGCCGGCCTGGAGCAGGCCACCAGCGGCGAAATCCTGCTGGACGGCGCGCCCGTCAAGGGCCCGGGGCGCGACCGCGGCATGGTGTTCCAGGGCTACTCGCTGTTCCCCTGGCTCACCGTCAAGGGCAACGTGATGTTCGGCCCGCTGATGAACGGCAGCTCGCGCGGCACCGCCGAGCAGCACGCGCGCGAATGGCTGGAGCTGGTGGGCCTGTCGAAGTTCGCCGACGCCTACCCGCACCAGCTCTCGGGCGGCATGCGCCAGCGCGTGGCCATCGCGCGCGCGCTGGTGAACCAGCCGCGCATCCTGCTCATGGACGAGCCCTTCGGCGCGCTGGACGCGCAGACGCGCTCCAAGATGCAGACACACCTGCTGGACATCTGGCGCAACCTCGACGTCACCGTGCTCTTCATCACGCACGACCTGGACGAGGCCATCTACCTGGCCGACCGCATCCTGGTGCTCAAGGCGCACCCGGGCGAGGTGCAGGAACTGATCGAGGTGCCGGTGCCGCGCCCGCGCTCGCCGGGCCAGTTCACCACGACCGAATTCCAGGCCACCCGCGCCCGCGTGGACGCGCTCATCCACCCGCCGGTGGAGGCGCCGCCGGACGAGGCCGCGCTGGTGGACAAACCCATGATCCGGTTCACCGACGTGGCCGACGACATCGAATGAGGACGCGGCGATGCGCTGGGACGAACTGACCTGGACCGAGATCCCGGAGGTGCTCGCGGGCAGCGGGCACGCCGCCATCCTGCCCGTGGGCGCCACCGAGCAGCACGGGCCGCACCTGGCCTGCGGCGTGGACTCGGTGGTGGCCGAGCGGCTGTGCCTGGCCGTGGCCGGGGCCACGCGCGTGCCCATGCTGCCCACGCTGGCCTACGGCTGCTCGCTGGGCCACAGCCGGCGCTGGCCGGGCACGCTCGCCCTGACCCCCATGCTGCTGATCCAGCTGGTGGAGCAGGTGGGCGAGTGGGCGTACCACGCGGGCGTGCGGCGCCTGTTCATCGTCAACGGCCATGTCACCAACGCCGCGCCGCTGCGCTGCGCGCTGGAAATGCTTCGCAGCCGCTTCGACGACCTGATGGTGGCCCTGCTCAACACGGCCACGCTGAGCGAGCGGGTGCGCGCCTTCCACGCTGCGGACGCGGCCGACTGGCACGCCAACGACGCCGAGACCTCGCTGATGATGGCCGTGGCGCCGCAGCAGGTGCGCCCGGACCGCCTGGGCCAGGGCGACGACCCCGACCGCACCGGCGGATGCGTGTTCTCGCACCCGGTCAACCGGACCAGCGCCAATGGCACCACCGGCCTGCCCAGCCTCGCCAGCGAGGAGAAGGGCCGCCAGTGGTTCGACTGGATGGTCGAGGACCTCAGCGCCCTGGTGCGGCGCGGCACCGTGGAGCGCCCGCCGCTGGACGCCTCCTATTTCGAACCCGTTGCCGACTGCCGGCATTGACCCACCCCTACAGCAAGGACACCGCGTGAACGAGAACGAAGACCTGCGCCGCCTGCAGAAGGACCTGGAAGCCCGAGGCGTGAAGTACTGCATCGGCGCCTACGTGGACATCCATGGCGTGCCCAAGGCCAAGGTGGTGCCCATCGCGCACATGCTGCACATGGCCGAAGGCTCGGAGCGCTACACCGGCTATGCGCTGGACGGCCTGGGCCAGGCGCCCAACGACGACGAGCTGACCTCCATCCCGGATTTCTCGCGCCTGATCCAGCTGCCCTGGGAACCCAAGATCGCGTGGATCCCGGCCGACAACCACTTCCAGGGCAAGCCCTATCCGCTGAACACCCGCGTCGCGCTGCAGCGGCAGCTCACCGAGGCGGGCAAGTTGGGCTACGGCATGAACCTGGGCATCGAGTGCGAGATCTTCCTGCTGCGCCAGGACGAGCTCGGCCGGCTGTCGGCGCCCGACCCGGAGGACAAGCTCAGCAAGCCCTGCTACGACGTGCGCGGCTTCACCAACAACTTCGAGTGGCTGGACAAGATGGCCAGCGCGATCAACGGCCTGGGCTGGGACCTCTACTCCTTCGACCACGAGGACGCCAACGGCCAGTTCGAGTTCGACTTCGCCTACGCGGACGCCGTCACCACCTGTGACCGGCTGGTCTTCTTCCGCCACATGGCCAAGCACTACGCCCGCGAGATGGGCCTGCTGGCGACCATGATGCCCAAGCCCTTCGCCGACAAGACCGGCAACGGCGCCCACTTCAACATGTCGCTGTACGAGCTGCAGAGCGGCAGGAACGCCTTCGCCTGCCCGCCCTCGGAGGACCCGCACGGCATCGGCCTGACGCAGCTGGGCTACTGGTTCGTGGGCGGCATCCTCAAGCACGGCCGGGCGCTGTGCGCCGTCTTCGCGCCCACCGTGAACAGCTACAAGCGCCTGGTGCGCCGCGGCGCCATGAGCACCTTCTCCTGGGCGCCGGTGTTCAACTCCTGGGGCTCCAACAACCGCACCAACTCGGTCCGCATCCCGGCCGGCGGCGGCCGCTGCGAGTCGCGCAACGCCGACGGTGCGGTGAACCCCTACCTGGCCGCGACCCTGGTGCTGGCGGCCGGCCTGGACGGCATCCGCAACCGCATCGACCCGGGCAAGCCCAACGAGGACAACCTGTACGCGATCAGCGAGGAAGAGCGGCGCGCCCGCGGCATCGATTTCCTGCCGCAGACGCTGCAGGAGGCCGTGGCCGCCTTCGCCGCCGACCCGCTGGTGGAAGAGGCCCTGGGCCGCGAGCTGCGCGATGAATTCATCCGCTACAAGAGCGAGGAGTGGCAGGCGTACCACCTCTCGGTCAGCCAGTGGGAAGTCGAGCGTTACAGCTGGATGTTCTGAGGCGGGCGGAAGCACACCAGATGGCACGGGGCCGCAACGGAAACGCAGGGGTGAGCCGCATCGGCGTCTCGCTGCCCGCGCACCTCCTCGAGGCCCTGGACGGGCTGGTGGCCCGCCATGGCTACGAGAGCCGCTCGCAGGCCATCGCCGAGGTGGTGCACGAGAAGGTGCTGGCCTCGCGCGGCGAGCTGGGCGACGAGGTCATGGTCGGCACCATCACGCTGCACTACGACCGCCAGGTGCCCGGCCTGCAGAAGCGGCTGGCCGACATCCAGTACGAGAACATCGACGAGGTGATCAGCTCGCTGCACGTGCACCTGTCCGAGAACCAGGTGATGGAGGTGATCCTCGTGCAGGGGCGTGCGCCCCGGCTGTCGGCCATCGCCAACGAGATGCTCACGCGCCGCGGCGTCATCGGCGGCCGGCTGCAGCTGCACGCCGCCGCGATCCCGCCCATCCAGCTGCCCGCCCACAAGGCGCGCCCGGGCTCGCGATGAAGAAGTTCCCCGCCACGCACGTGGCCCATCACGCTGGCATGCCACGTGCTCGACGCGGCAGGCCTTCCCTTGTTTCACAACGAAAGACCCACCCATGATGAAGAACTCCCTGCGCGCGACCTCCATCGCCGTCCTGCTGCTGGCCGCCGGTTCGGCCTTCGCCGCCAATGACGCCTCGCCCGAGCCGGACTACACGCTGACCTTCAACGTCGGCGCCGTGTCCGACTACCGCGTGCGCGGCATCGCCCAGACCTCCTACCAGCCCGCCGTCCAGGCCGGGGCCGACTTCACCCACAAGAGCGGTGTCTACCTCGGCACCTTCGTGTCGAACGTGAAGTGGGTGAAGGAATTCAACCTCGCCACCAAGGGCAGCTACGAGCTGGACCTGTACGGCGGCTTCCGCGACGCCATCGATTCCACGCTCAGCTACGACGTGGGCGTGATCACCTACCAGTACCCGGGCAACAACTCGGGCGCCGCCGGCACCCCGGGCGCCGGCCTGTTCGCCAACGCCAGCACCACCGAGGTGTACGGCTCGCTGACCTACAAGATGTTCACGCTCAAGTACAACCGCAGCGTGAGCAACTTCCTGGGCAACCTGGACAGCAAGGGCAGCCAGTACTTCGACCTGAGCGCCGCGATCGACCTGGGCAACGGCATGACGCTCACGCCGCACGTCGGCCGCCAGCTGATCCCGCATCAGGCCCTGCCGGCCAGCTACAGCGACATCGCGCTCACCTTTGCCAAGGACTTCGGCAACGGCTTCGTGGCCACCGCCGCCGCCATGGACACCGATGCCAAGCGCAGCTTCTACACCGACAGCAACGGCCGCTTCCTGGGCCGCGGCACGGTGGTGCTGGGCGTCAAGTACACCTTCTGAGCGGCATGCCCTGGCCTGGGGCGTCGCGCCCCATGCCGGGGCGCCCTGCGGCCGGGCCGGGACGTCGCGCACTGGCACCGCCCTTGCTTAGTGTTTTGCAGAGAGTCGATGGCGCCTGGCGCCGCTTGACTTGACCGCTAGGGTTCCGGGCCCGCGTCCTGTGCGCGGGCTGCCTGGTCCGAGAGCGGTCGGCCCCGGCGACGGGGTTCCACGGAGGGACAAAAGCCCGGGAGATCGATGGTGCGCCGCCCCGTCGTCTCTCGCCCTTTTCGACCCAGGAACCCGAGGCCGCCGATGACCCCTCCCATCCGATTTGAAGACCTGCCGCCGCTGGCCCGAGCCGCGGTGCCTGCGCATTCCACGCCGTACTCCCCGGACCTCCTGCTCTGGGAGGAGTCGCTGCCCGGCGGCTGCCACTGGTCCGGCGTGCTGCGCCGGGGCACCACGCTGCGCCTGACGGACCTGGAGGGCCGCGCCAACGTCTCGGCGCTGTTCTACAACTTCGAGGAGAAGTCCGAGCGCTACAACATGCCGGACACGCTCAAGGCGCAGCACACGGCCTTCCTCACCGCCGGCTGTGCCCTCTACTCCGACATGGGCCGCATCCTGTGCTCCATCCCCATGGACAGCTGCGGCTGGCACGACACGGTGTGCGGCGCCCTCCCGCAGGACGCCATGGACGCGAAGTACGGCGTCGCACGCTACCAGGCGCATCGCAACGCCATGCACCGCGCCGGCCTGGAGGGGCTGGCCATCGAGGCGGCCAAGTGGGGGCTCTCGCGACGCGACCTGGTGGCGCCGGTCAATTTCTTCAGCAAGGCCGTGGCCGACGGGGAGGGGCGCCTGTCCTTCGACGGCGCGCACCGCCGCCCCGGCCAGCTGGTGGACCTGCGCTGCGAGATGAACGTGCTGGTGCTGCTCTCGGCCGCGCCGCACCCCCTGGACCCGTCGCCCGACTGGGCCCCCGGTGAGGTGCGCCTGTCGGCCTGGCGCTCCGGCACGGCCGGTGCCGACGACCCCTGCCGCCTGCGCTGCGACGAGAACGGCCGCGGCTTCATCAACACCGAGCGTTTCTTCCTGTGAGCCCCGCCATGACCTCCCACCTGAAGATCAGCGACCTGGACCCGGCGCGTGCCATCGCCGACGAGACCGTTCCCGCGGGCGAGCCCTGGATGAAGCTGCTGCGCCGCGGCGAGGTGATGCGCATCGAGGACCTGGAGGGCAACCAGGCCGTGGACACCCTGTTCTTCGCCGCCGGCGACCCCGAGGAGCACTACAGCCTGACCCGTACCATCCAGGCCCAGGGCGCGCTCTACCTGGGCGTGGGCACCCGCCTCATGTCCAACGCCGGCCGGCCGCTGCTCACCCTGGTCGCCGACACCTGCGGGCGCCACGACACCCTGGGCGGCGCGTGCTCCTGCGAGAGCAACACCGTGCGCTACGCGCTGGAGAAGCGCCCCATGCACGCCTGCCGCGAGAACTACATGGCGGCGGTGATGGGCGAGGGCCCGCTGCGCCTGACCAAGCGCGACATCCCGTCCAACATCAACTTCTTCATGAACGTGCCGGTCACGCCCGAGGGCGGGCTCACTTTTGCGGACGGCATCTCGGCCCCCGGCAAGTACGTGGAACTGCGCGCCGAGATGGACGTGGTGGTGCTCATCTCCAACTGCCCGCAGCTGAACAACCCCTGCAACGGCTGGAACCCGACGCCGGTGCGCTGCCTGGTCTGGGGAGCGCACTGATGTTCGACAAGGTGCTGGTCGCCAACCGCGGCGCGATCGCCTGCCGCATCATCCGCACGCTGCGGCGCATGGGCGTGGCGGCGGTCGCGGTCCATTCGGAAGCGGATGCCGAGTCGCTGCACGTGCGCCTGGCCGACGAGGCGGTGTGCATAGGCCCCGCGCCCGCGGCGGCCAGCTACCTGGACGCCGCGCGCATCGTGGAGGCGGCTCGCGCCACAGGGGCGCAGGCGGTGCACCCGGGCTACGGCTTCCTGTCGGAGAACCCGGCCTTCGCCGAGGCCTGCGAAGCGGCGGGGCTGGTCTTCCTGGGCCCGGCGCCGGCGCAGATGCGGCTGTTCGGCCTCAAGCACACGGCACGCGCGCTGGCGCAGGCGCAGGGCGTGCCGCTGCTGCCCGGCACCGGCTTGCTGCCCGACCTGGAGACCGCGCTGGCCGAGGCCGAGCGCATCGGCTGGCCGGTGATGCTCAAGAGCACCGCGGGCGGCGGCGGCATCGGCATGCAGATGTGCCCGGATGCGGCCGCGCTGCGTGCCGCCTTCGACACCGTGCGCCGCCTGGCGCAGGGCAACTTCGCCGATGCGGGCGTGTTCCTGGAGCGCTACATCGCCGATGCACGGCACATCGAGGTGCAGGTCTTCGGCGACGGCGCGGGCGCCGTGCTGGCGCTGGGGGAGCGCGACTGCTCCCTGCAGCGGCGCAACCAGAAGGTGGTGGAGGAGACACCCGCGCCGCACCTGCGCCCGGCGGTGCGGGCCGCGCTGCTGGAGACCGCCTGCCGCCTGGCGCGGGGCGCGAACTACCGGTCCGCCGGCACGGTGGAGTACGTGGTGGATGCACGCACCCAGGAGTTCTTCTTCCTGGAGGTGAACGCGCGGCTGCAGGTGGAGCACGGCGTCACCGAGGCGGTGACCGGCATCGACATCGTGGAATGGATGCTGCGCCTGGGCGCGGGCGAGATGCCGCCGCTGGACACGCTGCGCATCGAGCCGCGCGGCCATGCGGTGCAGGCCCGCCTGTACGCCGAGGACCCCTGGAAGAACTTCCAGCCCGCCACCGGCGTGCTGACCGAGGTCGCCTTCCCGCCGGGCCTGCGGGTGGACACCTGGGTGGAGCGCGGCACCGAGGTCGGCGGCCACTATGACCCCATGCTCGCCAAGCTGATCGCGCACGGCAGCGACCGCGCCGATGCGCTGGCGAAGCTGGAAGCGGGCCTGAAGGCCACCCGCGTCGCCGGCCTGGCGTCCAACCTGCCGTGGTTGCGCGAGGCCCTGCGCTTCCAGCCCTTCGCCGGGGGCACGCACACCACGCGCAGCCTGTCGGCCTTCCAGCCGCCCAGCCGGGCGATCGAGGTGCTGGCGCCCGGCGTGCACACCACGGTGCAGGACTGGCCGGGCCGCCTGGGCTTCTGGCAGGTCGGCGTGCCGCCCTCGGGACCCATGGATTCGCTGTCGCTGCGCCTGGCCAACCGCCTGCTGGGCAACGCGCCGGGCGCCGCGGCGCTGGAGATCACCGTCGCCGGGCCCACGCTGCGCTTCCGTGGCCCGGCGCGCATCGCGCTCTGCGGCGCGCCCATGGAGGCGACGCTGGACGGCAGGCCGCTGCCCTGGCATTCCCCGGTGGAGGTCGCGGCGGGGCAGGTGCTGCGCATCGGCCGGCTCACCGGGGGCGGCTGCCGGGCCTACCTCGCGGTGGGCGGCGGCCTGGACGTGCCTTCGTACATGGGCAGCGGCGCCACCTTCACCCTGGGCCAGTTCGGCGGCCATGGCGGCCGCACGCTGCGTGCCGGGGATGTGCTGGACCCGTTGGAGGGCGCCGCCCCCCTGCCCGCCCTGGCCGCGCCGCAGGCCGCGGCCCTGGCGCCCGCCTGCGGCACGGCCTGGGAGATCGGCGTGCAGCTGGGCCCGCACGCCGCGCCCGACTTCTTCACCGACGAGGACGTGGACACCTTCTTCGCCACGGCCTGGGAGGTGCACTACAACTCCAGCCGCACCGGCGTGCGCCTCATCGGGCCGCGGCCGCGGTGGGCCCGCAGCGACGGCGGCGAGGCCGGCCTGCACCCCTCCAACATCCACGACAACGCCTACGCCATAGGCGCCATCGACTTCACCGGCGACATGCCGGTGATCCTGGGGCCGGACGGGCCCAGCCTGGGCGGCTTCGTGTGCCCGGCGACGGTGGTGCAGGCCGAGCTGTGGAAGCTGGGCCAGCTGGCCCCGGGGCACACCGTGCGCTTCGTGCCGCTCACGCAGGCGCAGGCCGAGGCCATGGCGCGCGCGCAGGATGCGGCCCTGTCGCCGGTGCCGGCCGCCCCGGCCCTCGCCGGGCGCTTCCAGCCGCCCGAGGGTGCGGTGCTGCACCGCGAGCCCGCGCCCGCGGGTGGCG
Organism: Ramlibacter aquaticus; assembly: GCF_015159745.1. Classification (GTDB taxonomy): domain Bacteria; phylum Pseudomonadota; class Gammaproteobacteria; order Burkholderiales; family Burkholderiaceae_C; genus Ramlibacter; species Ramlibacter aquaticus. The sequence continues at coordinate 1,216 of NZ_JADDOJ010000115.1, read as the reverse complement.
TGGAGACCTGCTTCCGCCGCGCCGGCGACGGCTACCTGCTGGTGGAGTTCGGCGAACTGACGCTGGACATCGCGCTGCGCTTCCAGGTGCATGCGCTCATGACACGCCTGGATGCCCTGCGCGATGCCGGTGAACTGCCAGGCGTGGTGGACCTCACGCCCGGCATCCGGTCCCTGCAGGTGCACTACGACCCGCTGCGCCTGTCGCTCGCGGCCCTGATGGACCGGCTGCTGGAGGCCGGGCGCGCGCTGGCCGCGCAGGACGACGTGGAGGTGCCCAGCCGCACCGTGTGGCTGCCCCTGTCCTGGGACGACACGCAGACGCGGGTGGCGATCGAGAAATACATGCAGTCGGTGCGGCCCGATGCGCCCTGGTGCCCCAGCAACATCGAGTTCATACGCCGCATCAACGGCCTGCCCGACGTGAAGGCGGTGCAGGACATCCTGTTCGAGGCCAGCTACCTGGTGCTGGGCCTGGGCGACGTGTACCTGGGCGCGCCCGTGGCCACGCCCGTGGACCCGCGCCACCGGCTGGTGACCACCAAGTACAACCCGGCCCGCACCTGGACGCCGGAGAACGCGGTGGGCATAGGCGGCGCCTACCTCTGCGTCTACGGCATGGAAGGGCCGGGCGGCTACCAGTTCGTGGGCCGCACGGTGCAGATGTGGAACCGCTGGCGCAGCACCGCGGAGTTCGAGCCCGGCAAGCCCTGGCTGCTGCGCTTCTTCGACCGCATCCGCTTCTACCCCGTGGACGCGCAGGCGCTGCTGCAGCTGCGCCGCGACTTTCCCACGGGCAAGGCGGGCCTGCGCATCGAGCCCGGCAGCTTCAGGCTGTCGGAGTACCGGGCGTTCCTGGCCGGGAACGCGGCCTCGATCGCCGCCTTCAAGCAGACGCAGCAGGCCGCGTTCGAGGCCGAGCGCGAGCGCTGGCGGGCTGCCGGCCTGGACGAGGCGCAGTCGCTCTCCACGCAGGCCGAAGGCCCGCAGGACGAGGACTTCGGCGACGCCGAGGTGGTGGCCTCCCAGGTGGCCGGTGGCATCTGGTCGGTGCAGGTCGCGCCCGGCGATGCGGTGGAGGCGGGCCAGCTGCTGGTGGTGGTCGAGTCCATGAAGATGGAGGTGGCGGTGCACGCGCCGGCTGCCGGCCGCGTGCAGCGCGTGCTCTGCGCGAAGGGGCAGGCGGTGCAGGTGGGGCAGGCGCTGGTGCTGATGGC
>NZ_JADDOJ010000114.1 GCF_015159745.1 Ramlibacter aquaticus | reverse complement strand
GGGCTGGGCGTGGGCCTGCTGGTGCTCGGCATGTGGGTGCTGACCGGCCACGTCGGCCACCTGCAGGAGCACCCGGAAACCCTGGAGCAGGCCTGGCTGGCCACCAACTCCACGCGCGCCGAAGGCTTCAGCTTCATCGCGCCCTCGGCGTTCGCGCTGGACTGGCTGCTGTTCTTCAGCGACGCCAAAAAGCACCTCACGGTGGGCATCGTCTCGGTCGCGGGCGTGGTGGCGGGCTCGGCCGCGGTGGCGCTGGCACGGCGCCAGTTCCGCTGGGAAGGCTTCGCCTCCACCGGTGACCTGGGGCACCACCTGGCCGGCGGCCTACTCATGGGCGTGGGCGGGGTGACGGCCATGGGCTGCAGCATCGGGCAGGGGGTGACCGGCGTCTCCACGCTCAGCCTGACCAGCCTGACGGCGGCCGCCGCCATGGTCGCGGGCGCGGTGGCGGGCGTGCGCTACCAGGCCTGGCGCCTGGACCGTGCCGCCTGAGGCGCGGCTTCTCAGGGTCAACCCGGCCCCGCTGAATTCATTATCCGCTTATATTTGCGGGCAATGATTCACCCGGAGTTCCGCATGACCCCGCCGCTGCGCTGGCTGTTCGCCAGCCTGTTCGTCTCCCTGTGGATGGCCGCGCCGGCGCCTGCCCTCGCCGAGGACCGCGTGGTCTACCACATCGACGACGCGGCGCAGCAGGCCACCAAGGCGCTGCGCAACATCCGCAACCACCTGGACGCCGCGCCCGACACCCGCATCGTCGTGGTGGCGCACGGCAACGGGGTCGACTTCCTGTTCGAGGGCGCGCGCGACGCGAAGAACCCGGACATCGAGTACGCGCCCCTGGTCAGCGCGCTGAAGGCGCGCGGCGTGCGCTTCGAGGTCTGCGAGAACACCATCGCCACGCGCAAGCTCTCGCGCAACGACTTCATCCTGGACGTGGACTTCACGCCCTCGGGCGTGGTGCGCATCGCCCAGCTGCAGTCGCGCGAGCACTACGCCTACATCAAGCCCTGACCATGCCCTCCCGCGCCCGTGCCCCCGAGCCGTCCATGGAGTCCGACCAGGTCTTCGAGCTGGCGGCCGAAATCTTCCGCGTGATGTCCTCGCCCATGCGGCTGAAGATCATCAGCTGCCTTTGCAACGGCGAGAAGAACGTGAGCGAGCTGCTGTCGGAGGTCGACACCACGCAGCCGAACATGTCGCAGCACCTGAACACGCTGTACCAGGCCGGCGTGCTCGGCCGCCGCCGCGAGGGTGTGCAGATCTACTACCGCATCGTGAACGACCGCGTGGTCACGCTGTGCCGGGCCGTCTGCACCCAGATCGCGATCGAGACCGACGCCGGAGGCTGAGATGGCCGGATTTTTCGCACGGCGCCCGGGGGTGCCGCTCCTGGCGTTCGTCCTCGCCATCGCCGGCTGTGCGGCGACGGCGGCGCCGCCGTCGCCCATGGCCCCCGCGGCCGCCGCGCAAGATGCGGCCCCAGCCATGGTGCCGCAGCGCGTGTCGGCCTCGGCCTGGTACGTGCAGGGGCTGTCGGCCCTGGGGTCGCCGGCCAACCAGAACTTCATCTCGAACGCGGGCTTCGTGGTCACGCGCACCGGGGTGGTGGTGATCGACGCGCTGGGCTCGCCCGCGCTGGCAAGGCAGCTGCTGGCGCAGATCCGGCGCATCACGCCGCTGCCGGTCACCCACGTGATCCTCACGCACTACCACGCCGACCATGTCTACGGCCTCCAGGCCTTCAAGGCCGTGGGCGCAAAGGTCATCGCCCACCGGGCGGCGCAGGAGTACCTGGGCTCAGAAACCGCCCGCCTGCGCCTGGAGGCCTCGCGCACCGAGCTCGCGCCCTGGATCGACGGCGACACGCACCTGGTTGTGCCCGACGAGTGGCTGGACGGCCCGCGCGACCTGGAGATCGGCGGCGTGAACTTCCAGCTGCGGCCGGTCGGCCCCGCGCACACCCCCGAGGACCTGGCCATCTACCTGCCGCAGGAGAAGGTGCTCTTCGCCGGCGACATCGTGTTCCGCAACCGCATTCCCTATGTCGGCCAGGCCGACAGCCGGCACTGGATCGCCTCGCTGGAGGAGATCCTGCGCTTCCAGGCCGGCGTGATCGTGCCCGGCCACGGGCCGGCCTCGCACGACGCGCGGGCCGACCTGGAGCTCACGCGCGACTACCTGCTGTACCTGCGCGAGGTGATGGGGCAGGCCGCGCGCGACATGTCGCCCTTCGACGAGGCCTACGCCGCGGCCGACTGGAGCCGCTTCGAGAAGCTGCCGCTGTTCAAGGTGGCCAACCGCATGAACGCCTACAACACCTACCTGCTGATGGAGCAGGAGAAATGAAGCGCCGGCTGTGGCTGCAGGCCGCGTGCGCCGGCGCCGGGCTGGGCGTGGCGGGCGCCGCGACGGCGGCGACGCTGCCCGCGGCACGCTCGCTGCCGCAGGCCCTGCAGGACGCGCTCGCGCGGCGCCAGCCCCTGGTCGCGATGGCCAGCCTGGAGGGCTGCCCCTTCTGCCGCATGGTGCGCGACAGCTACCTGGCGCCGCTGCAGCGCGAGCAGGGACTGGCCGTGGTGCAGCTGGACATGGACAGCCGGGCCCCGGTCACGGATTTCGCCGGCCAGGCCAGCACCCAGGGCGCGCTGCTGCGCGCCTGGCGCGTCGACAGCTACCCGACGCTGCTCTTCTTCGGGCGCGCGGGCGTGGAGGCCGCGCCGCGGCTGGTGGGCGCCTCCATTCCCGACTTCTACGGCGCCTACCTGGATGAGCGCCTCCGCCTCGCGCGGCGGAACCTAGCGTAAACCCCATCCTGGGCCGGGCCTTGCGGCCTATATATTTGTAGTTCCGAATATTTGAATGTGATGCTGGACGACATGAACCCTGGACGTGTACAGAAAGCGCCGGAGAACTTCCTGGACCGGGAAGGCATCCACCGGGCGGCGCGCGAGGCGCGCGAGGGCCGGCGCGATTTCATCCGCGCCGCCTTCGCATCCGCCGCGGCGGCCGTGGGCGGCGCCGCGCTCGCCGCGCAGCCCGCGGGCAAGGGCGACCCGGCCATCCTCGAACTCCCCGAGCACTCGCGGGGGCTGGGCCAGCCCGTCGCGCTGGAGGGCTACGGCAAGCCCTCGAAGCACGAAGCCAACGTGCAGCGCCGGCGCAGCCCGGGCCTGACGCAGACCACCCAGGCTTCGGTGTCCTTCGCGCCGCTGCAGTCGCTGTTCGGCATCGTCACGCCCAGCGGCCTGCACTTCGAGCGCCACCACCAGGGCTGGTGGGACATCGACCCCTCGCGCCACCGCCTCATGATCAACGGCATGGTCAAGGCCTCCAAGGTCTTCACCATGGACGAGCTGATGCGCCTGCCCTCGGTGTCGCGCTTCCACTTCATCGAGTGCGGTGCCAACACCGGCATGGAGTGGGGCAACGTCGCCGTGCCCACCTGCCAGTACACGCACGGCATGCTCTCTTGCAGCGAGTTCACCGGCGTGCCCCTGGTCACGCTGCTGGAGATGGCCGGCGCGGACTTCAAGAAAGGCCGCTTCCTGCTGGCCGAAGGGGCGGACGGCTCCTCCATGACGCGCACCATCCCCATGTCGCTGGTCGAATCGGGCGAGGTGCTGGTGGCCTACGGGCAGAACGGCGAAATGCTGCGGCCCGAGCAGGGCTACCCGCTGCGCCTGGTGGTGCCTGGCGTGCAGGGCGTGAGCTGGGTCAAGTACCTGCGCCGCATCGAGGTGGGCGACCAGCCCTACGGCACCAAGGACGAATCGGTGCACTACGTGGACCTGCTGCCCGACGGCACGCACCGCCAGTACACCAGCATTCAGGAGTGCAAGAGCGTGGTCACCACGCCCTCGGGCGGCCAGATGCTGCTGGACAAGGGCTTCTACAGCATCAGCGGCCTGGCCTGGTCCGGCCGCGGCAAGGTCACGCGGGTGGACGTGTCGGTGGATGGCGGGCGCAACTGGCGCGAAGCGCGCCTGCAGGGCCCTGTGATGAGCAAGTGCCTCACGCGCTTCTCGCTCGACTGGGACTGGGACGGCAAGCCCGCCCTGGTGCAAAGCCGCGCGACCGACGAGACGGGCTACGTGCAGCCCAGCTACCGCGAACTGCGGGCCGTGCGCGGCACGCGCTCGATCTACCACAACAACGCGATCCAGTCCTGGATGGTCGAAGAAAGCGGCGAGGTGAAGAATGTCCAGCTGGGTTGAGCGCATCGCCGCCTTCTGCATGGCCGCTGGCCTGTGCGTGGCCGCGCAGGCCGCGGGCTACCCCGGCATCGGCCGGGACGCCACGCCCGACGAGGTGAAGGCCTGGGACATCGACGTGCGGCCCGACTTCAAGGGCCTGCCGCCCGGCTCGGGCAGCGTGGCCAAGGGGCAGGACGTGTGGGAGAGCAAGTGCGCGAGCTGCCACGGCGTGTTCGGCGAGGCGAACTCGGTGTTCAACCCGCTGGTGGGCGGCACCACCGCCGAGGACATCCGCACCGGCCGCGTGGCCGCGCTGCGCCGCAACGACTACCCCGGCCGCACCACGCTGATGAAGGTGCCCACGGTGTCCACGCTGTGGGACTACATCCACCGCGCCATGCCCTGGAACGCGCCCAAGTCGCTGACCGTGGACGAGGTGTACGCCGCCACCGCCTACCTACTGAACCTGGCGGACGTGGTGCCCTCGGACTTCACGCTCTCGGACAAGAACATCGCCGAGGTGCAGCAGCGCATGCCCAACCGCAACGGCATGGCGAGCGCGCACGCGATGTGGCCGGGCGGCGGCCTGCCGGGCAGCCAGCCCAAGCCCGACGTGCAGGGCAGCAATTGCATGAAGGACTGCCCGGTGGAGGCCAAGGTGACCTCGCTGCTGCCGGAGTTCGCCCTGGGCGCCAACGGCAACCTGGCCGAACAGAACCGCCTGGTCGGCCCGCAGCGCGGCATCGACACGCGCGCCCCGGCGGCGCGCGGCGCCGCACCGGCTGCGGCGGCCTCCGCGGCCGCGGCCGCAACGGCCGCAGCCGCCACGGTGGCCGTGCCGGCCGAGGTGCTGGCCCTGATGCAGAAATCCAGCTGCACCAGCTGCCACGCCGCCGACCACCGCGTCGTCGGCCCCAGCTGGACCGAAGTCGCGGCACGCCACAAGGGCAAGGCCGATTACCTGGTCGGCAAGATCCGCTCCGGCGGCTCCGGCACCTGGGGCGCCATCCCCATGCCGCCGCAGGCCGGCGTGGACGACGCCACCGTGCGCCGCATCGCCACCTGGCTGGCGGGCGCCCAGCCTTGACGCCCGTCAACCCCCGCGGCCCGATCCGAATCCATCCTCCGTTCCATCGAACGACAACCCCTCCAACCCCCCACGGAGAACCTCTGATGACCACCCGTCGAGATGCATTGAAGCAGGGCGCATTCGTCGCCGGCCTGCTTGCCGCTGCCGGCTTCTTCCCCCGCATGGCCCTGGCCGCCTGGAACGCCACGGCCTTCGACGCCAAGAGCGTCAACGACGTGCTCAAGGCCTACGGCGCCAGCGCGCCCGCCGAGAGCAAGGACGTGATGCTCACGGCGCCCGACATCGCCGAGAACGGCGCCGTGGTGCCCATGACCGTGGCCACCACGCTCAAGAACGTGAAGCACATGCTGGTGCTCGTCGAGAAGAACCCCAGCACGCTGGTGGCCAAGTTCGACGTCACCGACGCTGTGGAACCCAACTTCGTCACCCGCGCCAAGATGGGCCAGTCCTCGGACGTCTACGCGGTGGCGATCACCACCGACAACAAGGCCTTCTTCGCGAAGAAGGAAGTCAAGGTCACCCTCGGCGGCTGCGGCGGCTGACACCCAAGGAGAAAAAACATGGCAGACCCGATGCGCATCCGCGCCCAGGCCAACCCCAGCGGCGCCCTGGTCCGCGTCCTCATGAGCCACGAGATGGAGACCGGCCAGCGGCGCGACGCCGCCGGCAAGATCATCCCTGCCTGGCACATCACCGAGGTCACGGCCTCGCTCAACGGCAAGGTGGTGCTCAGCGCCGAGTGGGGCCCAGCGGTGGCCAAGAACCCCTTCCTGCAGTTCACCGTGAAGGGCGCCAAGGCCGGCGACAAGATCGCGATCAGCTGGAAGGACAACCACGGCGACAGCCGCACCGACGAAGCCACCGTCAGCTGACGCTGGCAGCCCCACCGGAACGAGGAGACAGGCGCATGGCAAGGATCATGGCGATGGCGGCCCTGCTGGCCGTGGCCGGCGGCGTGGCCGCCCAGACCGGCAAGACGGCGAGCCAGTCGATCGAGGAATACCGGGCCATGCTCGCCGACGGCAACCCGTCCGAGCTGTTCGAGGCCAAGGGCGAGGCCCTGTGGACCGAGAAGCGCGGCCCCAGGAAGGCCTCGCTCGAGAAGTGCGACCTGGGCAAGGGCCCTGGCGTGGTCAAGGGCGCCTTCGTGGAACTGCCGCGCTGGTTCGCCGACACCGGCCGCGTGCAGGACCTGGAATCCCGCCTGGTGACCTGCATGGAGACGCTGCAGGGCCTGGACGCGAAGAAGATCGCGGCCACGCCCTTCGGCAAGGGCGAGCAGGCCGACGTGACGGCGCTGGCCACCTGGATCGCGTCCGAGTCCAAGGGCATGAAGTTCAACCTGTCCCAGGCCCACCCGCAGGAGAAGGTGGCCTACGAAGTGGGCAAGCGCCTGTTCTTCATGCGCGGCGGCCCGCACGACTTCTCTTGCGCCACCTGCCACGGCCAGGACGACAAGCGCATCCGCCTGCAGGACCTCGCGAACCTGAGCGCCGCCAAGGGCGCGGCGGCGGGCTTCGGAAGCTGGCCGGCCTACCGCGTGTCCAACGGCCAGATGTGGGGCATGCAGCAGCGCATCAACGACTGCCTGCGCCAGCAGCGCTTCCCGTACCCGGCGTTCGGCAGCGAGGCCACCGTCGCGCTCATGACCTACCTGGGCGTGAACGCGAAGGGCGGCGAATCCGTGGCCCCGGCCATCAAGCGTTGAGGAGGTGCAGGCCATGAAGAAGCAACATCGCATCGCCCTGGCAGTCGTGTCCGCCGCCGTGCTGGCCGCCGGCTGCGCGGCCCTGCCCGGCAGCGTCGACATCGGGCGCCGCACGGCGGAGGTGGTCCAGGCCTCCTTCCGGGCCGAGGGCCCGGTTCAGCTGGACCGCCTGGTGCAGGACGACACCAACAAGGAGTGCAGCGAGGCCGACGCCGCCGGCAAGCCGCTGGCCGAGGAGCGCGCCAAGGCCCTGGAGGCCGCGAACATGAAGCAGGTGCAGTGGCCGGCGGGCGACCGTTTCCTGGGCGACTGGAAGGTGGGCGAGGAGATCGCCCAGAACGGCCGCGGCCTGACCTGGATCGACGACGCCAAGGTGCCCAACGGCGGCAACTGCTACAACTGCCACCAGATCTCGAAGCAGGAGATCGCCTTCGGCACCCTGGGCCCCAGCCTCTACCAGTACGGCAAGCTGCGCGGCGTCAAGGACCCGGCCAGCCCCGAGGCGCGGGCGATCGTCCAATACACCTGGGGCAAGATCTGGAACGCCAAGGCCTACAACGCCTGCTCCCTGATGCCGCGCTTCGGGCATCGCATCCTCGACGAGCAGCAGGTGCGCGACCTGATGGCCCTGCTGCTCGATCCCCACTCCCCGGTGAATGAGTGACATGAACCTCAGCAAGCGCGAATTCCTGCAAGTGATGGCGGCGGCCGGCGTGGCCGGCATGTCGCTGGGCCGATGGAGCGAGGCCGACGCGGCCCAGGCCGCCGACGGCCTCTACGACGTGCCCCGCTTCGGCAACGTCTCCTTCCTGCACATCACCGACTGCCATGCGCAGCTGCGGCCCATCCACTTCCGCGAGCCCAGCGTGAACCTGGGCGTGGGCGGCATGAAGGGGCGCCTGCCGCACCTGGTGGGCGAGCAGCTGCTCAAGGCCGCGGGCGTGCCGGCCGGCAGCGCGCAGGCCCATGCGCTGACCTGCCTGGATTTCGAGCAGGCGGCGCGCCGCTACGGCAGCGTGGGCGGCTTCGCCCAGCTGGCCACCCTGGTCCAGCGGGTGCGCAGCGCGCGGCCCGGCTCGCTGCTTCTGGACGGCGGCGACACCTGGCAGGGCTCGGGCACGGCGCTGTGGACGCGCGGCCAGGACATGGTCGAGGCCTGCAAGCTGCTGGGCGTGGACGTGATGACCGGCCACTGGGAATTCACCCTGGGCATGGAGCGCGTGCAGGAGATCGTGGGCAAGGACTTCGCCGGCAAGGTCGATTTCCTGGCCCAGAACGTGAAGACCGCCGACTTCGGCGACCCGGTCTTCAAGCCCTACGTGATCCGCGAGATGAACGGCGTGCCTTGCGCCATCATCGGCCAGGCCTTCCCCTACACGCCCATCGCCAACCCGCGCTACTTCGTCGCCGACTGGACCTTCGGCATCCAGGACGAGAACCTGCAGAAGATGGTGGACGAGGCGCGCGGCAAGGGCGCCCAGGTGGTGGTGGTGCTCAGCCACAACGGCATGGACGTGGACCTGAAGATGGCCAGCCGCGTGACCGGCATCGACGCGATCTTCGGCGGCCACACGCACGACGGCATGCCGGTGGCCAGCGTGGTCGCCAACCGCGGCGGCCGCACGCTGGTGACCAACGCCGGATCGAACGGCAAGTTCCTCGGCGTGATGGACTTCGACGTGCGCGGCGGCAAGGTGCAGGACTTCCGCTACCACCTGCTGCCGGTGTTCGCCAACATGCTGCCGCCCGACCCGGCGATGGAAGCCCTGGTGCGCAAGGTTCGCGCGCCCTACGAGGCCCGGCTCGGCGAGAAGCTGGCCGTGACCGAGGGCACGCTGTACCGCCGCGGCAACTTCAACGGCAGCGGCGACCAGCTGATCCTGGACGCGCTGATGGACGTGCAGGGCGCCGAGATCGCCTTCTCGCCCGGCTTCCGCTGGGGCACGACCCTGCTGGCCGGCCAGGACATCACGCGCGAATGGCTGATGGACATGACCGCCACCACCTACTCCTACGCCACGGTGACGCCCATGACCGGCGAGACCATCAAGACCGTGCTGGAGGACGTGTGCGACAACCTCTTCAACCCCGACCCCTACTACCAGCAGGGCGGCGACATGGTGCGCGTGGGCGGCCTGCAGTACGCCTGCGACCCCACCGCCCCCATGGGCCAGCGCATCAAGGACATGCGCCTGGGCGGCAAGCCGCTGGAGGCCGGCAAGCAGTACAAGGTGGCCGGCTGGGCACCCGTGGCCGAGGAAGCGCGGTCTGCCGGCAACCGGCAGGTCTGGGAGGTGGTGGAGCAGTGGCTGAAGGCGCGCGGTGGCGTCGTGCGGGCGCGCCAGCCCGAGCTGCCGCGCCTGGAAGGCGTGCTGCCCGACCCGGGCTATCTCGCGCAGGCCTGAAGGCCTGCCGTGACGCCGGGCCGCCGCAGCGGATGAGCTCGAGCCGGCCGGCGGCCCGTGCCGCCCGGCCCGGGCCGCCCTTCGTAGAATCCGCCCATGCCCCTGACCCTTTCCCACCCCGTCCTCGACGAGATCCTCCGCAAGCACCAGGTCAAGAGCAACGACCTGGCGGGCATCGACAAGCTGTTCGGTGGCGCCGACGGCTACTACTGGTACCACACCATGCGGCACCTGTGCCCGCGCGACGAGGTCATGACCTGGCCGGACGCCGAGTCCCTGCGTGCCGCGCTGCAGGCCTACGAGGACGAGACGGCGGCCGAGGACGAGGTGAAGCCGCAGGCGCTGAAGGACGCGCACGTCGCGGCCATCGCGCAGCTGCTGTCGGCGGCCGGCTGAGCGGGCGCGCGCCGCCCCGGCCCACGCTGAGCGCGGGCACCCCGGCCCGGCCCACGCCGCGGCCCCGTGCGGCCGGCGGTGCGCGCCCCGCATTGAAGCGGGGCTACGGCCGCACTACGATGACTGCGTGATGGCCAACGCCAGCATCGACTTCTTCGAGGCCCAGTTCCAGCGCCAGCTGCGCCAGGGTGAGCTCGCGCTCAACCCCTTCGAGCAGGCCGCGCTCGCCCACGTACGGGGCGACATGCTGGATTACGGCTGCGGCCTCGGCAACCTTGCGCTGGCCGCTGCGCGCCGCGGTTGCCGCGTGCTCGCGCTGGACGCCAGCGCCACCGCGATCGCGCACCTGCAGGAGGTCGCGGCGCGGGAGCACCTGCCCCTGGAGGCGCGCGAGGCCGACCTGCGCAGCGTCGTGCCCGAAGGCCGCTTCGACACCATCGCCTGCATCGGCCTGCTGATGTTCTTCGACTGCGCCACCGCGCAGCGCCAGCTCGAGCGCCTGCAGGCGCTGCTGCGCCCGGGCGGCGTGCTGGTGCTCAACGTGCTGGTGCGCGGCACCACCTACCTGGGGATGTTCGATGCGGCCGGGCATTGCCTGTTCGAGGAGGACGGCCTGCTGCAAGGGATGGCCGGCTGGCAGATGCTGCACCAGGCGCACCAGGAATTCGACGCGCCCGGCGGCACACGCAAGGTCTTCCTGACGCTCATCGCACGAAAGCCCGGCTGAAGCCGGGCAGGGACGCGAAGGCCGCGGCCGAACGACGGGGCGGTGCGGGCCACCGGGGGAG
>NZ_JADDOJ010000113.1 GCF_015159745.1 Ramlibacter aquaticus | reverse complement strand
AGGATGTGGTTGGGGGGGTCAGAGAATCCAGTATTCATGCGGCCTGCAGCGGGGCACCACCCCGCGAACCCGCATGAATGCTCGGTCTCGCTAGCGTCCTAAAACGCACGACCAACAAGACGACCCCACCTTGCCAAGGCCCTGACCTTCCGCTCGCTGGGCGCCTTGCCGCTGCAGGCCCTGGTTCAGGGCCTGATCGTGGGCAGCTCGCTGATGGCCGGCGCCTTCATCGCCCGGCGCGTGGTGCGCCACATGGCGCCCGAGCGTTTCCGCACCCTCATGGACGTGCTGCTCCTGGCCGCCGGGCTGGGCATGCTGGGCGCGGCCCTCACCCGCACCGACTGAGCCCCTACCCGCCATGGCCGCCCCCGACAACCAGACCTTTGCCCTGCTAGCCCTGTTGCCTCTGATCGCCTGGCGCGTGGTCGCGCGCTTCAGGCGCATGGTGGGCCGCCAGCGCCTCTCGCGCATGCGGCCCTGGGTCAGCCTGGCGGTGTTCGGTCTGCTGCTCGCGCTGCTGGTGATGGCGGCGCGCGTGGCCGGCCAGGGCGCGGCAACGGCCTGGCTGGCGCTGGGCCTGGCCTGCGGCGGCCTGCTCTCGCTCTACGGCCTGCGCCGCACCGAGGTGCAGGTGGAACCCGGCGTCGCCATCTGGTACATCCCGCATGCGCCGCTGGGCATCGTGCTGTCCTCGCTTTTCCTGCTGCGCGTGCTGTGGCGCGTGGGGGAGCTGCTCCTGCACGGCCTGCCGCTGGCCGGTGGCCACGACAGCTTCACCTTCAGCCCCTGGACGCTGGCGCCCGTGGGCCTGTTCGCGGGCTATTCGATCGGCTACGCGATCGGCCTGCTGCGCCTGCGCTGGCGCGTGCTGCGCCAGCGGCGCGCGGACCTCAACCGATCAGGCGGGCCAGGGTGAGCAGGGCCAGCAGCACCATCCACAGCACCACCGAGCGCCACACCAGGCCGACGATGATGCGCAGGTGGCCCAGCTCGGGCTCCCGGCCGGGGGTGCTTTCGATCGCCGGCAGGGGCGCACCCGGCTCCATGCTCAGGCCCTGCGGCCCGGCCTCGACCGACTTGAGCGATTCGCCGCCCAGCCGCACGTTGACCGCGCCCGAGGTGGCGGCCAGGATCACGCCGTCGTTGTCGTCGGGAAAGCGCTGGGCGTAGTTGCGCCAGCAGTCGATCGCTTCCTCGAAGCTGCCAACCACGGCGAAGGCCAGCGCCGTCGCGCGCGCGGGCAGCCAGTCGACGGCGCGCCAGGCGCGGCGGGCGGCGTCCCGCAGGGCCGGGCTGGTCGGCTGCATGCCGGCGCGCGGCTGGCCCCAGTAGCGGCTGACGAATTCGGCCATGCGGTAGAACACCGCGCCGCCCGGGCCCAGCCCCAGCGCCGCCAGCACCGAGAACCAGGCCAGCACGCCGAACACATGGCGGTGCGCGGCCAGCACCGAATACTCGATCACGTGGCGCACGATCTCGCGCCGCGGCAACTCGCTCGCGTCGACCTGCTGCCATTGCGCCAGGCGCTGCCGGGCGAGCGGCTCGTCGCCCGCGTCCAGTGCATCGCGGATGCCGGTGAAGTGGTGGCTGAACTGGCGGAAGCCCAGCGTCACGTACAGCACGGCGACGCTCCACAGCACGGCGAAGGGCCAGCCGGCGAAGAGCAGCAGCAGCCAGTGCACCGCCACCGCGCCCAGCGAAGGCAGCAGCACCGCCAGCGCCCAGGCGATCCAGCCGTGCTGGGGCCGGCCGGCGTCGAAGTTGGTGTTGGCCCAGCGCGCCCAGGTCCGCAGCAGGGCGTGGATCGGGTTGTCACGGGCCAGCGGCCGCACCTGTTCGATCAAGAGCGCGAACAGGATGGCGAAAAAGCTCATGCGCGCATGATAGCCGCGGCCCTAGGCGGCGAGGAAGCGGTAGAGGTTGCGCAGCATGCCGGCCGTGGCGCCCCAGATGAAGCGCTCGAGCTCGCCGTCCATCCAGGGCATGGAGAACCATTCGCGCCGCAGGCCGTCCACCTCCATGCGGTGGCGGTGGTGGTGGGCCGGGTTCATGAGGAAGTCCAGCGGCACCTCGAAGGCATCGGCGACCTCGTGCGGGTTGGTGATGAGCGGGGCGTGCGGCGCGACCAGGGCCACCACCGGGGTGACGATGAAGCGGGTGCCCGTGGTGTAGGTCGGCATCTCGCCCAGCACCTCCACGTGCGAGGGGTCCAGGCCGACCTCCTCCTGCGCCTCGCGCAGCGCGGTGTGGGCGGCGTCGCGGTCGGTGGCGTCGCGCTTGCCCCCCGGGAAGGCCACCTGGCCGGAGTGCGTGGACAGGTGGGTGGTGCGCTCGGTCAGCAGGATGCGCGGCCGCTCGCCCATGCGTATGCCCACCAGCACCGAGGCCGCCGCCGGCGCGCGGTCGCTGAAGGCGGGCTCCTGGCGCAGCTCGGGCGTCCAGGGGCGCGGGTTGCGGAAGCGCTCGCGCAGGGCCTGGGGCGTGAGCCGTTCGTGGGGCACCGCCGGCAGCTGCGAATCGGTGGCGACCGCGGGCACGGCGCGCGGGTCGAAGTGGGGCAGCTTTGACAACGGGGTCCAGGGCCGGCCGCTGGGGGATTCGCTCATGGCACTCCTTGAAAGTGAAAAACCGCCGCAGGCCCAGGGCCGGCGGCGGTCTTCGCGCGGGGGAGAAAGCTTATTCCGCGGCGGCGGCAGCGGCAGCCTTGTTGCTGTAGCTGAGCTTTTCCTTGATGCGCGCCGACTTGCCGCTGCGCTCGCGCAGGTAGTACAGCTTGGCGCGGCGCACGTCGCCGCGGCGCTTGACTTCGATGCCGGCGATCAGCGGGCTGTAGGTCTGGAAGGTGCGCTCCACGCCTTCGCCGCTGGAGATCTTGCGCACGGTGAAGCCGCTGTTCAGGCCGCGGTTGCGCTTGGCAATCACGACGCCTTCGTAGGCCTGCACGCGCTTGCGGTTGCCTTCAACCACGTTGACGCTGACGATCACGGTGTCGCCGGGGGCGAACTCGGGGATCTTCTTGCCCAGGCGGGCGATTTCCTCTTGCTCGAGGGTCTGGATCAGGTTCATGTCGGTCCTAGTGGATCGTGCCCGCGCTGCGCTAAAGACGGCAACCGGTGGGGTTTGCAGCGCTGCTGCATGCCGTGGCCGGGTAGAGGATCCGGAAAAGCCTTTGATTATAAATGCTTTTTGCCCAGCTTGGCCAGCAGGGCCTCGTCCGCCCTGGAAAGCCGGCCCGCCGAGCGCGCCGCGTCCAGCAGCTCCGGGCGCCGCGCCGCCGTCAGGGCGAGCCGCTGGTCGCGGCGCCAGCGCTCGATCTGGGCATGGTGGCCGGACAGCAGCTCGGCCGGCGCGGCCACCCCGTCCCAGACCTCGGGCCGGGTGTAGTGCGGGCAATCCAGCAGTCCGTCGAGCGCCGGGTTGAAGCTGTCGGCCTGGTGGCTGCCCTCGTCGCCCAGCACGCCGGGCTGCAGCCGGGCCACCGCGTCCAGCAGGGCCATGGCCGGGATCTCGCCGCCCGAGAGCACGAAGTCGCCCAGGCTGAGCTGCACGTCCACGAAGCGGTCGATGAAGCGCTGGTCGATGCCCTCGTAGCGGCCGCACACCAGGATCGCGCCGGGGCCGGCGCCCCAGCGCTCCACGCCGGCATGGTCCAGGCGCTCGCCGATGGGAGAAAACAGCAGCACGGGCGCGCCGTCGTCGCCACGCGCCGCCCGCACCGTGGCCAGGGCGCGGGCCAGGGGCTCGGCCATCATGACCATGCCGGGGCCGCCACCGAAGGGGCGGTCGTCCACGCGGCGGTAGTTGCCCTCGGCGAAATCGCGCGGGTTCCACAGCTGCACCTGCACCTGGCCCGACTCGTAGGCACGGCGCGTCACGCCCGCCTGAAGGAAGGGCGCGAAGAGCTCGGGAAACAGCGTGAGGACGTCGAAGCGCACGGCCGGCCTTCAGTAGTCCGGCTGCCAGTCCACGGTGATGCGGCGGGCGGCCAGGTCCACGTCGTCGACGTAGGCGGCGACGAAGGGAATCATGCGCTCGCGCGGCTTGCCGTCTTCTTCCCAGGCCAGGACCAGCACGGTCTGCGGGCCGGTGGAGAGCAGTTCGGCAACGCGGCCCAGGGCCAGGCCCTCGCGGTTGACCACGTCCAGGCCGAGCAGGTCGACCCAGTAGTACTCGTCCTCGCCCGCGGTCGGAAAGCTGGAACGCGCGACGAAGACGCGCGCGCCGCGCAGCGCCTCGGCCGCGTTGCGGTCCTCGACCTCGTGGGCGGTGGCGACCACGGTGTCGGCGTGCTCCTTGGCCTCGCGCACCTTGAGCAGCACGGGGCCGACGAAGGTACGGGCGCCGCGTTCGGACGGCAGCAGGTACCAGCGCTTGGAAGAAAAAAGCGCTTCGGGCGAAGCGCTGTGGGGAATGACCTTGAACCAGCCCTTGATGCCCCAGGCATCGGCGATGCGGCCGACCTCGACCGCATCGGCGGGCAGTTCGGCGGCCTCCAGGGCCATCAGGACTGCCGGGCTCAGGCCGCGGTCTTGGCCGCAGCCTGGCGGATCAGGCGCTCGACCGTGGGCGAGGCCTGGGCGCCGACGCCCTTCCAGTAGGTGAGGCGGTCCTGGGCGATGCGCAGGCCTTCCTCGCCACCCTTGGCGATCGGGTTGTAGAAACCCAGGCGCTCGATGAAGGCGCCATCGCGGCGGGTGCGCTTGTCAGCGACCACGATGTTGAAGAACGGACGGGCTTTGGAGCCGCCGCGGGAGAGTCGAATGACGACCATGATTTATCCTTGGGTGGTCCGGCTGGCCCCGACATCGGGAACAGCCGCAGGGTGCGACGTTGAGACACGCGCTGTGGCCACCCGGCCAGCGACACGTCGCAGAGCCAAAGATTATACCCCGAGCCTTCCATGACCCGCATACGCCCCAGCCAGGACGCCGACCTGCCTGCCATCACGGCGATCTACGCCCACCACGTGCTGCACGGCACGGGCACCTTCGAGACCACCCCGCCCACCGAGGCCGACATGACGGCGCGCCGGGCCGACGTGCTGGGCAAGGGCCTGCCCTACCTGGTGCTGGAAGGCGACGGGGGCCAGGTGCTGGGCTTCGCCTACTGCCAGTGGTTCAAGCCGCGGCCGGCTTACCGTTTCTCGGCCGAGGATTCGATCTACATGCACCCCGACGCGGCCGGCCGCGGGCTGGGGCGCCAGCTGATGGACGCGCTGGTGGCCCAGGCGCAGGCAGCGGGCCTGCGCAAGCTGATCGCCGTGATCGGCGACAGCGGCAACGCCGGCTCCATCGGCGTGCACCGCGCCTGCGGCTTCACGCCGGCGGGCGTGGTGCGCGCCTGCGGCTGGAAGTTCGGCCGCTGGCTGGACATCGTGCTGATGGAGCGCGAACTGGGCGACGGCGACCGCACGCCGCCCGTGGACAATGCGGCATGAAGAACAAGACCCTCTGCGCCTGGCTCGCATTCCTGGGCGGCCCGCTCGGCCTGCACCGCTTCTACCTGTTCGGCTGGCGTGACCCGCTGGGCTGGCTGCTGCCGGTGCCCAGCCTGCTGGGCGTCTGGGGCATCGTGCGCATCCAGCAGTACGGCGTCGACGACACCCTGAGCTGGCTGCTGGTGCCGCTGCTGGGCTTCACCATCGCCGCGACTTCGCTCACGGCCATCGTCTACGGCCTGATGACGCCGGAGAAGTGGAACGGCCGCTTCAACCGCAGCGCGCCCGCCGACGCCCCGGCCGGCGGCACGCGCTGGAGCACCATCTTCGCCATCGCGCTCTCGCTGATGATCGGCACGGGCGTGCTGATGGCCAGCATCGCCTTCAGCTTCCAGCGCTACTTCGAGTACCAGGTCGAGGAGGGGCGGCGCATCAGCGAGTGAGGCGCGGGCCTACACTGTCCGCATGGACACGCAGCACCTCACCCTCCTCACCGGCGCCTCGCGCGGCATGGGCCTGGCCATGGCCCGCCAGTGCGTGGCCGCCGGGCACGACCTGGTCGCCATCGCCCGCCGCCCGGCCCCGGAACTGGATGCCCTGGCCGCCGCGCGCGGCACCCTGTGCGAACAGTGGGCGCACGACCTGGCGGACGCCGCCCCGCTGTGCGAGCGGCTGGCCGCCTTCCTGGGCCACATCGGCCCGCAGCGCTACGCCAGCGTCACCCTCATCAACAACGCCGGGCTGATCCCCGCCATCGCGCCGCTGGGCGACATCCCCGCGGCCGACCTGGCGGCCGCCCTGCGCGTCGACCTGGAGGCGCCCATGCTGCTGGCCGGCGCCTTCCTGCGCGCCACGGCGCACTGGACGGGCACGCGCCGGCTGCTGAACATCTCCTCCGGGCTGGGCCGGCGGCCCATGGCTTCGCAGGCGGCCTACTGCGCCGCCAAGGCCGGCATGGACCTGTTCACCCGCTGCGTCGCGCTCGAGGAGGCCCAGCGGCCGAACGGCGCGCGCGTGTGCTCGCTCGCGCCGGGCGTGATCGACACCGACATGCAGGTGCAGCTGCGCGGCGCCGACGCCGGCGCGTTTCCCGACATCGCCAATTTCATCGGCTTCAAGGACAAGGGCCTGCTGGCCTCGCCCGAAGAGGCGGCCCGCAAGGTGCTGGCCTACCTGGCGCGGCCCGATTTCGGCGCCAACCCGCTGGGCGACGTGCGCGACGCCTGAAGGCCGGCCGCGCGACTGCGCTTCAGGGCAGCAGGTCCAGCGCCTGCATGTAGGCCGCGTCGCCCATGAGCGCGTCCCAGCCCAGGGCCTTGCCGCGTGGCAGCAGGGCCAGGCGGCGCGCCTCCGAGACCTCGCTGGGGCGCCAGCGCCCCTTGAGCTGGGCCTCGGCCAGCCCGTCCAGCAGCTCGTCGACCGCCTGGCCGTCCGGGCTCTGGACCGACTGGTTGCACAGCAGCGCGAGGTCGCAGCCGGCATTGAGCGCGAGCACGCCGGCCTGGGTGAAGCTCACCGACCGGCCGCCGACCTGCCGCGCGCCTTCCATGCTCAGGTCGTCGCTGACCACCGCGCCCAGGAAGCCCAGGCGCCGGCGCAGGATGTCCTCCACCCAGCGGCGCGAGAAGCCGGCCGGGACATCGTCCACCGCGGGGTACACCACGTGGGCGGGCATCACGGCGGTGAGCACGGTGTTCAGCCAGCCGTAGGGCGCCGCGTCGTCGGCCAGGATCGCGTCCAGGCCGCGCTCGTCCACCGGGATGTCGGTGTGCGAATCCGCGCGCACCCAGCCGTGACCGGGGAAGTGCTTGCCGCAGTTGGCCAGGCCCGCGCGCAGCAGGCCGTGCATCAGGCTCTTGGCGAGCAGGGTCACCACGCGCGCGTCCTTGTGGAAGGCACGGTCGCCGATGACGCCGCTCTCGCCCCAGTCCAGGTCCAGCACCGGCGTGAAGCTGAAGTCGACCCCGCAGGCGCGCAACTCGGCGCCCAGCACGAAGCCGGCCGCCGTGGCGGCGTTGGTGGCGGCCAGAGCGTCCTGCATCCACAGCTCGCCGAAGGCCCGCATGGGGGGCAGGTGGGTGAAGCCGTCGGTGCGGAAGCGCTGCACGCGACCGCCCTCGTGGTCCACGCAGATGAGCAGGTCCTCGCGCACGGACTTGATGTCCGCGCACAGGTCCGCCAGGCGCGCGCGGTCCACCCAGCTGCGGCCGAACAGGATCACGCCCCCGGTCAGCGGATGCTTCAGGCGCTTGCGGTCGGCGCGGCTGAGCGAGGTGCCGGCGATGTCCAGCAGGATGGGGGCGTGCAGGGTCATGCGCTGTCTTTCTTCTCGACCACCACGAAGCTGGCGGCGTAATCGGATTCGTCGGTGACGGTGACGTGGGCCGTGAGGCCGCGCGCCTCGAACCAGTCCTTGAGGCCGCCGTGCAGCACGATGTAGGGCTGGCCGCTTGCGTGGTTGGCGATCTCGCACAGGCGCCAGGCCATGGGCATGCGCATGCCCAGGCCCACCGCCTTGCTGAAGGCCTCCTTGGCCGAGAAGCGCGTCGCCAGGAAGCGCAGGCCGCGGTCCGGCCAGCGGGCGCTGCGGGCCCGCCACACGCGGCGCTCACCCTCGGCCAGCACGCGGTCCAGGAAGCGCTCGCCGTGGCGCTCGTACGAGGCCCGGATGCGCCGCACGTCGCAGATGTCCGTGCCTATGCCCACGATCATGGGAAGGCCCGGGCGATGCAGTCCAGGTAGGCGCGGGTGGCGGCCGCGTAGCCCAGCTCCAGCGCGTCGGCGATGAAGGCATGGCCGATGGAGACCTCGCTCACGCCGGGCACCGTGGCCAGGAACAGCGTGAGGTTCTCGCGGTTCAGGTCGTGGCCGGCGTTCACGGCCAGGCCCGCGTCCAGCGCCGCCTGCGCGGCCAGCGCGTACTGGCGCAGCACCGCCTCCTGCCGGGGCGTTCCGAAGGCGCGCGCGTAGCCCTCGGTGTAGAGCTCCACGCGGTCGGCCCCCACGGCCCGGGCATGGGCCATGGCCTCGGGCACCGGGTCCATGAACAGGCTCACGCGCACGCCATGCTCGCGCGTCTCGGCGACCAGCGGCCGCAGCCGCTGCAGGTCCTCGGGGAAGCTCCAGCCGTGGTCGCTGGTGAACTGGCCTTCGCTGTCGGGCACGAAGGTGGCCTGCTGCGGACGCAGCCGCCGCACGAAGTCCATCAGGTTGTGGAAGGGGTTGCCCTCGATGTTGAACTCGGCCTGCGGCCATTCCTGCGCGAGCTGCGCGTGCAGCGCATGCACGTCGTCGGCGCGGATGTGGCGGGCATCCGGGCGCGGGTGCACCGTGATGCCCTGCGCCCCGGCGCCCAGGCACAGGGCGGCGGCGCGGGTCACGCTGGGGATGCCCAGGTGGCGGGTGTTGCGCACCAGTGCGACCTTGTTGAGGTTGACGGAGAGCGCGGTGCGGGAGTTCATAGGTGGTGCAGGTCGATCATCAGCTGCCGGGTGCGCAGCGTGTTCACGCCGCAATGGTAGTGCAGCAGCGGCCGCAGCAAGGCCTTGAGGCCAGGCATGCTGTGCGCCGCCTGGCGCAGCGTGGCGACGAAGGGCGCCGGGTCGGCCAGGGCCTGCTCCAGCGCGAGCCACTCGCCGCCCGAGAGCCAGGGGCGGCCCTCCTCGGGCGTGACCGCGATCAGCCCCGCCTCCGGCAGCAGCGCATAGGTGCCGTCCGGCTGCAGCGGCGCCAGGGTCAGGGTCTGGCTGTCCAGGGCGGGCAGCACGCCCACCTCGCGCAGCAGGATGAGCTCGAAGGCCCGCAGCGCCGGCTCCATCGCATCGCGCAGCGAGGGTTCGGCCTGGCCCTGCCCCGACCCCAGCACGCGCACCGCTTCCGCGTAGGCGTCGAAGAGGCGGGGGTGCGGGTCGTCACGCGCCAGCAGGCGCAGCAGCAACTCGTTCAGGTGGTAGCCCGAGAGCAGCGCCTCGCCGGTGGGCATCATCTGGCCGCCGGCCCATTCGGCCGACTTCAGGGTGCGGATCTCGGCATCGCCGCCGAAGGCGACGCGCAGCGGCTGCATGGGCAGCAGCACCGGGCGGAAGTTGGAGCTGGGCCGCTTGGCGCCCTTGGCAACCAGGGCGATGCGCCCGTGTTCGCGGGTGAACACCTCCAGGATCAGGCTGGACTCGCTCCAGTCGTAGCGGTGCAGGACGTAGGCCGGCTCCTCGGCCGTGCGGCGCGTCACCATGGCCGGCCCGCCCTCTTCATTCGTAGCCGAAGCTGCGCACCCTCGCCTCGTCGTCGGCCCAGCCGGATCGGACCTTGACCCAGACCTCGAGGAAGACCTTGCAGTCCATGAGCTTCTCCAGCTCCTGGCGCGCCTCCATGCCGATGCGCTTGAGCCGCTCGCCCTTCTCGCCGATCACCATGGCCTTGTGGCCGTCGCGCTCGACCACGATGGTGGCGGCGATGCGCACCATGCGGCCGAACTTGGGGCTGGGCTCCTCCTCGAACTTGTCGATGACCACGGTGGAGGTGTAGGGCAGTTCGTCGCCGGTGAAGCGGAACAGCTTCTCGCGCACCGTCTCGCCAGCCAGGAATTTCTCGCTGCGGTCGGTGAGCTCGTCCTCGCCGTAGAACCAGGGCTGCTCGGGCAGGTACTTCTCGAGGATGCCGAAGACGCGCTGCACGTCCTTGGGGTTCTTGGCCGACATGGGCACGATCTCGGCGAACTGCGCCTTGGCCGCAACCTCCTGCAGCCAGGGCGCGAGTTCGGCGCGGCGTCCCACCTCGTCCAGCTTGTTGGCCACCAGCACCACCGGGATGCCCGGCTTGAGCAGGCCCAGCACCTTGGCATCGGCCGGAGTGAATCGGCCGGCCTCCACCACCAGCATCACCACGTCCACGTCGCCGATGGTGCCCATCACGGCCTTGTTCAGCGACTTGTTCAGCGCGGTGGAATGGCGGGTCTGGAAGCCCGGCGTGTCGGCGAAGACGAACTGCGTCGCGCCCTCGGTGCGAATGCCGGTGATGCGGTGGCGCGTGGTCTGCGCCTTGCGCGAGGTGATGCTGATCTTCTGGCCGACCAGGGCGTTCAGCAGCGTGGACTTGCCCACGTTGGGCTTGCCGACGATGGCCACCAGGCCGCAGCGCTGGGGCCCGGCGGCTGCGGCCGGGGCGTCCGCGGACGCCCCGGCCTGCGCAGGGGCCGGGGT
>NZ_JADDOJ010000112.1 GCF_015159745.1 Ramlibacter aquaticus | reverse complement strand
GCCCCTGTGCCACCGCCGGCCCCTACGCCGGCGCCCCAGGCCGCCGTGCTCTCGCCGGACATCGCCTGCTGGGGCGACTCGCTGACGCCGCCCTTCGCGGCCAACCTCCAGCTGCTGGTGGGCGCGCGCGAGGTCTACAACGGCGGCGTGGTCGGCGAAACCTCGACCCAGATCGCCGCGCGCGAGACGGCCGACACCGACCACCGCGACTGGATCAGCATCTTCTGGTACGGCGCCAACAACCCGACGGAGCCGGACCAGGTCAAGGCCGACATCGCCGCCTCGATCGCCGCCCTCGCCCCGGGCAACGACCGCTTCTACGTGCTGTCGGTGGTGAACGTGGCCAACACGGACGGCGAGCCGGGCGGCATCGCCTACGCCGACATCCTGCAGCTGAACCAGGACCTGGCGAAGCTCTATCCCGACAATTACTACGACATCCGCAGCTACCTGGTCAGCCAGTACAACCCGGCGCTGCCGCAGGACGTGCTGGACCACCAGATGGACCTGGTGCCCAGTTCGCTGCGCTTCGACATCATCCACCTGAACAACGACGGCTCGGTGCTGGTGGCGCAGAAGGTCAAGGAGCTGCTGGACGCCAAGGGCTGGTGAGGCCCGGGCGCCTGCCGTGGACCGGCCTCAGGCCGACAGCAGGCCCGAGTGCGCCGCCGCGTGGCGCAGCCAGGCCGCGTCCGTCGCCAGCGTGATGGCGGCCTCCATGGCGCGCGAGGAGCGCACCGCGGCCTGCGCCATGAAGCCGATGGGCGTGCGCACGTCCGGCGACACCAGGGGCAGCGCCTCCAGTTCGCGGTAGCCGCGCACGGTGCCCACCAGCGCGCCCGGCATCACGCTGCACACCTGGCCCTCGACCACGCTGAGCGCGAGCGACAGGATGGAGTTGGTCTCGATCACCGGCTTGACGGGCGTGCCCGCCGTCACGAAAGCGCTGTCGATGATGGTGCGGTTGTGCATTTCCGGCGTCAGCAGCGCGAGCGGGTACGCCGCGGCGTCCTTCCAGCGCAGCCGGGGCCCGATGCGCAGGCCGTCCGGGTGCGGCTTCTCGGCCCGGCGAAGCAGGAAGTAGTGCTCCACGTACTGCGGCCAGGCCGTGAGCTGCGCGCGCGGGGTGAGCTTCATGCGCTCGGTGTAGCCCAGGGCCAGGTCCAGCGACAGCGTCTCCAGGCCGGTCTCCAGCTCCTGCGAGCTCAGCGTGAGCACGGCCGGCACGATGCCCGGATGGCGGGCCTGGAGCATGGCGGCGAAGCGCGCCAGCACCGGGATGGCCGTGGGCACCGCGCCCATGCGCAAGGGCCCGCGCGGCCGGTGCGTCTCGCTGCCCAGCTCCTGCTGCAGCAGGTTCTGCTCGTGCACCATGCGCTGCGCGGCGGCCAGCACGCGCTCACCCTCGGGCGTGAGCCCGCCGTAGGAGCGCCCGCGCTTGACGATGACGACGCCGAACTCCTGCTCCAGCGCGCGGATCGCGTTGGACAGGGCGGGCTGCGTGATGTGGCAGGCGGCGGCGGCCCGGCCGAAGTGCCGGTGTTCGCTCAGCGCCACCAGGTAGCGCAGGGAGGAGAGCAGGTTCACGCCGGCGATGATCGCACGCCGCCGCGGCGCCTCCCCGCGGCCCGGCGATCAGGTGTCCTTGGAGACCTGGATGGTGGGGAACTTCGAGGAAAAGTCCTTGGCCTTGGCGGCGATCTTGACCGCCACCTGGCGCGCCACCGCCTTGTAGATGCCGGCCACCTCGCCGTCGGGGTCGGCCACCACGGTGGGCTTGCCGGTGTCGGCCTGCTGGCGGATGCGGATGTCCAGCGGCAGGCCGCCCAGGTAGTCCGCGTTCCACTGCGCAGCCAGCTTCTGGCCGCCGCCCTCGCCGAAGATGTGCTCGGCATGGCCGCAGTTGGAGCACACGTGCACCGCCATGTTCTCCACGATGCCGAGGATGGGCACGCCCACCTTCTCGAACATGCGGATGCCCTTCTGCGCGTCCAGCAGCGCGATGTCCTGCGGCGTGGTGACGATGACGGCGCCCGTCATGGGCACGCGCTGCGACAGCGTGAGCTGGATGTCGCCGGTGCCGGGAGGCAGGTCGACGATGAGGTAGTCCAGGTCGCGCCAGTTGGTCTGGCGCAGCAGCTGCTCCAGCGCCTGGGTGGCCATGGGGCCGCGCCAAATCATGGCTTCGTCCGGGTTCACCAGGAAGCCGATGGACATGACCTGCACGCCGTAGTTCTCCAGCGGCTCCATGGTCTTGCCGTCCTCGCTCTCGGGGCGGGCGTCTATGCCCATCATCATGGGCTGGCTGGGGCCGTAGATGTCCGCGTCCAGCAGGCCCACGCTCGCGCCCTCGGCCGCCAGCGCCAGCGCCAGGTTGACGGCAGTGGTGCTCTTGCCCACGCCGCCCTTGCCCGAGGCCACGGCCACGATGTTCTTCACGTTGGGCATCAGCGCGACGCCGCGCTGCACCGCGTGGGCGGTGACCTTCCAGCCGATGTTGGCCGACACGTTCTGCACGCCGGCCACCTCGCGGGCCGCGGCCACCAGGGCGCTGCGCAGCGCGGGCACCTGGCTCCTGGCGGGGTAGCCGAGCTCGATGTCGAAGGCCACCTCCCCGCCCTGCACCTGCAGGTTCCTGAGCTGTTTCGTGCTGACGAAATCCTTGCCGGTGTTGGGGTCGACGACGCTGGCGAGCGCCTGCATGAGTTGTTCTGGGGTGGGGGTCATGGTGAATCCTGCTCTCGCAGGGGAGTGTAACGACTGGCCCTAAAATGGTGGGTTGCCCCCGAGAAACACCATGCCGCAGCGCAAGCTTTTCGTCACCACCGCCCTGCCGTACGCCAACGGCAAGTTCCACATCGGCCACATCATGGAGTACATCCAGGCCGACATCTGGGTGCGGTCCCAGCGAATGCACGGCCACATGGTGCACTTCGTGGGTGCCGACGACGCCCACGGCGCGCCCATCATGATCGCGGCCGAGAAGGCGGGCGTGACGCCCCAGCAGTTCGTGGCGGGCATCGCCGCGGGCCGCAAGCAGTACCTGGACGGCTTCCACATCCGCTTCGACAACTGGCACTCGACGGACAGCCCGGAGAACACCGCGCTCGCCCAGGGCATCTACCGCAGCCTGAAGGACGCGGGCCTGATCGCCACGCGCACCATCGAGCAGTTCTACGACCCGGTCAAGGGCATGTTCCTGCCCGACCGCTACATCAAGGGCGAGTGCCCCACCTGCCACGCCAAGGACCAGTACGGCGATTCCTGCGAGGTGTGCAGCAGCGTCTATTCGCCCACCGACCTCATCAACCCGTATTCCACGCTGACGGGCGCCACGCCCGAGCTGCGCAGCTCCGAGCACTTCTTCTTCAAGCTCTCCGAGCCGCGCGTGGTCGACTTCCTCAAGGCCTGGACGCAGGACGGCAAGCTGCAGTCCGAGGTGGCGAAGAAGGCGGGCGAATGGTTCGAGGCCGGCATGGCCGACTGGGACATCAGCCGCGACGCGCCCTACTTCGGGATCGAGATCCCGGACGCGCCGGGCAAGTACTTCTACGTCTGGCTGGACGCGCCCATCGGCTACCTGGCCAGCCTGAAGAACCACTTCGACAAGGGGCAGGCCCGCGAGCACTGGCACACGCCCTCGCGCACCGCCCAGTCCTTCGACGACTTCATGGCCGACCCCGGGGTGGAGCAGGTGCACTTCATCGGCAAGGACATCGTGTACTTCCACACCCTGTTCTGGCCGGCGATGCTGCAGTTCTCGGGCCGCAAGGTGCCGCAGGCGGTGAACGTGCACGGCTTCATCACCGTCAGCGGCGAAAAGATGAGCAAGAGCCGCGGCACCGGCATCGACCCGCTGCGCTACCTGGCGCTGGGCATGAACCCGGAGTGGCTGCGCTACTACATCGCGGCCAAGCTCAACGGCAAGGTCGAGGACATCGACTTCAACCCTGACGATTTCGTCGCCCGCGTCAATGCCGACCTGATCGGCAAGTACGTGAACATCGCCAGCCGCGCGGTGAAGTTCATCCCCGGCGGCAAGCTGGTGAGCTCGGACCTGGCCGCGCTGAACGCCGCGCGCCTGGTGGACAGCATCCGCCACCTGTACGAGGCCCGCGAGTACGGCAAGGCGGTGCGCGAGATCATGGCCTTCGCCGACGAGGTGAACCTGCGCTTCGACGGCGCCGCGCCCTGGAAGCTGGTCAAGGACGGCAAGGGCGACGAGGCGGCGCGCGTGTGCTCCGAGTGCATCGAGGCCTTCAAGGTGATGACCGCCTGCCTCAAGCCCGTGCTGCCCGAGCTGGCCACGCACGCCGAGGCCTTCCTGCAATGCAGCCCGCTGGACTGGGACAACGCGGCGCTGCCGCTGGGCGAAGGCCACCAGGTCGGCGAGTACAAGCACCTGATGCAGCGCGTGGACATGAAGCAGGTGGACGCACTCTTCGAGCCGCCCGCCGAGGCCGCGCCCGCCGCGGCCGAGCCTGCCCTGCCGGGCGGCGAGGCGATCGCGCCCACCATCACCATCGACGACTTCACCCGGGTCGACCTGCGGATCGCGCAGATCGTGGACTGCGAGAAGGTCGAAGGCTCGACCAAGCTGCTGCGGCTCACCCTGGACGTGGGCGAAGGCCGCACCCGCAATGTCTTCAGCGGCATCGCCTCGGCCTACCAGCCCGAGGACCTGAAGGGCAAGCTCACCGTGATGGTGGCCAACCTCGCGCCGCGCAAGATGAAGTTCGGCGTCAGCGAAGGCATGGTGCTGGCGGCCAGCGACGCCGACGACAAGGCCGGCGGCATCTACGTGCTCAACCCCTGGCCGGGCGCCAAGCCGGGCATGCGGGTGCGTTGATCGCGCGGTGAGGCCGGGTGCCGGAGTCTGGGGGTCAGTGAGTCTTTACATACGCTGTCTAGAATCAAGTCTGACTCCAGACCTGCACACCATGGCCCGCCGTTTGTCTCGCCCCGCCCTTCACCTTCTTCTCGTTCGCGGCGCCGCGGCCGTCCTGCTGGGCGCCGCGCTGTGCGGCTGCGCCGTGGTGAGCGTCGCCACCACCACGGTGGGCGTCGCTGCCACGGGCGCTGGCCTGGCCGTGGATGCCGCGGTGGGCACCGCCAAGGCCGTGGGTTCCGTGGCCGGGGCCGTGCTGCCCTGAGCTGCCGGGGCGCCGCGCGGTGCGGGCCGGCGCCATGCCGGCGGCCCCGCCGCACGGGCCTGTTCCAACATCTCACCAGGGAGTGCCATGCTTCGCGGATCCTGCCTCTGCCAAGGTGTCGCCTTCGAGATCTCCGGTGAGGTCACGGGCCTGCTGTACTGCCACTGCCGGATGTGCCGCAAAGCCCATGGCACCGCGTTCAGGGCCCGCGGCGCGGTGAAGGCGGCAGAGCTCCACTGGACGCGCGGGGAAGCGCTGGTGCGCTACTTCGAGTCCTCGCCCGGCACCCACCGCGGCTTCTGTTCCGTGTGCGGCTCCAGCCTGGTGAGCCGCTTCGACGACGAGCCGGGGGTGCTGGGCCTGGCGCTGGGCGCACTGGACGACGACCCGGGGGCCCGTCCGGCCTGCCACGTGCACGTCGCCTCCAAGGCGCCCTGGCACGAGATCACGGACCGGCTCCCGCGCCACGAGGACGGCCTGGCCTGAACGCCTGACGCGCCATCGGCCGGCGTACCCGCGCCCGAGGACGGCCTCAGGGCGTGAGCGTGGTCGGCACCGCCTGCGGCAGCATCTCCGGGTAGTCGCGGCTGAAATGCAGGCCCCGGCTTTCGTGCCGGGCCTGGGCCGAGCGCACGATCAGGTCGGCCACGGTGACCAGGTTGCGCAGTTCCAGCAGGTCGCGGAACACGTGGAAATTGGCGTAGAACTCCTGGATCTCCTCCTGCAGCAGGCGGATGCGGTGTGCGGCCCGCTCCAGGCGCTTGTTGGTGCGGACTATGCCCACGTAGTCCCACATGAAGCGGCGCAGCTCGTCCCAGTTGTGCGAGATCACGACCGACTCGTCAGCGTCGGTGACCTGGCTCTCGTCCCAGGCGGGCAGCGCCGGCGGCACGGGGCGCGGGTCCGCCAGGATGTCGCGCGCGGCGGACCGGGCGAACACCATGCACTCCACCAGCGAATTGCTGGCCAGCCGGTTGGCGCCGTGCAGGCCGGTGTACGCCGTCTCGCCGATCGCGTGCAGGCCGGCGATGTCGGTGCGGCCCGCGAGGTCGGAATGGATGCCGCCGCAGGTGTAGTGCGCCGCCGGCACCACCGGGATGGGCTGGCGCGTGATGTCGATGCCCAGCTCCAGGCAGCGTGCGTGGATGTTGGGGAAGTGCTCGCGGATGAATTCCGCCGGCTGGTGCGAGATGTCCAGGTAGACGCAGTCCAGGCCGTGCTTCTTCATCTCGAAGTCGATGGCGCGGGCCACCACGTCGCGCGGCGCCAGCTCGGCCCGCGGATCATGGCGCGGCATGAAGCGCGTGCCGTCGGGCAGCAGCAGCCGGCCGCCCTCGCCACGCACCGCCTCGGTGATGAGGAAGCTCTTGACGTGCGGGTGGTACAGGCAGGTCGGGTGGAACTGGATGAACTCCATGTTCGTCACCCGGCAGCCGGCACGCCAGGCGGCGGCGATGCCGTCGCCGGTGGCCGTGTCGGGGTTGGTGGTGTAGAGGTAGACCTTGCCCGCGCCGCCCGTCGCCAGGATCACCTGCGGCG
The DNA here is from genome assembly GCF_015159745.1 of Ramlibacter aquaticus. GTDB lineage: Bacteria > Pseudomonadota > Gammaproteobacteria > Burkholderiales > Burkholderiaceae_C > Ramlibacter > Ramlibacter aquaticus. The sequence goes on along the minus strand of NZ_JADDOJ010000112.1, from coordinate 4,217 downwards.
CGCGGAAGGTGACGACCTCGTCGGCCTTCTCGTCCAGCGCATACAGGCCCAGGCAGGCGTTGGGCTCGTCCGCGCCGGACAGGCCCAGCTTGCGGCTGGTGATCAGGTCGACCAGCATGAAGTCTTCCAGCACCGTGATGTTGGGCGTGCGCCGCACATGCTCGATCAGGGTGCGCTGCACCGCCGCGCCGGTGGCGTCGGTGACGTGCACGATGCGGCGCGCGCTGTGGCCGCCCTCGCGCGTGAGGTGCAGGTGGCCGTCCTCCTGCGAGAAGGGCACGCCCAGCTGGACCAGCCACTCGATGCTCTCGGGCGCGTGCTCGACGACGAAGCGCGTGGCGTCGAGCTGTGACAGCCCGGCCCCGGCGACCAGGGTGTCGTCCACGTGGGAATCGAAGGTGTCGCCCTGCCCCATCACGGCGGCGATGCCACCCTGGGCCCAGCCGCTGGAGCCGTCGCTCATGGCGCGCTTGGTGAGGACGGCCACGCGGTGCGTGGGGGCCAGGTGCATCGCGGCCGAGAGGCCGGCGAGGCCGCTGCCGACGATGACGACGTCGAAGTCGCGGATGCTGCTCATGCGAAGTGGTGTTCAGGCCGGCTGGTAGGCCAGGCGGACATAGATGGGGGCATAGGCCTCGGCCTGCGTCACCTCGACCAGGGATTCCTTGGCGAGCTCCAGCAGGGCGATGAAGGTGACGACCAGCACGGGCGTGCCGCGCGTCAGGTCGAAGAGGTGCTCGAACTCGACGAACTTGCGGCCCTGCAGCTTGCGCAGCACCAGGCTCATGTGCTCGCGCACCGAGAGCTCCTCGCGGCTGATCTTGTGGTGCTGCACCAGCTTGGCCCGGCGCAGGATGTCGCGCCAGGCCTCCTGCAGGTCGCCCACGACGACCTCGGGGAAGCGCGGCTGCAGCGACTGCTCGATGTAGACCTGCGCCCGCAGCACGTCCCGGCCCACCTGGGGCACTGCGTTCAGGCGGGCTGCGGCCAGCTTCATCTGCTCGTATTCGAGCAGGCGGCGCACCAGCTCGGCCCGCGGGTCCTCGGCCTCCTCGCCCTCGGCCGTCTTGCGCGGCGGCAGCAGCATGCGCGACTTGATCTCGATGAGCATCGCCGCCATCAGCAGGTACTCGGCCGCCAGCTCCAGGTTGCGCGCACGGATCTCGTCCACGTACACCAGGTACTGGCGCGTCACCGCCGCCATGGGGATGTCGAGGATGTTGAAGTTCTGCTTGCGGATCAGGTAGAGCAGCAGGTCCAGCGGGCCCTCGAAGGCCTCGAGGAAGATCTCCAGCGCGTCCGGCGGGATGTAGAGGTCGTTCGGCAGGGCGAACAGCGGTTCGCCGTAGAGCCGCGCCAGGGCCACCTGGTCCACCACCTCGGGCATGGACTCCAGGGCCGGGCCCGCCGCATCCGGCAGGGTGGGCTCACCGGCGGGCGGCTGGGTCATCGCGGCTTACTGCTCGGAGGACGTCTGGTAGACGTAGGCCTTCTGCCGCAGCTGCGCGGCCCGGAACTCGTCCCAGGCCTCGCGGTTCACGTTCTTGTCCCACAGCAGCGCGCGCCCGGCGCGTTGCTGCGCTTCCAGGTCCGGCTTCTGCGACTTCAGGCCCTCGATGAACTGGGTGATCTCGGACTGGTAGTCGGGACGGCGGATGATGCGCTGCAGGAGGGACATGGTGGTGTAGGCCTTTGGAGCGGCATTTTACCGCCGGGCTCAAGCCCCCACTTCCAGCGAAACGCGGTGCTGCGCCAGCTCGTCGGCGAAGCCCGACTGCTCGATCACCTCCTGCGGCTGCGGCTGCAGGTGGTCCAGGCGCAGGCTGCCGCCGCGGGCGAGCACCGCCTTGTGCAGCTGGCGCAGCGCGTCCAGCCCCGAGGTGTCCAGGTGCACCAGCTGCAGCGCGTCCAGCAGCACGGCCGGCGTGCCGGGCGCGGATTCCACCGCGTCGACGACGGCGTCCAGCTTGGCCACGGCGCCGAAGAACAGCGAGCCGTAGAGGCGGAAGCGCAGCGTGGCCTCGTCCGTGGGGGGCGCGGGCTCGACCCGGAACAGCCCGCTCATCTTGCGGATGAAGAGCGCGCAGGCCGCCACCAGGCCGACCTGCACCGCCACCGTGAGGTCGAACACCACCGTCAGCGCGAAGGTGCCCAGCATCAGCAGGCGGTAGTGGTGGCTGTAGCGGCGCAGGTGGGCGAACTCCTTCCACTCGCCCATGTTCCAGGCCACGAAGAGCAGGATGCCGGCCAGCACGGCCAGCGGCACGTGGAAGGCCAGCGGCCCGGCCAGCAGCACCACCAGGGCCAGCGTGATCGCGTGCACGATGCCGGCGACCGGCGTGCTGCCGCCGGAGCGCACGTTGGTCACGGTGCGCGCGATGGTGCCGGTGGCCGGCATGCCGCCGAAGAAGGGCACGATGAAGTTGGCGATGCCCTGGGCCATCAGCTCCTGGTTGGGGTCGTGCCGGGGCAGGCCGCTGACCTGGTCGGCCACGCGCGCGCACAGCAGCGACTCCACCGCGCCCAGCAGGGCGATGGTCACCGTGGGCGCGACCAGCAGCTTCACCGTGGGCCAGGAAAAATCGGGCAGCACGAAGCCGGGCAGGCCCTGGGGGATCTCGCCGAAGCGCGAGCCTATGGTGGCCACGGGCCAGTGCAGCCACCAGGCCAGCCAGGACAGCGTCACCAGTGCCACCACCGGGCCGGGGATGCGGGCACCGACCTCGGACGCTTCCTGCATGCCAGGCAGCTGCAGCACCTGCCGCACCGGCGATTTCGCATGCCACAGCCGCGGCCACACGAACAGCCCGGCGACGGCGGCGATGCCCAGGCCGAAGGCGTAGGGGTTGAGGGTGTCGATGTGGCTGGCGATCACGCGCAGCTGCGAGAAGAAGTCGGCCGGCATTTTGGGCACCTGCAGGCCCAGCCAGTCCTTGACCTGCGAGACGGCGATCAGCACCGCGATACCGTTGGTGAAGCCGATCACGATGCTGACCGGCACGTAGCGCACCAGCCGCCCCAGGCGCAGCAGCCCGAGCACGAACAGCAGCACGCCGGCGCAGGCGGTGGCGATGATCAGGTTGGCCAGGCCGTAGCGTTCGAGGATGCCGTAGACGATGACGATGAAGGCCCCGGCCGGGCCGCCGATCTGCACGTTGGAGCCGCCCAGCATGGCGATCACCAGGCCGGCGATGATGGCGGTCCACAGCCCGGCGCCGGGTTGCAGGCCGGAGGCGATGGCAAAAGCCATGGCCAGGGGCAGCGCGACGATGCCGACGGTGAGGCCGGCGCCGAGGTCGCGCACGAAACGCTCGCGGTCGTAGCCGCGAACGGCGTCCAGCAGGCGTGGACGGAAGGGTGAGAGGGGCAAGGAAGTCTCCGGGAGTTGGACGAAGCGCGAGGCGTTCAGTCCAGTCCCGGCGGGCCGCAGTGGTGCAGGCGCGTGATGAAGCGCTTGCGGCGCGACAGGGGGAGGAGGGGCGGCACACTGGCCATGGGGTCAGTGTACGCCCATCAATGGGCGTTTCGGGCGGGCGGATGAGCTTCAGTGCGCGCTGCGTGCCCTGCGGGCGGCGGATGCCCTGCCGGCGGCCACCTCACTCTCCCCCCGCCCTCTCGTCCCAGTGGGGCGAGAGGGAGCCCAAAACCCATGTTGCTGCCTTTCTCCGGCCACGGAGAAACAGGCGATGCGTCGCCCCCACCCGGGCGCACCACGGCCGGTGCCTGCTGTTGGGGCCGCCGGCCGGCCGACAAGCGCCGAGCCGTGGCCTCGCTGCGCGTCGCCCGCTGGGATCGAACCCCCATCCTGCTTCGCGCGCCGGCCACGGAGAAACAGGCGGTGCGTCGCCCACACCCGGGCGCACCACGGCCCTTGCCTGCTGTTGGGGCCGCCGGCTGACGGCATGGCAAGGCCCATCGGGCGGGCGGCAATGCTTCCATGCCTCTTCGGCTGCTGGTGCACAAGCGCCACGTTCTCATCCAAGCCCAGGCGCGCGCGGCCTGGGCCCAGCGCCGTGGCCGTCAGCCGGCGGCCCCAACAGCAGGCAGGGGCCGTGGTGGGCCGGCCCGGTGGGGGCGCTGCGCCAGTTTCTCCGTGGCCGGCGCGCCGAAGAAGGATGGAAGTTTCAGGCCAGCGGGCGACGCGCAGCGAGCCCCGGCTCGGCGCCTATGCGTTGGCGGCGGCCCCAACAGCAGGCACCGGCCGTGGTGCGCCCGGG
>NZ_JADDOJ010000111.1 GCF_015159745.1 Ramlibacter aquaticus | reverse complement strand
TAAAGGTCTTGCGACCTAGTTCCGAAGAACTTGGCAATCGCCTTCAAACGCCCACGCTTATCGGCTGTATGTTGTTAACGAACCTGCAGTCCAAAAGCGCCCAGCGCCTTCTTTCTGCGAACCTCGCTGCGATCAGCGAAGCCTTGAATTATGACAGTTTTTATGAAGACCTGTCAAACTCTAGGGTTTCTACCAACTTGACTCAGCATCTTTTTTCCTGTAGGAAACCGCCGCCTTGTCTTGTCAGCGAAGCCTTGAATTCTATACCGCTTTTCAGCAGTTCCTCAAGACATCCCCAGACTTTTTTTCCACCCTACCGAAGCAGCGCAACTTGCATCGCACCATCCCGGCTTCACTCGCCGCAGACCCCTTTCGGGGTCTGCCTGCCACCTGCCTTCGCAAGCCGCAGTGCTGTGTTCAGCGGAGCCCGCGACTATAGCACGCTTGATTTCGCGCTTTCCACACTCCGCCGAAAAAAACTTCGAAGCCGCCGCCGGGTATCGGCGTCCGCCCCCTGGTGTGGGGGCGGTCTCTCAGGGGCAAGGGGTAAGAAGAGGATGACCCCACAGCGCCTGCGACGGCAGCCCCGTCCAGCGTGTCAGCGCTTGAGTTCGGTCTTGCTCTGGATGATGCGACCCACCAGGCCGTACTCGATCGCTTCTTCCGCCGACAGCCAGCGGTCACGCTCGATGTCCTGCAGCACCGTGTCCAGCGGCTTGCCGGTCTCGCGGGCGATGGTGCGAGCCACCCGCTCGCGCGCCTTGATGATTTCCTGGGCATGGATCGCGATGTCCGTCGCCTGACCACCCGCCCCACCGCTGGGCTGGTGGATCAGGAAGCGGGTGTTGGGCGTGCAATAGCGGCGCTCGCGCGGGACGGCCAGGTACATGTGGGTGGCGGCGCTGCCCACCCAGCCGGTGCCGATCATGTTCACGGGCGCGGTGATGAAACGCAGCATGTCGTGGATCGCGTCCCCGGACTCCAGGTGGCCGCCGGGCGAGCTCACCAGCATGTCGATGGGTGCGGGCGAGTCGGCGTCCAGGGCAACGATGCGGCGCACGATGTCGGCGGCGGACTTGTCCGAGATCTCGCCGAACACCAGCACGGTGCGGGACTTGAAGGCCTTTTCTTCGAGGAAGGAATTGCGCGGCTCGGCCGTGGAGGGCGCGGTTTCGTTCTCGGGATGTTCCATGGTGGCTCCTTGTAGACGTGGCATGCCCCGATGATGGCACGGCCCGCATCCACCCTGCCCGACACGGGAGCCTCGCGCCCCGCCCTGCCGGCGCATTGCCTGCCCATCCATGGCAGATGTAACATAAGGTAGTACCCCCCGCTCGGGGACGAGGAGCCCTCTCGTGAATGTCGACCACCTAATGGGAGCGCTGGAAGCCAGGGCCCACGGGGGACTGCTGGCCGCCCCGCTGGACCGGGAGCAGTGGCTCAAGCTCCAGCCCTTCCTGCAGGTACGCTTTCTGCGCGCCGGCGATCCGCTGATCCGCCAGGGCGAGAGCGAACGCGAGGTCTACTTCCTGGCCGAAGGCGAACTGGAGGTGTCCGCCCGCACCCACGTGCTGGCGACGCTGGACGTCGGCAGCGTGGTGGGCGAAGGCACCTTCTTCTCGGGTGCGACACGCAGCGCGACCGTCACGCCCACCCGCACGGGTGTGGCCTGGTGCCTCACCCTGGACAAGTTCGAGGCCGTGGCCGCCCGGCATCCCGACGTCGCGGTCGCCCTGCTGCTGTGGCTGGGCAACATCCTGGCCAAGCGCATGCACACGGCGCTGCTGGCTGGCGAATTCACCTGAGCGCGGGCGCGCCTGGCGATGGGCGCGCTGCGGGGCAGCGAGGCCCGCGCGTCAACCCGGCCGCTTCTCCGACCAGAGTTCCCCGCCGGTCGCCCAGTGGGCGCGCGGGATGTCGTAGAGCAGCACGTCCACCGATTCGGGCTTGGACCCCAGCGTGTCGACCACGGCCTGGGTGAGCGCCTGCACGAGCGCGCGCTTCTGCTCGGGCGTGCGGCCCTCCAGCATCTCGACGCGAAGGGTGGGCATGGGAATCTCCTTGGAATACGGTGGACGGATCGGAACAGGGACGAACGCGCCAGCGGGCCGCCGCGTTCAGCCGCCGGTCTCGGCGCGAAAGCGTGCCAGCGTGGCCTCGTTGGCAGGATACAGCCCGGGCAGCGGGTGGCCCAGGCGCACCTGCTCCATGATCCAGGCCTCCAGCTTCTCCTGGCCCGGGCCGGCGGCAAGCACCTCGGGCAGCAGGGCCTCGGGGATGACCACGGCCCCGTCGTCGTCGGCCACGATCACATCGCCGGGGTAGATCGCGACACCGCCGCAGCCGACCGGCTCCTGCCAGTTCACGAAAATCATGCCGGTGGCCGACGAGGGGGCGGCCGTGCCCTGGCACCACACGCGCAGGCCGGTGTCGCGCACGCCGTTGATGTCGCGGATCACGCCGTCGGTGATCAGCCCGGCCACGCGGCGCTGCGCCATGCGGGCGCAGAGGATGTCGCCGAAGATGCCGGCGTCGGTGACGCCCCCCGCGGCATCCGCCACTGCGATGCAGCCCTCGGGCATGGCCTCGACCGCGGCACGGGTGGAGCGCGGCGAGGCCCAGGCCGCGGGCGAGGCCAGGTCCTCGCGCGCCGGGATGAAGCGCAGCGTGAAGGCCCGCCCGGCGACGCGCGGGCTGCCGCCGTGCAGGGGCCGCGAGCCGCGGATCCAGACCTGGCGCAGGCCCTTCTTCAACAGCAGGGTGGTGATGGTGGCCGTGCTGATGCCCTCCAGGGTGGCACGGGTGGCGGGGTCCAGCGGGGTCGGGCTGTCGCTCATGGCAGGCCTCGGCAAAAAAGATTTCAGGGCTGCGCCGGCGGGCGCAGGAAGTCGAAGTCGCAGCCGGCATCGGCCTGCAGCATGGACTGCTGGTACAGCCGCGCGTAGCCGCGCGCGGGCGGCGGCGGCGCGGGCGGCTGGGCCGCGCGGCGCGCCGCCAGTTCGGCCTCGTCCACCAGCAGGTCGATGCGACGCCCGGCCACCGACAGGCGGATGCGGTCGCCGTTGCGCACCAGGCCCAGCGGCCCCCCCACGGCGGACTCGGGCGCGACGTGCAGCACGATGGTGCCGTAGGCCGTGCCGCTCATGCGCGCGTCCGAGATGCGCACCATGTCCTTCACGCCGGCCCGCGCCAGCTTCTGCGGGATGGGCAGGTAGCCCGCCTCCGGCATGGCGGCGGCGCTGGTCGGCCCGGCGTTCTGCAGCACCAGGAAGTCGTCGGGCGTCACGTCCAGGGCGGGGTCGTCGATGCGGGCGGCCAGGTCCTCCAGGGAGCTGAAGACCACGGCGCGGCCGGTCCGCTCGAAGAGTTGCGGGTCGGCGGCGGAGCGCTTGAGGATGGCGCCACGCGGCGCGAGCGAGCCGAACAGCGCGACCAGCCCGCCCTGCGCACGGATGGGATCGGCGAAGGCATGCACCACCCCGCGGTCCACCCAGTCCGGCTCGGCCGCCAGCCGCTCGCCCAGCGTCTGCCCGGCCACGGTCGGGCAGTCCAGGTGCAGCAGCGGCTTGAGCTCGCGCAGCACCGCGCCCAGCCCGCCCGCCGCATGCAGGTCGGCCATGTAGTGCTGCCCGGTCGGCTTCAGGTCGACCAGCACCGGGGTGGTGTCGGACAGCGCGTTCAGCCGCTCCAGCGGGATCTCGATGCCGCGCCGGCCGGCGATGGCCGTGAGGTGGATGAGCGCGTTGGTCGAGCCGCCGATCGCCAGCAGCACGCGCAGCGCGTTCTCGACCGACTGCGGCGTGATCAGCCGGCTGGGCCGCACCGGGTCGGGCGACAGGGCCATCTCCACGGCGCGGCGGCCGCTGGCCTCGGCGGCGCGGATGCGGTCGGCGTGCACGGCCGGGATGGCCGCGGTGCCCGGCAGCGACAGGCCCAGCGCCTCGGCGATGGCGGCCATGGTGCTGGCCGTGCCCATCACGCTGCAGGTGCCGGCCGTGACGGCCAGCTGGCCCTCCACCGCCTCGATCTCCGCCGCGCTGACCTCGCCGGCGCGAAAGCGCGCCCAGAAGCGCCTGCAGTCGGTGCAGGCCCCCAGGCGCTCGCCGCGCCAGGGCATGGGCAGCATGGGCCCCACCACCAGCTGGATGGCCGGCACGTCGGCCGAGGCCGCCCCCATGAGCTGGGCCGGCACGGTCTTGTCGCAGCCGCCCACCAGCACCACCGCATCCATAGGCTGGGCGCGCAGCATCTCTTCCACGTCCATGGCCATGAGGTTGCGGAACTTCATGGAGGTGGGGTTGAGGAAGCTCTCGCCCAGCGAGATCGTGGGGAAGTCCAGCGGCAGGCCGCCGGCGGCCAGCACGCCGCGCTTGATCGCCTCCACCAGTTCCGGCGTGCTGCGGTGGCAGGGGTTGAAGCCGCTGGTGGACTGGGCGATGCCGACCACCGGCCGCTTGAGCATCTCGCTGGACAGGCCGGACTGGCGGGCGAAGCTGCGCCGCAGGTAGAGCGAGAAATCGGCGTCGCCGTAATGGGTGAGGCCGCGCTGCAGGCCTAAGGGTTCGTCGGGGGGCAAGGTCGGGCTTCCGGCATGACGCGAAGCCCCCACTCTAAGGCGCCCCGCGCGCCTGCGCACTCCGACGCAACCCTTGGAAACTCAGCGCTGGAAGACGTAGCTGCCGGGCGCGGCGACGGTCTTCCCATCGGGCCCGCGCAGGCCCCGGACCGGGCGCGCCTTGACGCGGCCGCGGCTGGAATGCGTGTCCAGCCAGCGCACCCAGTGCGGCCACCAGGAGCCGGCCTCGGCGGGCGCCGCGTCGAACCAGGCCTGCGGGTCGTCAGGGGCCGCGCCCGGCGCATGCTCGGCATGGCGGAAGCTGGCTTCGGGGCTGGCCAGCGGCCCCTCGGGCGGGCTTACGATGCCCACGTTGTGCCCGCCCGAAGCCAGCACGAAGCGCACCGGCCCGCCGACCCTGCGGGCGATCTTGTAGACGGACTTCCAGGGCGAGACATGGTCGCGCTCGGTGCCCAGCACGAACAGGGGCACGCGGATGGCGTGCAGGTCCACCGGCTGGCCCAGCGCCACGTAGCGGCCCATGGCGAGCTCGTTGTGCAGGTAGAGCCGGCGCAGGTACTCGGAATGCATGCGCATGGGCATGCGCGTGGCGTCCGCGTTCCAGGCCCGCATCGCGGTCATGGGCGTACTCGCGCCCATCAGGTACTCATGGACCAGCTTGGACCACACCAGGTCCTTGGAGTTGATGAGCTGGAACGCGCCCGCCATCTGCACCCCGTCCAGGTAGCCGCGCTCGGCCATCAGGTCTTCCAGGAACGCCAGCTGGCTCTCGTCGATGAAGAGCCCGAGCTCCCCGGGCTCGGCGAAGTCGGTCTCCGCGGCCAGCAGGCTCACGGTCTTGAGGGGGTGACCGCCCCGGCGCGCGAGCACGGCCGCGGCGATGGACAACAGGGTGCCGCCCAGGCAGTAGCCCATGGCGTGCAGCGGCGTGCCGGGCACCGCCTGCTGCACCGCCTCCACCGCGGCGAGCACGCCCTGCGCGAGGTAGTCGTCCATGGAGAGCCCGGCCTGCTCGCTGCCTGGGTTGCGCCAGGACAGCGCGAACACGGTGTAGCCCTGCCCCACCAGGTAGCGCACCAGCGAATCGTCGGGCGTGAGGTCCAGGATGTAGTACTTCATGATCCAGGACGGCACCACCAGCACCGGCTCGCGCCGCACCTGCGGCGTGCTGGGCTCGTACTGCAGCAGCTCGATCAGCGCATTGCGGAACACCACCTTGCCCGGCGTGAGGGCCACGCCGCGGCCGGGCTCGAAGGCTTCGACGCCGCGCGGACGCCCGCCCGCCGCCACCGCGGCCGCGTCGCGCGCCCAGTTGACGAAGCCGTTGGCCAGGTTGAGCCCGCCGCTGCGCACGGTCTCCTGCAGCACCTGCGGGTTGGTGGCGACGAAGTTCGAGGGCGAACACATGTCCAGCCACTGCCGGGCCAGGAAGGACGCCAGCTCCTCGTGGTGGCGGGAGACGCCGCGCACGCCCGTGGTGGCCTCGCCCCACCACTGTTCCAGCAGCAGGAAGGCCTGCGACAGGGCCGAGTAGGGCATGTCGTGCCACGCCGGCCGGGCGAAGCGCTTGTCCTGCGGCGCCGGGTGGACGCAGTCCTCGCAGTGGCCCTGCACCGCCTGCGCGAGGAAGGTCGACCAGGCCAGCGCCTTCTGCGCCGCGCTGGCCGCCAGCTCGGCCTGCTTGGACGGGGTGACCGCCAGGTGCATGCCCCAGTCGGCCCAGGCCTGCGCCAGCGAGGCCGGGGAGATGCCGTTGGCCAGCCGGGCCACGGCCAGTTGCAGCGGCAGGTCCATGGCCGCGGGGCCGTCCGCGGGCGAGGTCTTGGGAGCGGTCTCGGGCATCCCGCCATCCTCGCGCGGCTGGGCTGGCCCGCGCTTGCGCTGGGTCAAGCGGGCAGCAGCAGCGAATGCTGCGAGCCGGTATGGAAGTCGCGCCAGGCCCGGTGCAGGGCCTCGGCCGGGTCCGCCGCGCGCAGCCCGCACAGCGGATAGAGGCGGTCCACCGCGTCGCGGCAGGCCTCCACCCAGGCGAGCGCCTGCAGGCGCAGCTGCTGCGCCTGCTGCGCGTCCACCGCGGCGCCCGCCTCGAGCGCGGCCCAGGCGCGGCCGACTTCGTCCAGGCACGCACGGCGGGCCGCGTCCATGGCCTGCACCAGGGCCTGCGGCCAGGCCAGGCCGGGCACCCGCGCGACGGCGAGCGGCAGCGCCAGCGCGGTGAAATGCCGGGCCATGCCCGACAGCGTGGCGGCCAGGGTGACGTAGGCGAAGGCTTCGAACGGGAATCGGTACAGCGCGCCGGGCTGGGTGGCCGCCTCGGGCCGGATCTCGAAGGCGTGGCTGGCCGGCACCCAGGCGCCCTCGATGAGAAAGCCCTGCGTGCCACTGGCGCGCAGGCCCATGGCCTTCCAGGGCGAGGTGCGCTGCACCGCCTCGGCCGGGACCACGAAGGCCCGCACGGCGCCACCGGGCAGCACCGCGTTCAAGGTGAAATGCGTGGCCCAGGGCGCACCGCTGGCGAAGGGCCAGGCGCCCGCCACGCGCCAGCCGCCTGCGTCCGGCTCGGCGCGTCCCAGGGGCGCACCACTGCCGGCCAGGCACAGGCGGGGCGTGGCGGCCAACGAAAGCGCCAGCGTCCCGGGCAGGAAGCCGGCGAACCAGCTCGCGCCCGCGCACAGGGTGGTCATCCAGCCGCAGCTTCCGTCCGCGGCGGCGATCGCCTCCAGCAGGGGCAGGGCCTCGGGCAGGGCCATCTGCGGGCCGCCCGTGCCGGCGGGCAGGTACAGGCGCAGCCAGCCGCGCCTCTCCAGCACGGCGCGCTGGGCCGGCTGCAGCGCACCCGCTGCATCGCTGGCCGGCGCCCAGCGGGCGATGCGGGCCAGGTCGCGCGCCAGCGGCGTCACGACTTGAGCAGCCAGGCCATGGCCTCCGTGGCATCGTAGAAGGTCTTGACGTGCAGCCCGGCGAGTTGCGCGGCGCGGGCCGCGGGCGCGTCCAGGAAGCCCGGCGGCACCACGGCCGCCACGCGCTGCACGCCCCGCAGCGCATGGAAGGCCTGGGTGCCGAACTGCAGGTGCTCGGTGAAGCTGAGCTGCGGTTGCACGCCGCCCAGGTCCGCGAGGATGAGCTTGTGGCCACCGCGCGCGGTCATGTCGCCCAGCAGCGCCACCAGGCCACCCAGCTCCATCAGGCCGGCCGGGCCCGCGGCCTGCACGTGCAGGACCAGGGAACTGCTGTCGACGGTCAAGCTGAAGGGCACGGCCGCAGTGTAGCCGCGCGGCCGTCGCCCCGATGGCAGCAATCGATGGGGCGGGCGGGCCGCTGCTCAGCTTCGCACCCAGCGCATGGCCAGGGCGGCCAGCAGAACGCTGGCGACGGCGCTTGCCACGGCGAGCGCCAACTGGGCTGCGTCCGGCAGCGTGAAACCCAGCAGCGCCCGCCCGCCCGGCAGCGCGAGGGCCAGGGTGAAGGCCCCCAGCGCGAGTCCACCCACGGCCCAGAACGCGCGGTAGCCAGGGCCCAGCACGGCACGCCAGCCGGCCCCCTGGCTGGCGTTGAGCCAGACCAGCCCCAGGTTGCCCACCGTCAGCGCCACCATGGCCTGGGTGCGCGCCAGCGCGACGCTGCCGCCACCGTGCAGGGTGAAGGCATACAGCGCCAGGATGCCCAGCAGCAGCAGCCCGCCCTGCACGGCACCGCGCCGCAGCATGGGCCAGCCCACCAGCCCCTGGCCTGCCGGCCGCGGCGGCCTGCGCATCAGGCCCGGTGCTTCCGGCGCGCCCTCGAAGGCCAGCGAGCACAGCGGGTCGATCACCATCTGGGTCAGCACCACGTGGGCCGGCAGCATCAGCGGCGGCAGGCCCAGGAACACGGGCAGCAGCGCGAGGCCGACGATGGGCACGTGGATGGCCGTGATGTAGCCCATCACGCGCCGCAGGTTGTCGAAGATGCGCCGCCCGAGGCGAACGGCCGCCACGATGCGGTCGAAATCCTCGTCCAGCAGCACCAGGGCGGCGGCCTCGCGCGCCACGTCGGTACCGCGCACGCCCATGGCGATGCCGATGTGGGCGGCCTTGAGCGCGGGCGCATCGTTGACGCCGTCGCCTGTCATGGCCACCACCTCGCCGTCGGCCTGGAAGGCCTGCACCAGGCGCAGCTTCTGCTCCGGCGTGACGCGTGCGAACACGCGCACCGTGCGCACCGCCTGGGCCAGGCGCGCGTCGTCCATGGCCGCGAGCTCGGCGCCGGTGAGCACGCCACCGTCGACGGCGATGCCGGCTTCGCGCGCGATGGCCAGCGCGGTGGCGGCGTGGTCGCCGGTGATCATCGCCACGGCGATGCCGGCGCCGTGCGCCTGCGCGATCGCCGCGGGCACGGTGGCGCGCAGCGGGTCCTCGAAGCCGAGCAGGCCCAGGAACTCGAAGTCGTGGTCGTGGGCGCGGTCCGGGGCGGCGCCGGCGGGCGTGCTGCCGCGCGCCACAGCGATCACGCGCAGCCCTTGCGCCGCCAGCCCGGCCACGCGCTCCATCACCCGGGCCACATCGCCGGGCGGCAGGTGGCACAGGTCCAGCACGGCCTCGGGCGCGCCCTTGGCGGCCACGGTGCGCAGCCCTGCCCCGTCCGTCCAGGCCTGCGTCACGGCCAGCAGCTCGGGTGTCAGCGGGTATTCCTGCGCAATGAGCCAGTCGGGGTGCAGGTGGTCGGTGCCCGGGAACGCGGCGTCGCCGCGGGCGAGGATCGCGTTGTCCATGGGCTCCACGCCGCTGCGGCGCGAGGCGAGCATGCCGAACTCCAGCAGCGCATGCACGGCCTCGGGCAGGGGCGCGTCCGGTGCCAGCGGCGCGAGGTCGAAGTCCAGCGCAGCGGTCGCGACGCGACGCAGCCGCATGCGGTTCTCGGTCAGCGTGCCGGTCTTGTCCACGCAGAGCACCGTGGTGCCTCCCAGGGCCTCGATCACGGCGGGGCGACGGGCCAGCACGCGGGCCTGCGCCAGCCGCCAGGCCCCCAGCGCCAAAAACACCGACAGCGCCATCGGGAACTCCTCCGGCAGCATGGCCATGCCCGAGGCGATGCCCGAGAGCAGGCCCTGCAGCCACTGGCCCCGCACCAGGCCCCACCACAGCGCGAGGAGCGCGCTCAGCGCGACCGCCCCCAGCCCCAGCAACGCCACCAGCTTCTTCAGGCTGCGCTGCAAGGGCGTGGGCGCGCCCTCGATGTCGGCCAGCGAGCGGCCGATCGCGCCCACCCGGGTGGCCGCGCCGATGGCGCAGGCCTGCGCCACCCCGTGGCCGGCCACGACCAGGGTGCCAGCGTAGACGAAGGGCATGTCCTCGCCGCCGGCCGGCGGCGCGGTGGCCGGCAAGGCCCCCGCTTCGGCGCGCTTGCGCACCGGCACGGACTCGCCGGTCAGCAGGGACTCGTCCAGCGTCAGCGACGCGGCCTCGCGCAGCAGCGCGTCGGCCGGCACGCGCTCGCCCTCGCCGAGCAGGAACAGGTCGCCCACCACCAGCTCGCGCGCCGGGATGCGCTGCACGCGGCCGTCGCGCAGCACGCGGGCCTGCGGCGCCCCCAGCGCCCGCAGGGCCCGCAGCGCGTTCTCGCTGCGCCGCTCCTGGAAGATGACCAGCCCGACGGTGAGCAGGGCGAAGGCCGAGAGCAGCAGGCCCTCGCCCAGGTCGCCCACCACCAGGTACACCGCCGCCGCCGCCAGCAGCAGCACGAACATGGGCTCGCTGGCGATGCCGCGCAGCGTGAGCCACCAGCCACGGCCTTCGCGGGCCTCGATCTCGTTGGGGCCCTGCTCACGCAGGCGGCGCGCCGCCTCCCCGGCGGTGAGCCCCTGCAGGTTCGCCGCCGCAGCGCGGGTCTCTGTCATGCGGCGATGGTACGCCGCACGGCCTCACGCGCGATTGACGCGGGTCAGGCGCACTCAGCCCGCGTCCTTGCCTTTCCTGCGCGCCTTGCCACCGGGCGTGGCGCGGGGCTGGGCCTCATCCGTGCCGGCCCCGTGCGCATGGGCATGCTCATGCCCGTGCTCGTGGGTGTGGGCGCCCTGCCCGCCGCCGCGCGTGCCCTGCACGCTGCCGGCGGGCACCCGCGCCGCGACCCCGGCCTGCTGCACCTGCCGGCCCTGCGCCAGCCCCGGCTTGAGCACCACCTTGGTCCAGCCGGGTTCGCGGGCGTCGAAGTGGCGGTAGGCGTCGGGCGCCTCGTGCAGCGCGCATTCGTGCGAGAGCAGGAAGGACGGCTCGGCCCGTCCCTGCTCGATCAGTCGCATCAGGTGGCGGTTGTAGCGCTTCACGCTGCACTGGCCGGTGCCCAGGCTCAGGCCCTTGTTCCAGAACTCGCCGAAGTCGAAGGCGATCTCGCCGCGCTTGGCGAGTTCGTCGGCCGCGCCCGGGTCCTGGGGCATGAACACGCCCACCACCCC
>NZ_JADDOJ010000110.1 GCF_015159745.1 Ramlibacter aquaticus | reverse complement strand
TTCTCCATGAAGCGCGCGAGCCAGCCGAAATGCTTGGGGTCGAACCATCCGTACATCAAGGTCGGGCGAAGAACGCAGCCAGCCACGCCACTGGCCAGGAAGTGTTCTTCCTGGGTCTTCTTGGTGCGGGTGTAATCGTCGTCGGCGACGGAGTTGACGACGGAAGAGCTGATGTGGACGACGTAGGGGACGTTGTGCTTCTTGACTGCTTCCAGGATGCGGTCGGTGGCCACTACGTTGTTGCGGACATAGGCCTGGGGGTCGAGTCCGCCGATCTGGGCGTGGAGCATGACGACTGCTGAAGCGTCGCGAAGCTCTTCACTCCAGGGCCCGTCGTCGGCCACATCAGCAAGTACAGTTTCCACGCCTGGGTTCAGCTGCGCCAGCAGACCCAGGTTGTTCTTTTGCTTGTCGATCGCCACGAGCTGCGTGTAGCCCAGCTCACGAAGCATGACGGTGAGGTTCTGTCCGACCAGGCCGGCTGCGCCGGTGATGACGATTTTTTGGGAGCGCAGGTCGAGGGTCATGTTGAGGCTGACATAGAGTAGCTGGAAGCGCTTGCTCCGGTTGACGCCCGGCAGGGCACGAGTATATGCAGCGTGCAACCCTAGCCTTAAGGCGGGTCACGCCCACAGAAAACGAATGTGCTGCCTGCCCTCACGGCCAGGAGCGGGCAGCCGAAGTTCAATTCATTCAAGCATGGCAGCGGAGGTCCACAACCTTGGTCGGCGTGCGCGATTTATTTTCCTACGAGTGGCCCGGGGCGGAACGTTTTCCACGTCAGTGCATGACCACTGCAGTTTTGTCGCAAAGCAAGTCGCCTTTAACGCTTTTCTGGATGATCCGGATAGTCGATCGAGGCCCTCGAAGTGCCCTTGCATCAATCAGCGCTTCATAGCCCACGTTCGACGCTTCTTCGTGTTTGAAATGACGCCCAACGTCTGGGCGTGTGACGACCCGTGTCTCATAAATGCGACTTGACCCAGATGAGTCTGTCAGCATGAGCTTCACACCATTGTTCGTAACGTATCCATCGACTGAGAGCAGCGCCCAACCTCTCACTTTCCACACCGGCGACTTCAAAACGGCTGGCTGGGAACCGAGCTGCAACTCATTGATCGAGTCGATCACGCAAGTTCCCCCAGGCGGAAGGTTGAAACTCACGGGTTCAATCCGACTGGGGCTGAAAATTAGCCTGTCTACTTCCGGTTCACCAGGAATTTTCATCTGGGAGAGACTCAGGGAATAACCCTTCCAAAACCAGCGCCCCCCAGCTCCGGGATCGACAGTCAGCGTCATCGGAATGCGGTCACCTCCCAGCGCTAAATCAGCAGACTCGGGCGACAGCAACGCGAGAAAATCCTCGATCGTTTGAACTGTAGGGGATAGCAGGAAGCCGAACTTCGATATCGATGGGATCAGTCGATAGGTTGCACGATGTGAGCCAAACATCAGATGCATAGACACCGGTGGCACCTTGTATGCGAGTGCAACAAGACGACCAAGCCAAGTGGGCTCCATCTCGATCCTTACCCAGACTGGCGCTCCTGCTTTGAAAGGGGACAGCTTCTGAGGTTCGCCGAATGCCACAGGAGCCATCCGTATCTGATCCGAAAATTCTATTTTTATGGGTTCTTTACGGCGACGGAACTGGATGAAACCGCTTCTCGTCGAGATTGGCTCGTAGTTGCTAAGGATGACAGGCCAACTCTTACTGTCGTCCGAAGCCGGATATCTCCCGTCGATCGGTCGAACGTCGAAGAAGATTTCATCCGGTGGCGACGAGATCAAGTGCTGCACGTTCTCGTCGAGGAGTTCCCCCGTGTATGCCGAGTAGCTCTGAAAAATAGGACGAGGCCACCAGTTCGGGATGCTCGCCACAAGAGCATAGGAGAGCTCAGTCGGATATACATCGACCTTCTCGCTAGAGTGCTCTATGGGTGAATTTGAACCGATGAGAGATTTGGCATTTTCAAATTCATGCTCCAACGTGGCCGCGTGGCGCCAGCGCATGGCCGCACCATGCAAGCCAGCGCCGAGGCGCTCTATTGACCTGCTAGAGATGGACCAGAGATCCATCGGCTGATAGGAGCTGATCAACGAGAAGAATACGACTTCGCTCAACACCAGCGCGACTAAACCTCGTGTACCGGGTGTCGTGTAAAAAGCAAGGAGTCCAGCCATAGCCAAGGCTGACGCCGCGATGGCTGCATGCCCGTCATGGCGCACAAATCCGGCTTTGAAACTCATAAACAAAAACAGGACCAGGCCTATCGTCAAGATAACGCGTGATTTGCCTTTGTTTGAGGTTACGCAGAGGAACAGAAGTGCGGCCGCGCAACCGCAATAGAGTGCCGGCTCCCAGTTATTCCCAGGCAAGGCCATCGCTTCCGTATACCCCGAAATGATGGGTAGTTGCGACCGGAAGAACTGAGGGAGATCCAAGAGGCTTTGTCCCGCAACAACCCAGGCCGCGATGGTGGCAACGGTCAGTGCGCAGATGATTGCGAGCGCTTCCTTGCGGCTTCCTGCGCTCCATCTCAACACAGCAGCAAGGCCCACGCATCCGCACACCATCGGCGCGAAGCTTCCCTTGACAAGGAGTAGAAGTCCACAGCTTGCTGACCCGAAGCAGAGGATTGCCGTTCCTATATCGTCGCGCTTCGCTTCCTCACGCTCCGCTGCGTAAAGCAGTACCAGTGGGGTCACCATCAGAGGCGCATCTTGGAGCCATGACTGCGATACGAGGAAGGGCAACACCCACATCCAGGCCTGTCGGGTGCGCTCGGAGCTTCGAGCGAAAAGGGCAAATCCAGCCGTGTAGACCAGAATCGAACCGGCAATCATCAGATGATCGGTCGAGGGATGGTATTGACGTGTGTAGACCGAGGCGTAAGGGCCAAACGTGAAAATGATGTCGCGCCCAAAGCGAAGGTGTCGGGCCACCGCTTCGTTGAGTCCGTACATCCACGACGTGTCCAGACCCACACTAGGGTAGCTCGGTGAGAACGGCACGGCGAGCAGAATCAGCAAGACAGCACTCAAGGCCACGCTGATGGCGCGAACGCCTTTGGCGACGCCCTTCTCGTCGCCGCCCAAGTTGCTCATAACCGCTCTGCTCGCAATTGCAGACTCTGCTTCAGCGCGGTTGCGCTCCTGGAGATTTTCGCTGCAGCAAAAGACAGACACAGCATGACGAATCCGAGCAGTAAGACTGCGCGCCACTCTTGCTGCAAAAACTTGGCGCCAGATTCAAGGCGTCCGGCGGCGACCACATTGCTGATGGCGACCCAGTTTTTTGATTCCCGATCGACGACACGGATCTTTAAGGCCTCGTCTTCAACCCCGACATAGTGAGTCTGCCAATGGTTGCCGGGCTCTTCTTTGAAAGCCAGCGATATGGATCTGGCTCCTTGCTCCACCCGAATCCCGCCCGTGGAGAGTGGATAACCAGCAACGTCGAAAGCGATACCACCTGCTCGGGCGACGACAGGAAACTCGGGGTAAGAGAGAGACAATGCATCGGTGGTCGCACCACCGGACTTATCGTAGTTACCCCAAGCCATAGTCTTACTTGATGAAATCGCAGACGGGATAGCCCGTTCGGCGAAGGCTCCAGACATCACCACGTCGTTGACGCGCAGTTCAGGGTGAAGATGTCCAGGCAGGATCTCTTGTATCGATGACATGCCCGTCAAATGTGCGAGACGATCCGGATCGGGGTATGGCAGATGAAAATAGGGGAGTCGTCGAAGCCAATCTCTGTCGCCAGACTCAAGATAGCGGACCAGGTTGTCTGTCTGTCTTTGACTCGCCTCACGTTTAGCTTCCAATTGGCCGGGCAAACTAACCGCATGAAAGTTGGCCCAGACAGCCCACGCCATAGTCAGGAGCCAGAGGCTCGAAAGCGGGAGGTTTCGTATCCCAGGTCGCTTCTTATAACCGTGGAGCCAGGCAGCAAGCGCTGCGGCGTTAGAAAGCACCCCAAGAGCATGCAGGTCCAAATATCGAGGCGCCCAAATATCGTTGGTTCGCCCATACGCTAATGCGAGCGTCTGCAGCAGAGTCCATATTCCAATAGTCAAGATAAACCAATGTCGCGGGTCCGTTGGCCACTTGCGCTTTAGAAGGTCTGCTGCCAGAAATATCAAGGGTAAGTTCCGCAGCACGGCTAGCCATGGCGACTGGAGCGGCCACGCCAGACCGGTAGCAAGAGCGATCATCAGATTCCCGAAGCCAATCTGAGACAAAGATTTGTGATCCAGCGGGGGAACGGACTTGAGCTCGAGCCCGAGCAGGGCTGCAAGCAAACCATAAGCAAGTAAGTTCTTTCGCTCCCATCGCTGTTCTCCATCACGAAGGAGCAGCCCGCCTAGTGCTGCGGCCAAGACCAGCGCTCCCGACGCTAGCGAAAAGTAGGCGAGAACAGCCGCGAACAGGCCGAGCAACCACCGCCAACTCCAAGTGTGCTCCGTGGTCAACCACCAGACCCCCAAGAATCCGAAAAAAATCACGAAGTAAAACTGCGACTGAAAGCCGGACAGGGTGTTCTCCCAACCAAAAGGAAGGGCAAAAATCGAAGAGGCCAATGCGCAGGTCGCGATCGTGACAAAAGATCCGCCGGCCACCCCAAGCAGGTAGGCACCGAGCACCACTGAAACCGCAAAGAGTCCGGCATTGACCGTCATCTCCACCATCGGGCTCCAGATCCCGTTCAGGACCAGTAATGCCAAAGACAATAGTCGTGTTGTGAAAATTCGGTGTTCATTGTGGGCCTCAAAGAGGGAAGCGATACGCAACTGCCCGGATACAAAAGGGCCGAACAACTTGTCAGCTTCTGCGTCCCATTGATCCCAGAAAGGGGTGTTGCTGCCGAACTCCCCGACAAGCCATAGTTTGGAAGCGAACAGCACAAGTGCCCAGCCCGATAAGGCAAGCACTAATATGCAGCCGCTCGGAATGGCGCGAGCGCTGGGGAACCGCTTACCGAAAACCAAAATCCTCACGCTCCAGCGTTAGATTGACTGAGTACATTGGATCTGTCACCAGTTCCTTGCCCCAACGCTCTTTCATGAAGGCCACCTCCTCACTAAAGCGGCGTTGTTTCTCAGGGTTGTCCTCCAAGCCGCGGCTGACTGACTCGTGGTGCACCAATTGAGCATAAGGAGTCCATACGTTCCGATACCCCGCCTTGCGGACGCGAAGGCAGAAGTCGACATCGTTGAACGCAACCCTTAATTTTTCGTCCAGTCCCCCGACCTGATCGAAGATTTCGCGTCGAACCATCAGGCATGCCGCAGTCACAGCTGAAAACGACTGCAAAAGGACGGCCCTGCCAAAATACCCGGCATCACCTCTAGGCCAACGCTTATGTGCGTGCCCAGCCACGCCGCCAATACCCAGCACAACCCCGCCGTGTTGAAGAGTTCCGTCCGGATACCAGAGCCGCGCCCCCACGCACCCAACCCCAGGCCGAATCGCATGAGAAACCATCTCGCGAAGCCAGTCGCCTTCGATAATCTCGATATCGTTGTTTAGAAGACAGACAAGATCAGCCTTGCTTTGTTGGACCGCTACATTATTCAAGCGCGAAAAGTTAAAAGGCTCATCGACGCGGAGCACCCGTACACGGCCTCGAGCAACCCATTCTTCTATGAGATCGA
Organism: Ramlibacter aquaticus; assembly: GCF_015159745.1. Lineage (GTDB taxonomy): Bacteria > Pseudomonadota > Gammaproteobacteria > Burkholderiales > Burkholderiaceae_C > Ramlibacter > Ramlibacter aquaticus. Next base: position 5,403 of record NZ_JADDOJ010000110.1, on the reverse strand, counting down.
GGGATTCCTTTTCCTGTGAACCGTTGTCAACGACGATCACTTGGAAATTGTCGTACTGGGTCTTTCCGAAAATGCTCGACAAAGCAATTGAAAGCAGGTCAGCGCGATCACGCGTCGGGATGACGATGTCTACAGACGGTTCTGACTGGGGCTCGGAAAAGCGGACTCGATGCATCCCAGGAGCTTCTGGAGCTTGTCCGACCTCGCCCTTTAGACCCACCCTATTCAAGTGCTCCTGGATCGCTCTCTCGGCGGCAACGACGGCATAGGGCTTCGCGTCCGCTGCAGCGGCTGTGCTTTGCTCGTGCATGCGCCAGTGATAGAGAATTTCCGGAATGTGCTTCACACGCGCCGTCCCGATGGTCTCGAGGAAGCGCAAGGCGAAGTCATAGTCCTGCGCTCCTTCGAAGCCAAGTCGAAACCCACCTATGGCGAGCGCAGTTGATCGGCGGTAAACACCGAGGTGACAAATCATGTTGTGCGACAGCAGGAGTTCATAATTGAAGTCGCATTTGAAATAGGGATCACTCCTTCTGCCTTGGGCATCGATCTTGTCTTCATCTGTATAGATCAGATCGATCTCCGGATCATCTGAGAGCACACAGCCGATCCGGTAGAGTGCCAATGGGTGCAGTTCGTCATCGTGGTCCAGCAACGCCACAAACTCACCGGAAGCAACCTCCAATGCGGAGTTGGTAGCTGCCGAGATGTGGCCATTTTCGCTCCGGTAGACTACGCGGATACGATCGTCGCGATTTGCGTATTCTTGAAGAATCGCCCGAATTTTCGGATCAGTGGAACAGTCGTCGGCTATGCAGAGTTCCCAGTGTCCGTAAAGCTGGTTCAGAACAGACTCAATTGCGCGCCGCAGGTGAGTTTCCTGAGCGTTGTAAACAGGCATGAGCACGGAAATGCGTGGCCACACCTTGCTTTCTCTGAGCGTTTCTAGAATCGCAGGCAAATACTCTGCCAAGGCGTCCGCCTCTTGTCGCACCCGTTGCTCGTAAGCCAATTTGCTGGCCACATTTCTGTTCTGAACAAGATCTGTATCAGAGCGGGTTGCGGACGGTGCGGGCCTCATGCGGTCCCGAATTCGCCGGTAGGCGACGATGGGGGTTCTCAACCTATCGAGTGCCCTCCATCCGCGTGACCGAACAATGCGCTGCGAGAACTCCTCGGCTTCTGCTGCGCGGGCTAGCGCCTCAGCTTTTTGGCTCCGTTCTGCTGCGAGTTCCGCACTCAGTCTTATAGCCGTTGCGCGCTGCCTATCGATTTCCCAGTGAGCACGGGCCAGTAGTTGCGCTGGAGGGGTCAAGTCCACCGAATAGGGGTTGGTTGTCTGGCTGGGGCTGGAGAGCGGCTGTCCTGCGAGCCGACAGTGGCCGGGTACGACAGCTTCATCAGTTCCCGCGATGACGCGACCTCCGAGTTCGTTCCGTTCAACTGGCTCCTTCGTGATGAAGCACAGAGAGTTGGCGAACGTGATCGACTGGATACAGGCTAGTTGTTCCTCAGGAATCTCACACTGATGGCGCGAAAGGAAGCTCTGAATCAGCTTCAGCCTGGCTGAAGTCAAGCCCCAATGCTCATGATTGACGAGGTCGACCAGTAACTTGAGAAAGTTAATTGACGACCATGGGTGGTGAACGCCACCTTCATACTCTTGCCAATAGCTGCAGTGAAGATCTTCAATGGCGAAGACTCCACCATACCGCAATCTCGGCCAGTAGCGCAAAAAGCTGCGCACAACATCTGATAAGGTGTGAGATCCGTCGTCGATAATGATATCGAAACGCTCGGATATTGTGGAGATGGATGCTTCTGTTTCGTCTCTATTCGCGTCCCCAACGACAACGGAGATGCGCGGATCGCGGTAGACAAGAAGCGCACAACTTGGGTTGATATCGCATCCAACGAATTTCTTTCCCGATTCGAAGTAGCGAGCCCAGATGTCCAGCGATCCGCCATTCTGGATACCAATTTCAAGGAGTTCAACTGGTTTGGTCCGCCATGCGCTAAGAATTCGGTCATAGAGGTCAAGATAAATTGACCACTTATCCGAAACCTTGCCGCTGTGCTCTGCATACAATTCTCGTAAAGACTTCACTCAGTCACCCCAAACTCTATCTTTTCAAACGGTATACCGACCAAGCCGAATCGTATTTTGGCTGAGCTCACGTTTAAGATCAGAGCATCGTGCAGCCAATGGTGCTGCACATGCGTGTAAAGGTCCCCGTCGGCAATGGACGCCATCACGGCATACGAGCCGTTAGGAAGCATTGGCATGCTGAAAGAAAAGATGGCCCTAAAGCGCTGACCCTGTTCGACCCGCGTCGGACTGACCGCCGTGAAAGGCAGGGTGTTCTCACCGAACAGGTCTTGACCCAACCTGTCACGCACCAAAAAACCCAGAATCGGGCGTTCAAGAGGCTGGTGTGCGACTGCTTCAATGCGCATGCGGACGCGCTCGCCGCCAGTTAAAAAGGGGGGACTAGAGCCGTCCGCAAGCTCAAGATTGACACCGATGATCTCTGCAGCGCCCGTCTTCCAACCCTGAGCTTCATCAAGGTTCGGCTGCGGTTCGACTCGAACTTCGTAGTCCACGGCCGCCTGCTGCGCCGGTTGGGGATCAGGCAGTTGCGGTTGCTTCCGGATGTCCTGCAGCTTTGCTTCTTCTCCGTAGGTCTCTTGGAGCGTGTATTGAAGATAACTCTCAGACACGTCGCGCGATGAGCCCATTGCCCGAACTTGTCCCGCCGACAGCCAAACCGCAGTCTTGCAGAGAGCTTGTACTGCTGCCGAGTCGTGGCTCACGAACAGTAGCGTCCCGCGCTCTTGAAAAGAGCGGATGAACCGCATGCACCGTTGAGTGAACACTGCGTCGCCCACCGCCAGGGCTTCATCGATCACCAGGATGTCCGCGTCCGCGTGCGCGTTGACCGCGAACGCCAATCGGACGTACATGCCACTGGAGTAAGTCTTGACGGGCTGCTCGATAAAGTCGCCGATGTCAGCGAACGCAGCGATCCGGTCGAATCGCTCTTCGATCATCTCCTCGGTCAGCCCGAGGAGTTTTCCGGCCATGAAAACGTTCTCTCGCCCAGTGAACTCCGGGTTGAAGCCAGCGCCGAGTTCCAGCAAAGCGGCGACGCGGCCCTTGATCTCAATTTCTCCAGCAGTGGGATTGAGGGTGCCGCAGATGAGCTGCAGCAGGGTGGACTTGCCACTCCCGTTGCGACCGATGATCCCTACGGTTTCACCGCGTCGGATATCGAAGGACACGTCACGCAGCGCCCAGAACTCCCGGAAGAACTGCCGGCGCCCACGCGCGAACATCTGCAGCAGCCGATCGCGAGGTCGGTCATAAATCTCGTAGCGTTTGCTGAGGTTACGGACCGAGATGACCACGTCGGAATCAGAGGACATCCGCAAAACCCCTCCGCGTCTTCTGGAACCACGCGAACCCCAGCGAGGCCGCCAAGAACGCTACAACGCACTGCACACCCAGCTGAGTCAGTGACGGCCGCTGCCCCGCCATCAGCACTTGCCGCATCATTTCGATGATCGACGTCAAAGGGTTCAGTTCGAAAATAGGTCGCAGCCTTTCAGGAAGTGCTGACGCAGGGTAAAAGACTGGGGACAAGAACATCAGGGAAGTCATGGCGAGACCGACCACCTGCCCCACGTCTCTCAGGTACACGCCGAGTGAGGCCAAAGCCCAGGAAACGCCCAGCACCCATAACGCCAACGGGACCAAAGTCGCCGGCACCCAAAGCGCGGTCCAAGGCGGAATTCCAGACAACAAAAGGAAGAAGATCAACCAGACCGCGAGACTCACCAGAGCATGAAACAAGGCTGCGCCGAGATTGACGATGGGCAGCACTTCCAAGGGAAACACAACCTTCTTCACATAGTTGGCATTGGCAAGAATCAAACCTGGCGCGCGGTTCACGCACTCGGCGAACAGGTTGAAGGCGATGAGCCCCACAAACAGAGTCAACGCGTACTCTGACGGACTGCCCGAGCTGTCCGATCCCCAGCGCGCTTTGAACACGACCCCAAAAACGAAGGTGTACACGCCCAGCATGAAGATCGGGTTGAACAGCGACCAAAGCAGCCCTAGAGCTGACCCGCGGTAGCGCCCGAGGATCTCCCTTGCCATCAGGGTTCGAATGAGGCCAGCGTTCCCCCACATTGACGCCGCCATGGCGTGTGGCCACGGGTCAAACCTGCGCATCAGTTCTCCACTCGTTGACGGGACGGCACCCGTTCGAGATCACAAAAAGGTCTCGGCAGAACCCAGGCTTACGCCCGCCTGGTCCTTCACCGAGAGCACAGGCTGCTCCGAAGGAACGCTGGTCAGGGGCCATTCGATTCCAAGTGCAGGGTCATTCCACGCGATGCACCGCTCATGCTCCGGCGCGTAGTAATCCGTGGTCTTGTAGAGAAAGTCCGCCGAAGAACTGAGGACGAGGAAGCCATGCGCAAAGCCAGGTGGCACCCAGAACTGTCGCTGGTTTTCCTCGCTCAGCTCAACGCCCACCCATTTGCCAAAGGTCCGCGAAGAGCGACGAACGTCGACGGCCACATCGAACACCGAGCCGCGGACCACCCGCACCAGCTTGCCCTGCGGCTGCTTCAGCTGGTAGTGCAGGCCACGCAAAACACCCTGCGCAGACCGCGAGTGGTTGTCCTGGACGAAATCGAGCGCCAGTCCTGTGGCCTCCCGAAAGACCTTCTGATTGAAACTCTCCAGGAAGAACCCACGCGCGTCGCCGAAGACCTTCGGCTCGAGGATCATGACCTCCGGGATTTCCGTCTTGATGACCTTCATAGCGAGCGGTCTCCTTCGCGCAGCACTTGCAGGAGGTACTTGCCGTACCCGTTCTTTTTCAGTGGCTCGGCCAAACGCGCCATCTGCGCGTCATCGATGAAGCCAGCCCGCCAAGCAATTTCTTCCGGGCAGGCGATCTTCAGCCCCTGCCGGTGCTCCAGTGTCGCGATGAACTGGCTGGCCTCCAGCAGGCTCTCATGCGTGCCCGTGTCCAGCCACGCGTACCCTCGCTTGAGGATCTGAACCGCGAGCTGGCCGCGCTCCAGGTAAACCTGGTTGACCGCCGTGATTTCCAGCTCACCACGCGCACTGGGCTTCACCGATTTGGCAATGTCCACCACCTGGTTGTCGTAGAAATAGAGGCCAGTGACTGCATACGGGCTCTTGGGCTGGGCCGGCTTCTCCTCGATGCTGGTTGCGTTGCCTTTCGCATCGAAGGCCACGACACCATAGCGTTCCGGGTCGTGAACGTGATACGCAAAGACCGTCGCGCCATTGGGCTGCGCATCGGCTTGGCGCATCACCGGGGCGAGATCGTGGCCGTAGAAGATGTTGTCCCCCAGCACCAG
>NZ_JADDOJ010000010.1 GCF_015159745.1 Ramlibacter aquaticus | reverse complement strand
GCGGTGAAGTAGCCCATGGCCTGCCCGGCGCCACCCTGGGCGTGATGGGCGGCGGCCAGCTCGGCCGCATGTTCGTGCACGCCGCGCAGGCCATGGGCTACTTCACCGCCGTGCTGGACCCGGACGAGGCCAGCCCGGCCGGCCGCGTCAGCCACCACCATGTGCGCACCGGCTACCTGGACCCGCAGGGCCTGGACGCGCTGGCCCGGGTCAGCGCGGCCATCACCACCGAATTCGAGAACGTCCCGGCCGAGGCGCTGGCCCGGCTGGCGCGCACGCGGCCCGTCGCGCCCGGCGCCGACGCGGTCGCCATCGCCCAGGACCGGGCCCGCGAGAAGGCCCATTTCGTGCGCTGCGGGGCCCGCTGCGCCCCGCACGCGGTGATCGAGACGCCGCAGCAGCTCGCCGCGGTGCCGGCAGCGCTGCTGCCGGGCGTGCTCAAGACCGCCCGCCTGGGCTATGACGGCAAGGGCCAGGTGCGCGTGCGCGATGCGGCCGGCCTCGCGGCGGCCTGGGAGTCGCTGCAGCGCGTGCCCTGCGTGCTCGAGCAGCTCTTGCCGCTGGCAGCCGAATGCTCGGTGGTGCTGGCCCGCGGCCGCGACGGCCAGGTGGTGCACCTGCCGGTGCAGCGCAACCTGCACCGCGACGGCATCCTGGCCGTGACCGAGGTGCACGACGCGGTGCTGCCGCCCGACACCGCGACGGCGGCGGTCGCGGCCGCGCGCGACATCGCCGCCGGCATGGGCTACGTGGGCGTGCTGTGCGTCGAGTTCTTCCTGCTGCAGGACGGCAGCTTCGTCGTCAACGAGATGGCGCCACGGCCGCACAACAGCGGCCACTACAGCATCGACGCCTGCGACGTCTCGCAGTTCGACCTGCAGGTGCGCGCCCTGGCCGGCCTGCCGCTGGTGCAGCCGCGCCAGCACAGCCCGGCCTTCATGCTGAACCTGCTGGGCGACCTGTGGTTGCGGCAGGGCGACACCCAGCGCGAGCCCGACTGGGCCGCCCTGCTCGCGTTGCCCGGCATGCACCTGCACCTGTACGGCAAGGTCGAGGCGCGGCGCGGCCGCAAGATGGGCCACCTCACCGTCACGGCGCCGACCGTGGCCGCCGCGCGCGAGCGGGCGCTGCAGGCTGCGGCGCTGCTCGGCATCGAGCCCTTCTGATGATCCTGCCCGGCGACGATCCCGCCTCCATCGCGCAGGCCGCGCAGGCGCTGGCGCAGGGCCGGCTGGTGGCCTTTCCCACCGAGACCGTCTACGGCCTGGGCGCCAACGCCGCCGACGACGCGGCGGTGGCGCGCATCTTCGCGGCCAAGGGCCGGCCGGCCGACCACCCGCTGATCGTGCACGTGCCCGGCGCGGCGCAGGTGGCGTCGTTCGCGGCCTCGGTGCCGGCCTTCGCCCAGCGCCTCATGGACGCCTTCTGGCCCGGCCCGCTGACCCTGATCCTGCCCCGGCGCCTTGGTGTGGCCGGCGCCGCGGCCGGCGGCCAGGACACCATCGGCCTGCGCTGCCCGGCGCACCCGGTGGCGCATGCCTTGCTGGAGGCGGCCGCGCACGCGCAGCCGCCCGTGCCCGGCGTCGCCGGCCCCAGCGCCAACCGCTTCGGCCGTGTCAGCCCGACCACCGCGCTGCACGTGGCCGGCGAGTTCGACGAGGGCCTGCTGGTGCTGGACGGCGGGGCCTGCCCGGTGGGCATCGAATCCGCGATCGTGGACTGCAGCCGCGGCGGGCCGGTGCTGCTGCGCCCGGGCATGCTGTCCCGCGCGCAGATCGAGGCGGCCTGCGGCGAACGCCTGCGCGACCCGGCCGACCTGCCGGGCGCCGCGCCCCGCGCCTCGGGCACGCTGGAATCGCACTACGCACCCCGCGCCCGGGTCCGGCTGATGGACGCCCAGGCCCTGCAGACGGCGCTCGACCTGCTGGGCCGCGATGCGACACGCATCGCCACCTGGTCGCGTGCCGTGCTGCGCACGCCCTCGGCCGGCGTGCTGCGCCGGGCCATGCCGGGTGATGCCGCGGAAGCGGCGCGCCAGCTCTTTGCCGTGCTGCGGGAACTCGACGCCCAGGGCGTGGACCTCATCTGGGTCGAAACCCCGCCGGCCGCCCCCGAGTGGGAGGGCGTGCACGACCGTCTGCGCCGTGCCGCGGCCGCCTGAGGCCGCACGGCTAAACTCGCTGTTCTGATTGGAGATCTCCCATGAGTCTTGACTGGATCCGCCGCGCGCTGATGACGCTGGCAGCGGGCGCGACCCTGGCCCTGGCGGGCTGCGGCTCGGGCACCATCGAATCCCAGTTCCACCCGACGCGCCTGGTCGCGTTCGGCGACGCCTTCACCGACGCCGGGCAGCGCACCGGCGCGCGCTACAGCGTGAACGACGGCAGCATCAACAACTGGGCGGTGTACGTGGCCGCGCAGTACGGGCTGGCGCTCAACCCCTCCAGCGCAGGCGGCACCAACTACGCCTGGGGCAGCGCGCGCATCACCCAGCAGCCCGATGCCGGCGGCGATGCCACCACCCCCACGGTGCAGCAGCAGGTGAGCAGCTTCCTGGCCGCCAGCACGCCCGCGCCCACGGACCTGCTCTTCCTCGGCGCCGGCACCGCCGACCTGGTGGCCGAGATCCAGAAGGTGCTGGGCGGCCAGCAGACCTCCGACCAGATGCTGGCCAACGTGGCCCAGGCCGCGCACGACATGGCGGCGCAGGCCCTGCGCCTGAAGGCGGCCGGCGCCACCCACGTGGTGCTGGTGCCGCCCTATGACATGAGCAAGTCCTCGTGGGCCACGCAGACCGGCCAGCAGGCGCTGATGGCCGCGGCCACCACCAAGTTCACGACCACGCTGCTGGTGGACCTGGTCAACGAGGGCCAGGACATGCTGTACGTGGACACGGCCTTCATCGTGAACCTGCTCTACGGCAGCCCCGGCAGCTACGGCATCGTCGACGTCAACAACCCCGTCTGCACCTCGGTCGACGCCGGCCAGGGCATAGGCACGGGCGCCGGCCAGATCAATTCCTCGCTGTGCAGCGTCGCCACGCTGGCGGCCGCCACGCCGGCGACCTTCCTGTTCGCCGACCGCGTGTACCTGACGCCGGTGGGCAACCAGCAGCTGGGCAACTACGTCTACAGCCGCGTCATCAGCCGCTGGTGATGCGGGCCGGCGGCGGGCCTAGGCCCGCTGCCAGCGCAGCTTCATCGCCAGGATGGCCAGCGCCAGGGACAAGGTGATGGCGTTGGCCACCACGATGGGCCAGGCCCCGGCCAGCCAGCCGTAGCACAGCCAGAGGAAGACGCCGAGCGTGAAGACGGCGTACATCCCGAGCGAGATGCCGCTCACGTCGCGCGAGCGCCAGGTGTGCCACACCTGCGGCACGAAGCTGCAGGTGGTCAGCGTCGCCGCCGCGTAGCCCAGGAGGTCGCCCCAGCCGGCCATCAGGGCTCCTGCGCCGCCCAGTCGACCAGCGCGTCCAGCGCGGGCCGGGCCGCAGCGGCCTGCGGATGGTTCACCACCGCCACCAGCACCCAGCGCCGCCCGCCCAGGCCGTCCACGATGCCCGCGATGCCGGCGACGTCGCGCAGGCTGCCGGTCTTGAGGTGGGCGAGCCCGGGCGCCGCGTGCGCACGCCGCAGGGTGCCGTCCACGCCCACCACGGGCAGGGAGGCGAGCAGTTCCGGCATGACCGGCGAAGCCCAGGCCGCCTGCAGCAGGCCGGCCAGCTGGCCGGCCGTGATGCGCTCCTCGCGCGAGAGGCCCGAGCCGTTGTCGAAGTAGGGCGGCTGCGCGTCGGCGGGGAAGCGCTGCTTCCACCAGGCCTGCAGCGCGGCCCGGCCGCCTTCCAGCGTGGCGGGACGGCCCTGCTGCAGCCCGCCCAGCGTGAGGAACAGCTGCTGGGCCATCACGTTGTTGCTGAACTTGTTGATGTCGCGCACCACCTCGGCGAGCGGCGGCGAGGCGCTCTCGAAAGCCGGGGCCAGCCCGTCCGGCACGCGGCCCTCGCGCACCCGGCCCTGCAGGCCGCCGCCCAGCTGGCGCCACAGGCCGCCGACCGCGCGCTCGGCATAGCTGGACGGGTCGGCGAAGGCCACGGGCCAGCTGTTCTCGCCGCAGCCGGCCGGGTAGCCGCCGGCGAACTTCACCTGTGCGGGGTTGCTGAAGTCGGCCCGCAGGGCGCTGCGCCAGTCGCCGCATCCGCCGCGTGGCGACGGCAGCAGCGGCACGCTGGCCGGCACCTGCACGCCGTCCAGCGGCGGGTCGGCCTGCACCATGGCCTGCTGGCCCAGCGGCGTGAAGCTGTAGACCACCGACTTGTAGTTCAGCAGCAGCGCGTCCGGGCTGGCGTTGTAGGGCCGCAGCGGCTCGCCGTCGAAGGCGGCCGCGTTGCGCGCCGGCACGTCGAAGGCGGAGCGGTCCAGCACGATGTCGCCCGCGATCTGCCGCACCCCCAGGGACTTCACGCGCCGCAGCAGCAGCCACAGCCGCTCCAGCACCAGCTTGGGATCGCCCTGGCCGCGGATGTAGAGGCTGCCCTGCAGCGTGCCGTCCCGCACCGGGCCGTCCAGGTAGACCGGCGTGGTCCAGCGCCAGGCCGGTCCCAAGAGGTCCAGCGCGGCGAAGGTGGTGGCCAGCTTGGCCAGCGAGGCGGGCTGCAGCGCCGCGTCGGCGCGCCAGGCCAGGCGGGGCGGGGTTGCATGGCCGGCCTCGGCGACCACGACCGCGATGGCCTCGCGCGGGATCCGGGCCCGGGCCAGCGCCGCCTCCACCTCCGGCGGCAGCGGCTGCGCCAGCACGGGCGTCGCGGCCACCAGGGCGAGCAGGCAGGCGGACCAGGCGCGGGCGATCGGCATGGCGGGCATTATGTCGTCCGATAATGGCGGGCTCGCCCCCGACACCCGTGAAACTCCTCGCCTTCGACACCAGCACCGAGCACCTGAGCGTGGCCGTCCAGGCCGCGGACGGGTCGCTGCGCGTGCACGAGGGCCCGGGGGGGGCCCAGGCCTCGGCCACGCTGGTGCCGGCCTGCCTGGACCTGCTGGCCCAGGCCGGGCTGGCCCTGGGCGCGCTGGACGCGATCGTGTTCGGCCGCGGGCCCGGGTCTTTCACCGGCCTGCGCACCGCCTGTGCGGTGGCCCAGGGCCTGGCCTGGGGGGCCGGGCGGCCCGTGCTCGGGGTGGACACCCTGCTGGCCGTGGCCGAGGAGGCCCATGCCCGGGGCGCGGTGGCGCAGGTCCTGGCCTTGCTCGATGCGCGCATGGACCAGGTCTATGCCCAGGCCTGGGAACGCACGGCCGCGGGCTGGCGCAGCGACGGTGCCGCCCGGCTGCTGGCGCCCGAGGACGTGCAGCCGGCCCCGGGCTGGACGCTGGCCGGCAACGCCTTCGACGCCTATGGCAGCCGGCTGCCGCAGGGGGCGCCGCGCATCGCCGCGCTGCCCACCGCCGCAGCGCTGCTGCGGCTGGCGCCGGCGCTGCTGGCCGCAGGCCAGGGCGGCGACGCCGCCTCGGCACAGCCCCTCTACATCCGCGATAAAGTGGCCCAAACCACCGAGGAGCGCGCGGCTGCGCGCGCCGCGTCCGCATGAGTGCCGTCGTCCAGCCCGCCGAAGCCGAATTCCTGCCCATGACCGAGGACCGCCTGTCCGAGGTGATGGCGCTGGAGCAGCTCGCCTACAGCCACCCCTGGACGCGCGGCAATTTCAGCGACTCGCTGCGTTCGGGCTACCAGGCCCAGCTGCTGCAGGCGGGCGGCACCCTGCTGGGCTACTTCGTGGCCATGAAGGGCGTGGACGAGGTCCACCTCCTGAACATCACCGTCGCGCCCGCCTACCAGGGCCAGGGCTGGGGCCGGGCCATGCTCGACGGCCTGAGCCTGTGGTCGCGCTCGCAGGGCGCGCAGTGGCTGTGGCTGGAGGTGCGCGTGAGCAACACCCGCGCCCAGCGCATCTACGAGCGGCACGGCTTCCGCACGGTGGGCCAGCGCCCGGGCTACTACCCGGCGCACGGCGGCCGCGAGGATGCCATCGTCATGAGCCTGAAGCTGTGAGCCTGGACCTGGACGAGCGCCAGCAGGCCATGCTGGCCGAAATGGGGATCGCCTGGCTGCCCGGCCTGGTGGGCGCGCAGGCGGCTGCTGCTTCCGCCGCGGCCCGTCCCGTCGCCAGCCCCGCGGCACAGGCCGCCGCGCCGGGCGTTGTCGCATCGCCGCCCGCAGCGGTCCCGGCCGCGGCGCGCGCGCCTGCGTCCGCCCCCGTCCCCCTGTCCGTGCCGGCCGCCGAACCGGCGCCCGCCGTGCGCACCGCCGCCCCGGAACCGACCCTGGCCGGTCCGGTCGCCACCCTGGACTGGGCGTCGCTGGCCAGCACCGTCGCCGGCTGCCGGGCCTGCGGCCTGTGCGAGGGCCGGCGCAACACGGTCTTCGGCGTCGGCGACCGCCAGGCCGGCTGGATGGTGGTCGGCGAGGCCCCCGGCGAGCAGGAGGACTTGCGCGGCGAGCCCTTCGTCGGGCCGGCCGGCCAGCTGCTGGACGCGATGCTGCGGTCGCTGGGCCTCTCGCGCAGCGGCGGCGGCGTCTACATCGCCAACGTGCTCAAGTGCCGGCCGCCCGGCAACCGCAACCCCGAGCCGGCCGAGGTCGCGTCCTGCGAGCCCTTCCTGCGCAGGCAGGTCGAGCTGGTGGCGCCCCGCATCATCCTGGCGCTGGGGCGCTTCGCGGTGCAGTCGCTGCTGCGCACCGACGAGCCCATAGGCCGGCTGCGCGGCCGCGTCCACCAGTACCAGGGCATTCCGCTGGTGGTGAGCTACCACCCGGCCTACCTGCTGCGCAACCTGCCCGACAAGGCCAAGGCCTGGGCCGACCTGTGCCTGGCGCAGCAGGTCGCCGCGCAGGCTCAGGCCGGCAGCGCGGGGCGGCCCACGGCGGCGTAGGCGCGCGCCTCGATGCGGCGCTGGCCGAAGTCGATCCCCGACAGGCGGGCGTAGTCGGCCAGGCTGCGCACCGTGCCCAGGCCATAGGCGCCCAGGGGCTCGCCCGCGATCAGGGCCGACAGCCGCGCCTGCGAGCGCTGCTCCAGCGCCCACCAGGCCTGCGGCCGGCCGCTGTCCTCGGCCTCGTCCCAGTGCATGGGCCGCGCCGGCCCGCCGGCCCCGGCGGTGTTGTACAGGTGGTAGAGCGGCAGGCCGGGGATGTGGACGATGTCCCAGCCGTGCGTGAACAGCCGCAGCGCGAGCGCCTGCTCCTCGCCGTGGAAGTAGTACCAGGGGTCGTACGGGAAGTCCTGCACCAGCCGGCCCGGCGCGAACAGGCAGCCGGCGCCCAGGTGGTAGCCCGTGAGCGCGAGATCGGTCTCCACCGGGTGGGCCTCGAAGGGCAGCACCAGGTGCCCGGGCTCGAACTGCGCCGCCGGCTTCACCACGTGCGCGAGCACCTTGCGCGTGGTCGGGCGCGGCACCGGCCGCTCGCCCTCGAAGACGAAAGCGTTGGGGTAGGAGGACAGCACGAAGCCGGGACGCCCCGGCAGCAGGCGCTCGCCCCAGCCGGCCAGGGTCTGGTCCCAGCCCGGCTCGAAATCCATGTGCGAATCCACCTGCAGGAACCAGTCCTCGCCGTCGTACAGGCTCATGGCGATGGCCCGTGCCCAGCAGGGGCCGCGGGCATGGACCGGGTCGATGCGCACCCGGCTCAGGCGGGCCGGCGCGTGGGCCTGCGCATCCGGCTGCGGCCAGTCGGCGGGCGACTGGTCCACCACCCCCAGGTGCAGCCGTTCCGGCCAGCGGGCCATGGCGACCGCGCGCGCCAGGGTGAAGCCCAGCACCGGGTCACAGTAGGAGGCGATGCTGAGGAAGACGCTCACGGCGAGGGATCCTTCGGGCCGCCCACCCCGGCAGGCTCAGAAGCGCGGCAGGTCCGGGTGGGCGATCTGGCCGCCGCGCACCAGCATCTTGCCGTACTCGGCGCAGCGGTTCAGCGTGGGGATCACCTTGCCCGGGTTCAGCAGGCCGCGCGGGTCGAAGGCGCGCTTGACGGCGAACATCTGCTCGCGCTCCTCGGGGCTGAACTGCACGCACATGGAGTTGAGCTTCTCCACACCCACGCCGTGCTCGCCCGTCACCGTGCCGCCCATGGCGACGCTGGTCTCCAGGATGTCGGCGCCGAACAGCTCGCAGCGGTGCAGCTGGTCGGGGTCGTTCGCATCGAACAGGATCAGCGGGTGCAGGTTGCCGTCGCCGGCATGGAACACGTTGGCGCAGCGCAGGCCGTACTTCTTCTCCATGGCCTGGATGGCCAGCAGGATGTCCGCCAGCCGCTTGCGCGGGATGGTGGAGTCCATGCACATGTAGTCGGGGCTGATGCGGCCCGAGGCGGGGAACGCGTTCTTGCGCCCGCTCCAGAAGCGCAGGCGCTCGGCCTCGTCGCGGCTGACGGCGATGGCGGTGGCGCCGGCACCGCGCAGCACCTCGCTCATGCGGCCGATCTCCTCCTCGACCTCCTCGGGCGTGCCGTCGCTTTCGCACAGCAGGATGGCCTCGGCGTCCAGGTCGTAGCCGGCGTGCACGAAGTCCTCCACCGCGGCCGTCATGGGCTTGTCCATCATCTCCAGCCCGGCCGGGATGATGCCGGCCGCGATCACGGAGGCGACCGCGTCGCCCGCCTTGCGCACGTCGTCGAAGCTGGCCATGATGCAGCGCGCCAGCTGCGGCTTGGGCACCAGCTTGACCGTGACCTCGATCGTCACCGCCAGCATGCCCTCGCTGCCCACCACCACCGGCAGCAGGTCCAGGCCGGGCACGTCCAGCGCCTCGCCGCCGAATTCCAGCGGCTCGCCTTCCACCGTGAAGCCGCGCACCCGCATCACGTTGTGCACCGTCAGGCCGTACTTCAGGCAGTGCACGCCGCCCGAGTTCTCGGCCACGTTGCCGCCGATGGTGCAGGCGATCTGGCTGGAGGGGTCGGGTGCGTAGTACAGGCCGTAGGGCGACGCGGCCTCGCTGATCGCCAGGTTGCGCACGCCGCACTGCACGCGTGCCGTGCGCGAGACCGGGTCGATGGCCAGGATGCGGTTGAAGCGCGCCAGCGAGAGCGTGAGCCCGTCGGCCAGCGGCATCGCCCCGCCGGACAGGCCGGTGCCCGCGCCGCGGGCCACCACCGGGATGCCCAGCCCGTGGCAGGCGCGCAGCACGGCCTGCACCTGGGCCTCGGTCTCGGGCAGGGCCACGGCCAGCGGGCGCTGGCGGTAGGCGGTGAGGCCGTCGCACTCGTAGGGCGTGGTGTCCTCGGGCGTGTAGAGCAGGCCGCCCTCCGGCAGCAGGGGCGCCAGGGCGGCCACGAGGCGGGCCTGGCGGGCCTGGCGTTCGGCGCGCGCCAGGGCGTCGGCGGGGACGGGAGCGTTCATCCCCGCACTGTAGTCAATCCCGGCCGGGCGCGGGCTGAAGAAATCTCAAAGCCCGGCTGCAAACCGGCCTTCAGACCAGGCTCTTGCGCAGCCACTCGGTGAAGGTCGCGCACTCCCAGCGGTCCATGGCGCCGGTGCGCCAGCACAGGTAGTGGGCGTGCGGGCTGGGGACGTTGCGCGTCGAGATGCGGGCCAGGGTGCCGTTGTCCAGCCAGGGCTGGCCCAGCTTGAGCCGCACCAGGGCCACGCCCAGGCCCTGGGCGGCGGCGTCGCACATCAGGCCGATGTCGTTGAAGGAGGAGCCGTCGGCCGGCTCCGGCACGTCCACGCCATGCGCCAGGAACCAGGTGCGCCAGGGCTCCAGCGGGCTGCGGATCAGCTTGGCGCCCAGCAGCTCCTCCACGGTGTCGAAGGGGCCGTTCTCGCGCAGGTAGCTGGGCGCCGCCAGGGGCGTGACCTCGTCGGTCATCAGGCACACGTGCTCCACGTCGGCATAACGGCCGGTGCCGTAGCGCACCATCAGGTCGGCGTCCTCGGCCACCACGTCCAGCAGCGGGATGGAGACCTGCAGCGTGAGGTCGATCTCCGGGTAGGCCTCGATGAAGCTGCGCAGGCGCGGCATCAGCACCGAGCGCGAGAAGGTGGGGGTGACGGCGACGCGCAGCTTGCGCTTGCCCTGCTGCGGCCCGCCGCGCCCGGGGAAGCGCTCCAGCGCGGCCAGGCCCTCGCGCACCTGGGCGAGGTACTCGCTGCCTTCGGTGGTGAGCGAGAAGTCGGCGCGGCCGAACAGCTTGGTGCCCACGATCTGCTCGAGCTGGCGCACGCGGTGGCTCACCGCGCTGGGCGTGACGCACAGCTCTTCGGCGGCGAGCGTGACGGAGCGCAGCCGCGCCAGGGCCTCGAAGGTGGTGAGGCACTGGATCGGCGGAATCCTCACGGGCGCTGCTTCCTCACTTGAAGATCACGGTGCGGTGCCCGTTGAGCAGCACGCGGTGCTCGCTGTGCCACTTGACGGCGCGCGCCAGCACCTGGCTTTCGGTGTCGCGGCCCATGGCGGTGAGGTCTTCCACCGTCTTGCTGTGGTCCACGCGGGTCACGTCCTGCTCGATGATGGGACCTTCGTCCAGGTCCGCCGTCACGTAGTGGGCGGTCGCACCGATCAGCTTCACGCCGCGGTCGTGCGCCTGGTAGTAGGGCTTGGCGCCCTTGAAGCTGGGCAGGAAGCTGTGGTGGATGTTGATCGCCCGGCCCGAGAGCTTGCGGCACAGGTCGTCCGACAGGATCTGCATGTAGCGCGCCAGCACCACCAGCTCGGCGCCCTCGGCCTGGATGATCTCGTACTGCTTCGCCTCGGCCTGCGCCTTGGTCGCGGCCGTCACCGGGATGTGGTGGAAGGGCACGTTGTAGCTGGCGGCCAGCTGGTAGAAATCGCGGTGGTTGGAGATGATGGCCGCGATCTCCAGCCGCAGCAGCCCGCTCTTCCAGCGGAACAGCAGGTCGTTCAGGCAGTGGCCTTCGCGGCTGACCATGATCACGGTGCGCATCGGCTGCTCGACGCGGTGCAGCCGCACGCTCATGCCAAAGGGCTCGGCGAACATGCGCACCTGCATCGCCAGGTCGTCGTAGGTCAGGTGGTCGCAGGCGAACTGCACCCGCATGAAGAAGAGGCCGGTGCCGTGGTCGTTGTACTGCGCGGCTTCCTCGATGTTGCCGCCGCGCTCCAGCAGGAAGCCCGAGACGGCGTGCACGATGCCGGTCCGGTCCGGGCAGGAAAGGGTGAGGATGTAGGCGTTCATGGTCCGGCTCCGATTGTCGCAGGTGGCGCGTCCGTGGCGCCGGTGTCAGCGGGTGGCCCCGCCGGTGGCGCGGCCGGCCTGCAGCAGCAGGCGCGAGAAGGCCTCGGCCGCTGGCGACAGGCTGCGGCCGGTGCGCCGGATGATGCCCACCGTGCGTGTCACGGCGGGCTGATCCAGCTTCACGCCGCGCACCGCCCCCGGTCGCGGCGGCAGGGCAAGCCGCGGCACCACCGCCAGCGCCAGGCCGATCTCCACCAGCCCGACCAGCGTGGAGACGTGCCGCACTTCGCACACCGGGCGCGGCAGCGGCGGCAGGTCAGCCAGCGCCTGGTCGATGAAGAGCCGGTTGCGGCTGGCGTTGGAGACGCGGGCCAGCGGGAAGCCTGCGAGTTCCTCCCAGCGCACCGATCTGCGCCGCGCCAAGGGGTGGCCGGCGGGCACCGCGAGCACGTAGGGCTCCTTCAAGAGGGGGGTGAACTCGACCTCGGGGTCCTGCATGCCGATGTAGTTGAGCGCGAAGTCCGCTTCGCCGTGCTTCACCGCCTCCAGCACCTCGTCGGCGCCCTCCTCGATGATGCGCACCAGCACGCGCGGGTGCAGGCGCCGGAACTCGCGGATCACCGAGGGCAGGAAGTGGTGCACCGCGGAGAACACGCAGCCCACGGTGACGTCCCCCGACTCCAGCTGCGCCGAGTCGTGCAACTCGGTCACCGAGCGGTCGACCTCCTGCAGCAGCCCGCGCATCTGCTCCAGGAAGCGGCGCCCGAGCAGCGTGGGCGCGACGCTGCGCGTGGTGCGGTCGAACAGGCGCACGCCGAGCTGGTCCTCCAGGTGCGAGATGCGCCGCGACAGGGCGGGCTGGGAGATGTGCAGGGCCTGGGCGGCGGCGGCGAAGCTGCCCTGTTCGCCCACGGTCACGAAGGCACGCAGGTCGGCGAGCGAGGGTTTCGGCATGGCGGCGTTTTCATGCAGGAACTGCATCAATGGCTCAGAAGCTTGCAATTTACAGCAGTCGCGGCAAGGCCCACCATGCGCGCAAACAAGGAGACAGACCATGCAACGCCGTGCCCTCGCGCGGGCCGCGCTCGCGGCCGCCCTGCTGCCGCGATTCGCGATCGCGCAGTCCTATCCCAGCCGGCCGATCCGCTACGTCGTGCCCGTGGCCGCCGGCGGCGGCGCCGACATGATCGGGCGCACGGTCACCGAACTCTGGGGCCGCCAGCTCAACCAGACCTTCGTGGTCGAGAACATCAGCGGTGGCGGCGGCGTGGTGGCCTGCCAGAACATCCTGCAGGCCAAGCCGGACGGCTACGCCCTGCTGCAGGGCTACGTGGCCACGCACGGCACCAACCCGGCCACGCGCAAGGTGAGCTACGACCCGGTGCGCGATTTCACGCCCATCGGCCTGATCGGCGCCACGCCCAACGTGCTGGTGGTGAACACCGCGGTACCGGCGAAGAACGTGCAGGAGTTCGTGGACTTCGTGAAGCGCAACCCTGGCAAGATCAGCTACGGCACCGCTGGCCAGGGCTCGCTCACGCACCTGACCATGGAGCTGTTCAAGCAGCAGACCGGCGCGTTCATGGTCCACATCCCCTACCGCGGCATCGCCCCCGCCATCATCGACCTGCTGGCCGGCCAGACGCAGGCCATGTTTCCCGGCCTCGCGGCTGCGCTGCCCCACCTGCGCGCTGGCAAGATGCGCGCCCTGGCCATCACCGGCAAGACGCGCAGCCCGCAATTGCCGGACGTGCCCACGCTGGAAGAGCTGGGCTTCCGCAACTTCGACGCCATGCAGTGGTACGGCTGCGTGGGGCCGGCCGGCATGCCGGCCGACGTGGTGAAGCGGCTCAACGACACCCTGAACACCGTGCTGAAGGCGCCCGAACTGGCCGAGAAATTCGCCGGCGAGGCCGTTGATCCGCAACCCATGACGCCCGAGCAGTTCGGGCAGTACATCCGCTCCGAGATCGCGCGCTGGGGCGCGCTGGCCAAGGCGCGCAACATCCACCTCGACGACTGACACCGTGGCCCGCAACACCTCCATCCCCGCCGACACCTCGGCCCCGCCCATCACCGCGCTGCTGGCGCGCTTCACCGCGACGCACCCCTCCCGGGGCTGGTCCGACGCGGTCGAGCGCGAGGCGCAGCGAACCTTTTACAACTGGCTGGGCTGCGCGATCGGCGCAGCGCGGCACGAGGCCGCCGAGGCGGCCGTCGCCGCGGTGCAGGTGCTGCAGCCGGCGCCGCAGGCCACGGTGCTGGGCCGCAACGAGCGCGTCGACATCGCCAGCGCCGCGCTGGTGAACGGCATCAGCTCGCACACCTTCGACTTCGACGACACCCACCTCAAGACCATCATCCACCCGGCCGGGCCGGTGGCTTCGGCGGTGCTGGCGCTGGCCGAGAAGAACGGGCAGGGCGGCCGCGCCGTGCTGGACGCGCTGGTGCTGGGCATCGACGTGGCCTGCCGCGTCGGCAACACCATGTACCCGGACCACTACGACCGCGGCTGGCACATCACCGGCTCCACCGGCATGCTGGGGGCGGCGGCCGGCTGCGCCCGGCTGCTGGGGCTGGACGCGCACAGGACCGCCATGGCGCTGGGCATCGCCGCCTCGCAGCCCGTGGGCGTGCGCGAGCAGTTCGGCACCATGACCAAGCCGTTCCACCCCGGTGGCGCGGCGCGCGCCGGGCTGATGTCGGCGCTGCTGGCGCAGGCCGGCTTCACCGCCAGCCCGCGCGCCCTGGAGGCGCCGCGCGGCTTCGTGCAGGTGGTCTCCGACAAGCGGGCCTGGCACGAGGTGACCGACGAGCTCGGCGAGCGCTTCGAGATCTCCTTCAACAGCTACAAGCCCTTCGCCTGCGGCATCGTGATCCACCCCAGCATCGACGCCGCCACGCAACTGCGCGAGCGCGGCGTCACGCCCGGGCAGGTGGAGCGCATCGAGTTGCGCGTGCATTCGCTGGTGCTGGAACTGACCGGCAAGCGCGAGCCGCGCGACGGCCTGCAGGGCAAGTTCAGCGTCTACCACGGCGTGGCGGCCGGCCTGGTGTACGGCCGCGCGGGGGAGGACGAGTTCTCCGACGCGGTGGTGAACGATCCGGCCATGGTCGCGCTGCGCGCCCGTGTGCAGGCCACGGTGGACGACAGCATCGACGAGGAGGCCGTGCACATGACGGCCGTGCTCAAGGACGGCGCGCGCATCGAGGTGCGCGTGGACCATGCGATCGGCTCGCTGCAGCGGCCGCTGTCCGACGCGCAGTTGCAAGCCAAGTTCGAGTCGCTGGTGACGCCGGTGCTGGGCGCCGCGCGTGCGGCCGAGATCACGGCCGCCTGCGGCCGCATCGCCGGCCTGGCTGACATGCGCCAGCTCACGGCCCTGTGCCGGCCCGGCGCATGAGCGAAGCGGCCGCGCCGGCGCTGCGCATCGGCGTCCTGGACGGCGACGACATCGGGCTGGAGATCGTGCCCGCGGCGGTCGAGGTGGCGCGCGCCGCCGCGCTCCGGCACGGCGTGGCCATCGACTGGCAGCCCCTGCCGATCGGCCGGCGCGCGCTGGACACGCACGGCCACACACTGCCGCCCGCGACGTTGGAGGCGCTGCCCGCGCTGGACGGCTGGATCCTGGGTCCCATCGGCCACCGCGCCTACCCGAAGGTGCCCGAGGCGATCAACCCGCATCCCATCCTGCGCAAGCGCTTCAACCTGTTCGCCAACGTGCGGCCGACACGCTCCTACCCGGGCATCGGCTGCCTGTTCGACGACGTGGACCTGGTCATCGTGCGCGAGAACAACGAGGGCTTCCAGCCCGACCGCAACATGCTGCTGGGCAACGCCGAGTTCCGTCCCAACGACGAGGTGACGCTCTCGATGCGGGTGATCACGCGCACCGGCAGCCGCCGCGTCGCGCGGGCCGCCTTCGAGCTGGCGCGCCAGCGCCGCCGCCACCTCACCTGCGTGCACAAGGACACGGTGTTCAAGCTCGGCTGCGGCATGTTCGTGGAGGAGTGCAGGAAGCTGGCGCCCGAGTACCCGGACGTGCTGCTGGACGACGTGATCGTCGACACCATGGCCATGCGGCTGGTGCGCGACCCGCAATCCTTCGACGTGGTGGTCACGACGAACATGTTCGGCGACATCCTCTCCGACGAGGCGGCGGGGCTGGTGGGCGGCCTGGGCATGGCGCCCGGCCTGTGCATCGGCGAGGGCGACGTGGCCATGGCGCAGGCCACGCACGGCTCGGCGCCCGACATCGCCGGCCGGGGCATCGCCAACCCCTACGCGATGATCGAGTCCACCCGCATGATGTTCGAATGGCTGGGCCACAGCCGGGGCCACCCGGCCGCGGTGGCCATGGCGCGCAGCATGGCCGACGCCACCGCCGCTGCGCTGGCGGACCCCCAGGCCCGCACCGGCGACGTTCGGGGCCAAGGAGGCACGGAGAGCTTCACGCAGGCCGTGGTGGCACGGCTGGCGCAGGACTGAACCCGGGCGCCGGTCACTGAAGGCGCCGTGCAAGGAGAACCCATGAAATCCTGGTGGATGCAATCCGGTCCGGCTGGTGCCACGCTGGAACTGCGTGACGTGGCGCGGCCCGAACCGGCGGCCGGGCAGCTGCTGGTGCGCGTGCATGCGGCGGGCCTGAACCGCGGCGAGTTCAGTGCCGGCCATGCCGCGCCCGCAGCCGGCGGCCAGGGCGTGCCCTGGAAGGCGATCGGCGGCGAGGCGGCCGGCGAGGTGGTCGCGGTCGGGCCTGGGGTGCAGGGCTTCGCGCCCGGCGATGCCGTGATGGGTCGCTGCAACGGCGCCTTCGCCGAGTACGTGCTGATGGACACGGCCGAGGCCATGCCGCGCCCGGCCGCGCTTTCGTGGGAGGCGGCCGCCAGCCTGCCGCTCACCTGGCTGGTGGCCTTCGACATGCTGGTGCTGCAGGGCGGCCTGCGTGCCGGCCAATGGCTGCTGGTCAACGGGGTGTCGTCCGGCGTGGGCGTGGCCTCCCTGCAGCTGGCCAAGGCGCTGCAGGCCCGGGTGATCGGCACCTCCAGCGCGCAGCACAAGCTGGATGCGCTGGCACCGCTCGGACTGGATGTGGGCGTGTGCACGCGCGGCCCGGGTTTCGAGGCGGCCGTGATGGCGGCCACGCAGGGCCAGGGCGTGAACCTGGTGGTGAACGCGGTCGGCGGTTCGGTGTTCGCCGAGGCCCTGCGCGTGATGGCCTTCGAGGGTCGCCTCGCCACCGTGGGCCACGTGGACGGGGTGCTGCGCGCCGAGATCGACCTGGAGGCGCTGCACGCGAAGCGCCTGGTGGTCTTCGGCGTGTCGAACCGCCTGCGCACCAAGGCGCAGAAATCCGCCGCCGTGCCCGCCTTCCGGGCCCAGGTGCTGCCGCTCTTCGAGCAGGGCCGCATCCGTGCCGTGGTCGACCAGGTGCTCGATTTCGACCGCCTGCCCGAGGCCAAGGCGCACATGGAGGCCGGCCGGCACACCGGCAAGATCGTGCTGCGCGTGGCCGGCTGAAGCCCGGCGGCGGCCTCAGGCCGCGCGCGCCAGCGGGGCCTCGCCGCGCAGCACGCGAAGCAGGTTCTCCGCCGCCATCGCGGCCATGGCGTGGCGCGTCTCGTGCGTGGCCGAGCCGATGTGAGGCAGGGCGGTGACGCGCGGGTGCGTGCGCAGCGGCGACTCCAGCGGCAGGGGCTCGGTGGCGAACACGTCCAGGCCGGCGGCGCGCAGGTGGCCGCTGTCCAGCGCCGCGAGCAGGGCGGCCTCGTCGACCAGGCCGCCGCGCGAGCCGTTGACAAACACGGCGCCGGGCTTCATGGCGGCGAAGCGACTGGCATCCATCATCTGCCGGGTCGCCTCGGTCAGCGGCGCGGTGAGCACCACGATGTCCGACTGCGCGAGCAGCGCGGGCAGCGGCAGCTGCAGCGCGTGCTGCTGCAAGCCGGGCGCCTGCACCGGGCTGCGGTTGTGGAACAGCACCGGCATGCCGAAGCCCAGCGCGGCGCGCCGTGCCACGGCCTGGCCGATGCGGCCGAAGCCCACGATGCCCAGGGTCTTGCCGTGCACGTCCCAGCCGAACAGGTCTTCGCCGATGTTGCGCGTCCAGCGGCCCTCGCGCACCAGCGTCGCCAGCTCGACCACGCGGCGGCTCGCCGTCAGCACCAGGGTGAAGATGGTGTCGGCCGTGGTTTCGGTCAGCACGCCCGGCGTGTGGCACAGCACGATGCCGCGCTGGCGCAGCGCGGCCAGGTCGTAGTTGTCCACGCCCACCGACACGCTGGAGACCACCTGCAGCCGCGGCGCCTGCGCGAGCACGGCCGCGTCGATGGCGAAGCTGGAACCGATGAGGCCTTCGGCCCGCGGCAGGGCGGCGAAGAAGGCCTCGCGCTGCGCGGCCATGCGCGGATTGGCCACCGTCACATCGTGCTCGGCCTCGATCCGCGCCATCACCCCGGGCGGCAGCTCGCGGAAGACCAGCACCTGGCGCCGTGTCACAGGCCCGCCGCCTCGAGTTCGGCCCGCGTCGGCAGGCCTTCGGTGTCGCCCAGCACCTGCACCG
Source organism: Ramlibacter aquaticus (assembly GCF_015159745.1). Classification (GTDB taxonomy): domain Bacteria; phylum Pseudomonadota; class Gammaproteobacteria; order Burkholderiales; family Burkholderiaceae_C; genus Ramlibacter; species Ramlibacter aquaticus. The sequence goes on along the minus strand of NZ_JADDOJ010000010.1, from coordinate 46,852 downwards.
CGCGGGCCCCGATCCAGCAGGCGCGGCGCACGGCCTCGGGCACGCTGCGGCCCTCCAGCAGGGCGCTGATGACGCCCACCGCGAAGCCGTCGCCCGCGCCCACCGTGTCCACCACCTGCGCGACGGGAAAGCCCGCGACGCGGCCGCGGCCGGCGGTGTCGCCGTCGAAGTAGGCGCCCTCGGCGCCGAGCTTGACGACCACCAGCTTCACGCCGCGCCCGCGGTAGTAGCTGGCGATCGCCTCGGGGGTGTCGAAGCCCGTCAGGAAGCGACCTTCCTCGATGCCCGGCAGCACCCAGTCGGCCTGCAGCGCGAGGGCGTTGATGGCCTCGCGCATGTGCTGCGCCGAGGGCCAGAGCGTGGGCCGCAGGTTGGGGTCGAAGGAGATGCTGCGGCCGGCCTCGCGCATCAGCGCCAGCGTGCGCTGCGCGGTGGCGTGGCAGCCCGGCGAGAGCGCGGGGAAGACGCCGGTGGCGTGCAGGTGACGCGCCCCGGTGAGCCAGCCGGCGTCCACCTGCGAGGGCTCGAAGCGGCTCGCGGCGGAGCCCTGGCGGTGGTATTCCACCGGCGGGTCGCCGCCGCCTGCCACCCGGCCCTTGAACTGGAAGCCGGTGCGCTGCGTGGCCTCGCACACCACGCGCGAGCAGTCGATGCCCTCGCGCTGCATCTCGCGCAGCAGGTAGCGGCCCATGGAATCGGTGCCCAGCCGGCTGGCCCAGCCCACGGCCAGGCCCAGGCGGGCCAGGCCGATGGCCACGTTGGTTTCGGCGCCCGCGGTGCGCTTGCTGAAGGACTGCGCGTCCTCCAGCGGCCCCGGGCGGTCGGCCACCAGCAGCATCATGGCTTCGCCGAAGGTGGCGACGTCCAGCGCGCGCGGCCCGGGCCCTCCATCCGCGGAGCCGGCGTGCTGCGACGGGGCGGACGCTGCGCCCGTCATGCCGTGCCGGCCTGCAGGCCGCGCAGCAGGTCGATCTCGCGCCGGGTGACGGCTTCCAGGTCGTCGCCCGCGAGCGGGTATTCGATCGCCCAGGGCGTGTTCGCCGGCAGGCTGCGCAGCACGCTGCGCCACGGCGCGGCGGACTGTGCCAGCGGCACGGCCACCCAGCGCTGGGCCTGGCGCTGCACGCCCTTGCAGTGCACGTAGCGCACCTGCGCCGCAAAGGCCCGGGCCGCCTGCTGCGGGCATTCGCCCTGCCAGTGCCAGTTGCCCATGTCGAAGGTCATGCCCGGCGACCAGCCGGCCTCCCCGGCGGCCGCGAAGAAGCGCTGCAGCGCGGGCACGGTGCCGGCGGCGGGCGTCTGGTCGTTCTCGATCACGAGTTCGACGCCGCTGGCCTCCACCTGCGCCGCCATGGCGCGCAGCGCCTGCGCCGACGCGGCGGCGGCGTGGCCGATGGACATCTTCAGGCGCGTGGCCTGCAGTGCGCGGGCCTGGCGCAGGCCTTGGTCCAGCGCCTGCGCGTCCATCTCGCCGGTGTCCGTCCACAGCGGCGCGGGACTGGAGAACACGCGCAGTGCCCGGGGCACGGCGGCGGCAATGGCGGCGAGTTCGCCGTCCTCGCCCTGCAGGAGTTCCCCGCGCACTTCGACGCCGTCGGCGCCCGCCGCCAGCGCGAGCCGGGCGAATCCGGCCTGGCCGTGGCGCCGCACTTCGTCGGCGCCGAACGAGGAGAGCGAAACCAGCAGGGGAGCGGACTCAGGCATGGTGCGTGCTGGCGCTCAGGATCTGCCCCAGGAAGGCCCGCAGCTGCGGGTGCGTGGGGTTGGAGAAGAACGGCTGCGGCGGCGCCTGCTCCAGGATGCGGCCGTCGGCCATGAAGATCACGCGGTCGGCCACGCTGCGCGCGAAGCCCATCTCGTGCGTCACGCACAGCATGGTCATGCCGTCCTCGGCCAGCGAGATCATGGTGTCCAGCACCTCCTTGACCATCTCGGGGTCCAGCGCCGAGGTCGGCTCGTCGAACAGCATGACCTTGGGGTTCATGCACAGCGCGCGGGCGATCGCCACGCGCTGCTGCTGGCCCCCGGAGAGCTGGCTGGGGTACTTGGCCGCCTGGTCGGGGATGCGCACGCGGCGCAGGTACTTCATGGCCGTCTCCTCGGCCTCGGCCCGCGAGACGCCGCGGGTGTGCATGGGCGCCAGCGTGCAGTTCTGCAGCACCGTGAGGTGCGGGAACAGGTTGAACTGCTGGAACACCATGCCCACCTCGCGCCGAACCGCGTCGATGTTGCGCCGCTGGTGGCCGGTGAGCTCGATGCCGTCGACCACGATGCGGCCCCGGCCCACGGTCTCCAGGTGGTTGATGCAGCGGATCAGGGTGGACTTGCCGGAGCCCGAGGGGCCGCAGATGACGATGCGTTCACCGGCCTTCACCTGCAGGTCGATGTCCGTCAGCACCTGGAAGGCGCCGAACCATTTGCTGGCCTTCTCGATGCGGATGATGGGCTCGGTGCTCATGGCGTCGCGCGACGGGTCAGTTGGCAGGCATCTGCGGCAGGTCCGCCGAGAGCCACTTGCGGTAGAGCTTGTTCAGCTCGCCGTTGGCCGTGTTCCTGGCGATGAAGTCGTTCACCGTCTTCAGCAGCTCCGGCTGGTTCTGGCGCATGGCCACGGCCATGAACTGCTGCTTGAGCACCAGCTTGTCCTCGTACTGGTCGCCGGTGCGCTTGGCGATCTGCGCCGCCACGGTGGTGGAGCAGCCGATCGCGTCGACCTGGCCGGAGAGCAGGGCTTGCATCGCCGAGGCGTCGTCGTCGAAGCGGCGGATGTCGGTGCCGGCCGGTGCCATCGCGGTGAGCGCGGTGTCCTGGGTGGAGGCGCGGGCCACGGCCACGCGCAGGCCCTTCAGGTCGGCCGGCGTCTTGATGGCGGTCTTCTTCGGGCCGTACAGCACGATGGTGGCGGCCGAGTAGGGGCGCGAGAACTGCACCTGCTTGGCGCGCTCGGGCGTCACGGCCAGCGAGGCCACCAGCAGGTCGACCTTGTTGGTCAGAAGGAACGGGATGCGGTTGGGGCCGGTGACGGGCACCAGGTTGACCTTCAGGCCCAGGTCCTTGCCCATCAGCTTCGCGACGTCGGCGTCGTAGCCGTCAGGGTTGTTGGACGCATCCACCTGGCCGTAGGGCGGGAAATCGACCAGCAGGCCGATGTTCACGGTGCCCTTCTTCTTGAGCTCCTCCACGGTTTGCGCGTGGGCGGCGGGCAGGGCGGCGAACAGCGACGCGGCGGCCAGGGCCGTGAACAGGGTGCGGCGGGTGATGGGTGTCATCTCGGGTCTCCTTGGGTGGAATGGGTTCAGCGGGCCTGCGCGGCCGCCTGGCGTTTCTCGATGCGGCCGGCCCACAGCGACAGCGGCCAGCAGAGTGCGAAGTACACGGCGCCCACCGCGCTGAACACGACGAGCGGCTGGAAGGTGGCGTTATTGATGATCTGGCCGGCGCGGGTGATCTCGGTGAAGCCGATGATCGCGGTGAGCGAGGTGCCCTTGACCACCTGCACCATGTAGCCCACGGTGGGCGGCAGTGCGATCTTCCAGGCCTGGGGCAGGACCACCAGCCGCATGCGCTTGCCGTAGTGCAGGCCCAGGGCCTCGGCCGCCTCCCATTGGCCGCGCGGCACGGCCTGGATGCAGCCGCGCCAGATTTCGCCCAGGAAGGCGCTGGTGTTGAGGATGAGCGCCACGCTCGCGGCCGCCAGCGGGCTCACGTCCAGGCCCAGCACCGGGGCGCCGAAGAACACCAGGAAGAGCTGCATCAGGAGCGGCGTGCCCTGGAACACCTGGATGAAGACGGTGGCCAGCCGCTGGGCGAGGCGGCTGTCGGACGTGCGTGCCAGGGCCACCGCCAGGCCGCCGAGCGCGCCGCCGGCGAAGGCGATCGCCGACAGCAGCAGCGTCCAGCGCGCCGCTTCGATGATGAACCAGAGGTCGTGGAGGCCGAAATTGCGCATGCGGGTCCGGCCTTCAGCGGCGGTCCGGGTAGGACAGCCAGCGCCGCTGCACGCCGCGGAACAGCGCCGAGAACAGCAGCGCCAGCGCGAGGTAGATGGCGGTGACCACGATGTAGATCTCGAAGCTGCGGAAGGTCTGCGACTGCAGGTTGGCGGCGACCGAGGTGAGGTCGTCGGCGGAGATCACGGACACCACCGCCGAGCTGAGCATGAGCAGGATGAACTGGCTGGTGAGCGCGGGGAAGATCGCGCGCAGCGCTGGCTTGAGCACCACCAGGCGGAACACCTGGTGCGGCCGCAGGCTGAGCGCGCGCGCCGCTTCGACCTGCCCGCGCGGCACCGACTCGATGCCCGCGCGGATGATCTCGGTGGCGTAGGCGCCCAGGTTGACCACCATGGCCACCAGGGCGGCGGTGTGCGGCGTCCAGCGCAGGCCGATCGCGGGCAGCGCGAAGAAAAAGAAGAACAGCTGCACCAGGAAGGGCGTGTTGCGGATCAGCTCGATGTAGGCCTGCACCGCCCAGCGCAGCGGGCGCGGCCCCGAGGTCTTGGCCCAGGCGCAGGCGATGGCCACCAGCAGGCCCAGCAGGGTGGCGGTCAGCGACAGCTGCACCGTGACCCAGCTGCCCTGGAGCAGCAGCGGCCAGGCCGCCAGCACGTCGTCGAATTGAAAGCTGTAGTTCACGGGTGGGGGGACGCCCGGAACGCCGGGCTGAAACCGGTTTCTATTGTAGGAAACCGGTTTCAGGCTGGATGTACGGGTTAACCCGGACGGCGCGGCAGCCCGGCCGGGCGAGGCATTGCGTGGATGTCGCCCGTGCGCTGCGTGTCGCGCGCGGGCCGCCGCTCAGGGTGCGCGCTGGGACGAGCCGCGCGCCAGCAGCCGCCCCGCCAGCAGGATCTGCCGGGGTGGGAAGTCGCGGCCTTGCAGGCGCTCGATCAGGCAGCTGGCCGCGATGCGGCCGATGTCGTCGGTGGGCTGGGCGATGGTGGACAGGCCCGGGCCCACCAGGTGCGCCCACTCGGTCTCGTCGATGCCCACGAAGCCCAGGTCGCGGCCGAACTGCCAGCCCAGGGCCGCGGCGGCGTCCGACACGCGCAGCGTCACCAGCGCGTTGCTGGCCAGCACCGCGACCGGCCGCCGGCCGGCGCCGCGGCGCAGTTCGCGCAGCGCCTGCTGCAGGGCCTCGCCCTGGCCTTCGGCGGCCTCGGCCACATGGCCGCCCACCCCCTGGGCGCGCGTGAACTCGCGGAAGGCGGCGACCCGCTCCGCGCGCGAGCTCACGCCCGCCACCGGCTCGCTCACGTACAGCAGCTCGCGCCAGCCGGCGGCCAGCAGGTGCGAGACGCCCTGGCGCACCGCGTCGGCGTTGTCCAGTGAGACGAAGTCGGCCTGCATGCCGGCGTGCTTGCGGTCCACCAGCACGGCCGGCTTGCCATGCCGCGCCACCTCGTCGGCGGCGTGCGGGTCGGCCCCCAGGGTGTTGAGGATGAAGCCCTCGACCTGGTAGGCGGCCAGGGCCTCGATCGCCTCGCGCTCGCGCTCGCTCTCGTTGCCCAGGTTGAACAGCATCACCAGGTAGCCGGCCTGCTGCGCCGCCTTCTCGGCGCCGCGCAGCACGGCGACCGAGAACGGGTTGGCGATGTCCGCCACCACCAGGCCGATCAGGCGCGAGCGGCCGCGCTTGAGCGCCTGCGCCATGGGGCTGGGCATGTAGCCCAGGGCCTGCACGGCCTTCTCGACCCGCGTCGCGATCTGCGGCGACAGCAGGGTGTCGCGATGGTTGAGGAAGCGGGACACCGTCGCCTTGGACACACCGGCCTCTCGGGCGACGTCGGCGATCGTGGTCCGGCCTTCGGGCCGGGCGGGCGGTGGCGGCAAGGGGGCTCCTGGCTGTCTTTGTCTGAAACCAGTTTCAATCGTAAGTCAAAACAACCGCCCTTGCTGCCGGGCAGGTGCCATGGGCATGCAGGGCGGACCCCCCGCATGCCGACGGCCGGGGCCGCGTGCCGCCGCACCGCCCGCAACGCGCTTTTTCCGCGCGACAATGAAACGACCGAAGCAGACCCAGGAGACACGCATGGCCTACAAAGACTTCAACATGGACAACCACTGGCTGCCCTTCACCCCCAACCGCCACTTCCGCAAGGAGCCGCGGGTGTTCGTGGGTGCCGAGGGCATGCACTTCACCACGCACGACGGCCGCAAGGTGGTGGACGGGATCTCCAGCCTGTGGTGCGTGGGCGCCGGCCATGCGCGCGCGCCCATCAACGAGGCGATCAAGAAGCAGCTGGACACGCTGGACTATTCCACCGCCTTCCAGGCCTCCAACGACAAGGCCTTCGAGGCCGCCGAGATGATCGCCGCCATGGCGCCCGGCGACCTGAACAAGGTGCTGTTCTGCAATTCCGGCTCGGAAGCCGCGGACACCTCGCTGAAGGTGGCGCTGGCCTACCACCGCGCGGGCGGCGAAGGCCATCGCAACGTCTTCATCGGCCGCGAGCGCGGCTACCACGGCGTGGGCTTCGGTGGCATGAGCGTGGGCGGCATCCCGGCCAACCGCAAGGTGTACGGCACCGCGCTGCTGCCGCGCGTGGACCACATGCGCTTCATCCACGACCCGGTGAACAACGCCTACATCCACAACCAGGAGCCGGTTTGGCAGGAGGACATCCTGCTCGAGCTGGAGAACCGCATCCTGCCCTTGCACGACCCGAGCAACATCGCGGCCATCATCGTCGAGCCGGTGGCCGGCAGCGCGGGCTGGTACCTGCCGCCCAAGGGCTACCTGCAGCGCCTGCGCGAGATCTGCGACAAGCACGGCATCCTGCTGATCTTCGACGAGGTGATCACCGGCTTCGGCCGCATGGGCACCAACTTCGCCGCCGACTACTACGGCGTGGTGCCCGACATGCTGAACTTCGCCAAGTGCGTGACGAACGGCGTGATCCCGCTGGGCGGGGTGATCTGCCGCGACAAGCTCTACGACGCCATGATGAAGACCGAGGCGCCGGAGCACGTGGTCGAGTTCTTCCACGGCTACACCTACTCCGGCCACCCGGTGGCCTGCGCCGCCGCCATCGCCACCCTCAACCTGTACAAGCAGGAGAACCTGTTCCAGCGCGCCGGCGAGATGGGCAAGGTGCTGGGCGATGCCTTCCATTCCATCTTCAAGGGCTTGCCCAACGTGATCGGCATCCGCAGCCTGGGCCTGGCCGCCGCGGTGGAACTCGCGCCCATCGCGGGCAGCCCCGGCAAGCGGGCCTACCAGATCTACCTGGACTGCTTCAAGAAGGGCGCCCTGGTGCGGCCGGCCGGCGACGTGCTGGTGATCGCGCCGCCCTACATCGTGGAGAAGTCGCACATCGACACCCTGGTGAACACGCTGGCCGATTCCATACGCGCCCATGCCTGAGGAACGGGTCGGCGCCCTGGTGCCGACCTACCGCCGGCCCGACCTCCTGCGCGCCTGCGTGCTGCAACTGGCGGCGCAGAGCCGGCCGCCGGACCTCATCTGCGTGCACCAGAACGGCAGCCCGGATTCCTACGAGTGGGCGGTGGCCGACCTGGCGATCCACCCCCGCGTGGCCTGGCTGCACACGCCGCAGCAGCTGCCCCAGCACCAGTGGTACGCGCGTCCGCTGCGCTGGCTGCTGGACGCGGGCTGCACGCATTTCTTCTGGATCGACCACGACGACCTGTACCTCAGCAACCACGTGGCGCTGGGCCTCGCCGACCTGGCAGAGGCGGACTTCTCGGTCTCGCCCGACTGCGGCCTGCTGTTCACGCGGGCGCACGACTACCGCTACAACCCCGAGGTGCACTTCAATGCCCATGCGCCGGGCGGCATGAGCGCCACCATGTGCTTCAACCGGGTGTTCGCGGCCGCGCTGCTGGCCGACATCGAGGCCGACACGCAGCACCACTACACCGACAACGTGGTGGCCCACGTCACCATGCCCCGGTTCCGCTGCCGCATCTCGTCCCGGCACACCGCGATCTACCATGCCCACGAGGGCTCGCAGACCTCCGCCGGCTGGCTGGACGACGCCTTCGGCTGAAGCCGCGCCGGCGGCGGCTCAGTGCTTCATGCGCGCCTTGAGTTCGGCGCAGTAGTCCTTTTGCGGCGGCTGTGCCGGCCAGATCCGGCTCTCGACGCGCAGCCCGCTGTCCCGCAGGTCGAGCGGGATGCCGACGGCGGTGTCCGCATGGTGCTGGCCGGTCACCAGCACCACGGTGCGCCCCGGTTGCGCCAGCCGCCGCAGCACGCCCGCCATCTGGGCGTCGCGCGCCACCTGGGCGCGCGCCATGCGCGGCACCTGGGACTCCGGCAGCAGGCCGCAGTGGCCGTCGCGCACGGCCTGGCGCTGTGCCTCCAGGGCCGCGGGCGGCACGCGTGTGTCCCAGGCCGGCTGGTCCATGGACGCGGCCAGGCGCGGCATGGGCAGGTTGGCGCCGAACACCGGCACCCCCGCATGCACCGCGGCCATCACCACCGGGGCGTAGGCGGCCCAGGGCCAGCCGGCCTCGTCCCAGGCCAGCGCCTGGCGCACCTGGTCCTCGCTGGCGTTGCGCGGCAGGCCGCGCGTGTCATGGCCGTCGTCGGCCATCTCCAGCGCGAGCGCGGCCAGCTGCCCGCGACCGGCCAGGTCCTCGACCACCTGCCGGTGCAGGGCCTGGTGCGAGGGTGCGTCGTGCTGCTCGCCCAGCAGCAGCAGGTCGGGCTGGGGCGCGAGGGCGGCGCAGCCCGCCAGGCATGTGGCGAACCACAACAGAAGGACAGCTTTCATGCGGCGATACTACGGCCGACCCCGAACCGGCGCATGAGCCAGACTTTTCCCTTCCGCGTCGCGATGACGCTGCTGCTCGCCCTGGCCGCCGCGCTGGGCTGCCGGGCGCTGCACACGCCCATTCCCTGGATGATCGGGCCGCTCTCGGCCACCGCGCTGGCCTCCATCACCGGCCGGCCCACGCGCAGCTTCGCGCCGCTGCGCAACCTGGGCCAATGGATCATCGGCACCTCGCTGGGCCTGTACTTCACGCCGCAGGTGTCCGCCCTGGTGGCCTCGCGCTGGTGGGCGATCCTGCTGGCCATCGCCTGGGCGCTGGGGCTGGGCTGGGCCAGCGGGCGCTGGCTGGAGCGCCGCCATGGGGCGGAGATCGGCGGCAGCGACCAGGCGCGCCGTGCCACCACCTGGTTCGCCGGCGCGATCGGCGGTGCCTCGGAAATGACCCTGCTGGCCGAGCGCCACGGCGGGCGCACCGAACTGGTGGCCGCGGCGCACAGCCTGCGCCTGCTCATCGTCACGCTCACCGTGCCCTTCGCGCTGACGGCCGTCGGCCTGCACGGGCTGGACCCCAGCCTGCCCGGCGCCCGCGAGGTCTCGATGCCGGGCCTGGCCCTGCTGCTGCTGGCCTCCGGCGGCGGCGCCTGGCTGATGACGCGCACCGGCCGCGCCAACCCCTGGTTCATGGGCGCGCTGCTGGCGGCGATGGGCCTGACCATGGCCGGCATCGAGCTGTCGGCCATGCCCGTCTGGATGAGCAGCACGGCGCAGCTGCTGATCGGCGTCAGCCTGGGCGTCCGCTTTTCCCGGGAGTTCGTGCACACCGCGCCGCGCTGGCTGGCCTCGGTGGCGATGGCCACCCTGGGCCTGGTGGCGGTGTGCGCGGGCTTTGCGTGGGTGCTGTCGAAGGCGACCGGCCTGCACTGGGCGACCCTGGTGCTCGGCACCTCGCCGGGCGGCATCGCCGAGATGTCCATCACGGCCAAGGTGCTGCAGTTGGGGGTTCCGGTGGTGACCGCCTTCCAGGTCTGCCGGCTGGTGGCCGTGCTGGTGCTGGTCGAGCCCCTGTTCCGGCGCGGCTGGCTGCGGTAGGGGCGGAGATGCGAGGGCGCGGCGCGAGCCGCCAGGCCCCGCGCCGGCGCGGCGTCAATGCATGATGAGCGGGTTCTGCGCCAGCTCGGCGTAGCCGTCCAGCGTCTCCTCGACTTCTTCCTGCGTGGGCGTGTTCAGCTGCCAGGCGTTGATCTGGCGCTGGAAGGCATCGGCCCAGGTGCCGTCGAGGTAGACCTCCTTGTTGGAGCGTTTGTCGACGATCTCGAAGCCGTGCCGGGGCACGTTCGGCTCGGGCTCGCCCTCGGCGGGTTCGTTGGCCTGCATGTGCACGACAACGAAAGCTTCGGAGTCATAAAGCATTTGCATGGTGGGAATCCTTTGCCTTCTCATATGGCAACGTTCGAACCCGCTTCAAGGTGGACCGGGAAAACGCTGCGATGAACTGAGGCCCATGGTGCGCCCCGGGCCAGCTCATCCCCTGTCGGTGCCGGACCACTGCTGGTCGACCCAATCCCCATTCGGCTGTGTCAGACGCAGGCGAACCGGCGCGTAATCCATGCCGGGAGCCAGCCAGAGCTCGACCTTGGTGTCGTGCTCCTCGCGCGGGTTGCGCACCAGCTTCACCCCGGTGAGTTCGCCCCCGGGGAGGTGCAGCCCTTCCTCGCCCTCGACCGTGAAGACCCAGGGCTCCGCGCCCCGGGTGGAGGCGGTCTGGATCGTGATCGTGCTGCCGGCGGGGTGCCGGCGCGGCTCGCCCGCGAGGATGGCGCCCAGCTGCAGGATGATGCTCAGGCGGTCCTGGGCGCCGGGCTCCAGGGGGACGTCGGGCTGGTTGTTGCTGAAGCTGATCTTGTTCGCCTCGCGCTGGAAGTGGGCCGCCTCCTCGCTGCGGCTGCGGTCGGAGAAGCGGTCCGGCGTCACGCCCTGCGCGGTCACCCGGCCGGTGCTGCGCTGCTCGCGCGGGCGGATCAGCGGCGCCCGGGCCGTCAGCCGGGCCTCGTAGCCCTCGCCGTCGCGCTTCCATTCCAGCTCGCCCTCGCCCTGCAGCTCGAAGCCGCGCGACGCGGCCACCACGCGGTAATGGAAGGTCGCGGCCGGGTGGACCTTGAAATGCATGGGCCGCACGGAGGCCTTGTGCGGCGGGGTGGCGACGGCCGCGTCGGCGTCGGCAGCGGCGACCTGCAGGCCGGGATTCGCGGCCCGCGACGATGCCGGGCGGGTGGCCACCGGCGCATCGCTGGCCGGGGCCGCGGCGGAGTCCGGGAGCATGCCGCCCGGCGGCACGCCGGCGGCCGCTTCGTTGTGGGCAGCAGGGCGCACCCCGGGTCGGGCGGCGGCCGCCCGCTGCGCCGGCGCGGCCTGCGGCTGGCCCGCGGGGGGCGCCTCCATGGCCTGTGCCGCCGGCAGCACGGCGTCCAGCGTGCGGGCCACCCAGGGCGACGGCCGGTGCGCGGCCGGGCGGGCGCCGCCCACCGAGGACAGCAGCAGGCCGTGCGCGGCCAGCACCGCGGCGGCGAGCCCGGCCAGGCGTGCGCCGTGCCTCATCCCTGCCACCCCAGGTCGCCGGACAGCCGGGTAGCGGCCTCGCGCAGCGGCTGGGCCACGCTGCCGCCGTAGGCCGGGTCGAAGGTGCCGCTGGGGCCCAGCGCCACCAGGCCCAGCACCATGTGGCCATCCGAATCGAAGACCGGGGCGCAGAAGCCGACGATGCCCGGCAGCAGCGTGTCCACCACGCGAGAGATGCCCTGGCCGCGTACCTCGGCCAGCAGGGCGCGCGCCTCGGCCAGGGTGGTGGGGACGTCGTTGCGGCCCTGGCGCTGGGCGCGGGCGATTTCTTCCTTGAGCATGGGCGTGATGGCTTCGCGGGACAGCCAGGCGGCGAAGCAGCGCCCCGTCGCCGAGGTCAGCAGCGGCATCACGTCGCCCAGGCGCAGGTTCACGGTGACCGCCTGCGGGGATTCCTCCCAGTGGACGATGGTCGGGCCGTGGTTGCCCCATACGGCTAGAGCCAGGGTGTGGCCGATTCGTTCCATCAGGCCGGCGATGCGCTCGCGTGCGAGCTTGACCGCGTCCAGGCGCGACAGCGAGGCCAGGCCGAGCTTGAGCGCGGCGGGGCCCAGGTCATAGCGCGTGCTGCCCGCGTCCTGCGTGACCAGGCCCAGCCGCTGGAAACTCACCAGGTAGCGGTGCGCCTTGGCGGCGCTCATCCCCGCCTGCGAGGCGAGGTCGCGCAGCATGAGCGGCCCCGGCGATCGGGACAGGACCTCGAGCAGCCCGAAGCCGACCTCGACGGACTGTATGCCTGCGCGCTCCTTCACCACGGGCGGCTTCCGCTATGATTTCGATTAGGTAAATTCATTTCACCATGCGTAATGAGTCCGGCGGACTCTAGCGCATGACCCTCCCCGGATCAACGATGAAGCTCGCCACCTACAAGGACGGTTCCCGCGACGGCCAGCTGGTGGTCGTCTCGCGCGACCTCAGCACGGCCCATTATGCGACCGGCATCGCCGAGCGGCTGCAGCAGGCCCTGGACGACTGGAACTTCATCGCGCCCCAGCTGCAGGACCTGTACGAGGCCCTGAACGGCGGCAAGTCGCGCCATGCCTTCCCCTTCGATCCCGCGCGCTGCATGGCGCCCCTGCCGCGTGCCTACCAGTGGGCGGACGGCTCGGCCTACATCAACCACGTGGAGCTGGTGCGCCTGGCGCGCAACTCCAAGGTGCCGGACAACTACTACAGCGAGCCGCTGATGTACCAGGGCGGCAGCGACGACTTCCTGGGCCCCTGCGACACGCCGCACTTCGTCAGCGAGGACTGGGGCATCGACTTCGAGGCCGAGGTGGCGGTGGTGACGGGCGACGTGCCCATGGCCACCGGCCCCGACGAGGCCGTGGAGTCCATCCGCCTGGTGATGCTGGCCAACGACTGGAGCCTGCGCCACCTGATCCCGGACGAGCTGGCCAAGGGCTTCGGCTTCTTCCAGAGCAAGCCCGCCACCGCCTTCAGCCCCGTGGCCGTGACCCCGGACGAACTCGGCGAGGCCTGGCAGGGCGGCAAGCTGCACCTGCCCATGCAGGTGCAGTGGAACGGCCGCACCGTGGGCCTGTGCGACGCGGGCCAGGACGTCACCTTCCACTTCGGCCAGCTCATCGCCCACATCTGCAAGACCCGCAACGTGCGTGCCGGCTCCATCGTCGGCAGCGGCACCGTGAGCAACAAGGCCGTCGAGAAGGATGGCAAGAAGGAATGGGTCAAGGGCTACAGCTGCATCGCCGAGAAGCGGGCCATCGAGACCATCCTGGACGGCCAGCCCGCCACCGACTACATGAAGTTCGGCGACACGGTGCGCATCGAGATGAAGGGCCGTGACGGCCAGAGCGTGTTCGGCGCGATCGACCAGGCTGTCAGCCGGCTTCCCCGCTGAAGGCGGCCGCGGCGCGGCCTGCCCTCAGAAGCTCGCTTCGAGCTCGTCGACCATGCGCCCCACGTGGGCCACGGCCGCCCGCACCGGCTCGGGCGACGCGAGGTCGATGCCCACCTGGCGCATCAGGTCCAGCGGCGGCAGGGTGCCGCCCGCGCGCAGCACCTGCAGCCAGCCCGCGAACACGCCGTCTCCCTCCAGCCTGGCCTTCTCGGCCAGCGCCGTGGCAGCGACCAGCCCGACCGAGTAGGTGTACGGGTACAGGCCGAGGTAGTAGTGCGGCTGGCGCATCCAGGTCATGGCCGCGCCCTCGTCGATCACCACCGCGTCGCCCCAGAAGCCGCGCAGGATGGCCGCCTTGCGCTCGTTCAGCATCGCCGCCGTGACGGACTGGCCGCCCTCGGCCAGCCGGTAGACCTGGCGTTGCAACTCGGCCTCCAGCAGGTGGGTGACGAAGTTGTGGTGGTAGGTGCCCAGCACCTGCATCAGCACCCAGCGGCGCATGCGCGCGTCGCGCTCGTCCTGCAGGATGTGCCGCGCGAGCAGCACCTCGTTCATGATGGACGGCGCCTCCACGAAGGGCATGGACGGCCGCGTGTTGACGAAGCGCTGGTGGCGCTGCGCATTCAGGAAATGCCCGGCATGGCCCAGCTCGTGCACCAGCACGAAGGCGTCGCGCATGGTGCCGGTCCAGGTCATGAGGATGTAGGGATGGACGCCGTAGGGCGAGGCGCAGAAGGCGCCCGAGGACTTGCCCAGGTTGTCGGCGCGGTCGATCCAGCGCCGCTCGAAGGCCTCGCGCACCAGGGCCTGGTAGTCCTCGCCCATGGGGGCGAGCGCGGCCTGGATGAGCCCGGCGGCCTGCGTGAAGTCCAGCGCCGGGGCGTAGTCCGCGTCGAGGGGTGCCTTGATGTCGCAGTAGAGCAGGCGGTCCAGGCCCAGCACGCGCTGTCGCAGCCGGGCGTAGCGGCGCATGTGCGGCGCGAGCTCGGCCTGGATGGTGTCCAGCACGTTGCTGTACAGCGCGAAGGGCACCTGGTGCCCGTGCAGCAGGAACTGCTCGGTGCTGTCGTAGCCGCGGGCGCGTGCCAGCACGATGTTCTTGCTGATCTCGGTGGCGAAGGTGGCCGCGTAGGTGTTCTGGTAGGGCACCAGCCCCTTGCAGAACGAGGCCCAGGCCGCCCGGCGCACCTGCACGTCCGCGCTGCCCTCATAGCTCCACTCGTACAGGTTGAAGGAGTTCGGGTGCTCGCGGCCGGCCGCCGTGAAGGGCTCGAAGCGCAGGTCGCCGCTCTTGCTGCGCTCGTAGGTCATGAGGGGTGCGTGCAGCACCTCGCCCAGGGCGGCCAGCACGCGCTCGGTCTCGGCCGACAGCATGTGCGGCCGCAGGCGGGCCAGTTCGTCGAGCTCGGTGCGGTGCACCGCCAGGCCCGGCTCTGCCGCGCGCAGGCCCTGCAGGTCGGCCTCGGGCATGGCGAGGATCTCGGTGTCGACGAACTTCAGGGCCGCCCGCACCCGCGCCTCCACGGCCGCGGCGTGGGCCAGGTCGGCCTGGCCCTGCGGGTCGCCGCCGTCCTGCGCGTTGCGCAGGGCGGCGAAGGTGGTGGCCCGCTGCAGCCGGGCGAGCAGTCGGTCGCGTGCGTCCAGGCAGGCCAGCAGGGTGGCGGCGGCGCTCGCCAGCCGCCCCTGGTGGCGCGTGACGGTGGACAGGTCGGCCTCGAGGGCCGCCATCTCGGCCAGCCAGGCCTCGCGGGTGGCGTACAGGTCTTGCAGGTTCCAGGTCTGCTCGGGGGCGACCTCGGCGCGCGTGAGGGGCTTGTTCATGGCCGAAGTATCGCCGTGGCCGGGCCGGCCTGTCCTGGCCGCGCCGCCCGCGTGACGGCCGACCCTAGAGCCGCAGCCAGGGCGTGCCGCTCTCGGCCGATTCGGCCTGCGCCAGGGTGTCCAGGAAGGCGTTGCACCACCAGTGCACGTCGTACTGGCGGATGGTGGCCATGAGCGACTCGTGCCGCACGCGCCGCTCTTCCACCGGCATCTGCAGCGCCAGGTGTATCGCGTTGGCGGTGCCCTCCACGTCGTAGGGGTTCACCATCAGCGCTTCCTTCAACTGCTCGGCCGCGCCGGCGAAGCGCGAGAGCACGAGCACGCCCGGATCGGCCGGGTCCTGCGCGGCGATGAATTCCTTGGCCACCAGGTTCATGCCGTCGCGCAGTGGCGTCACCAGGGCGACGCGGCTCGCGCGGTACAGCCCGGGCAGGCGCGGCCGCGCCACGGTGCGGTGCATGTAGCGCACCGGCATCCAGTCCAGCTCGCCGAAGTTGCCGTTGATGGAGCCGCACAGGCTCTCCAGCTCGTGCAGGATGTCCGTGTACGCGCTCACGTCTTCCCGGCTCGGTGAGGCGATCTGGATCAGGGTCGCGCTGCGGTGCGTCTCGGGGTAGCGGGTGAGCAGCGCGCGGAAGGCCTTCAGCCGCTGGGGCAGGCCCTTGGAGTAGTCCAGCCGGTCCACGCCCACCAGCAGCTTGCGGCGCGAGTACTCGCGCCGCATGCGCTCGAACATCTCGCGGCCCTCGTGCGCCTGCGCCAGGCCCTGGAACTCGTCCACGTCGATGCCAATCGGGTAGGCGCCCGCCTGCACAGTGCGGTTGAAGGCGCGCCAGCGGTGCTCGCCCACCGGCTGGGCGTGCGCCTCGGCCGCCACGTAGTTGTCGAAGTGCAGCAGGTCGGCCTCGGCCTGGAAGCCGACCACGTCATAGGCGAACAGGGCGCGGATCAGCCAGTCGTGGCCGGGGATCGCGGCCAGGATCAGCGGCGGCGGCAGCGGGATGTGCAGGAAGAAGCCGATGCGTTGCGTGCAGCCCAGGGCGCGCAGCTCGGCCGCCAGCGGGATCAGGTGGTAGTCGTGGACCCAGATGATGTCGTCCTCGCGCAGCAGCGGCGCGAGCTGGCGCGCGAACTGCTGGTTCACGCGACGGTAGCCGGCGATGTAGCCGTCGTCGAAGTCGGCCAGGTCCAGCCGGTAGTGGAAGACCGGCCACAGCACGCCGTTGGAATAGCCCACGTAATAGGCCGCGTGGTCGGACTGGCCCAGGTCGGCCGTCACCAGCGTCACCGGGCCCGCGTGCTGGGTGTGCAGCGAGGGCTGTCCGCCGTCCTCCACGATGCGCCCGCTCCAGCCGAACCACAGGCCGCCGGTGTTGTTCAGCACCTCGGCCAGCGCCACGGCGAGGCCGCCCGCCGCCGTCTTGCGCGGGTCGGCGACGCGGTTGGAGACCACCACCAGGCGGCTCATATCACGCTGTCCCAGGGCGCCGACAGCCGCACCGCGGCGTTGATCACGCCGACCATGGAATAGGTCTGCGGGAAGTTGCCCCACATCTCGCCCGTCACCGGGTGCGTGTCCTCCGACAGCAGGCCTAGCGGATTGCGGTTCTTCAGCATCACCTCGAAGATCTCGCGCGCCTCCTGGCGCCGGCCGATGCGCGCCAGCGCGTCGATGCGCCAGAAGGTGCAGATGTTGAAGGAGGTCTCGGGCTTGCCGAAGTCGTCCGCCGCCTCGTAGCGGCGCATGTACGGGCCGTCGCACAGGTGCGTCTCCAGGGCCTGCAGCGTGCCGATGAAGCGCGGGTCGGAGGGTTCCAGGAAGCCGACCTCGGCCATCAGCAGCGCGCTGGCGTCCAGGTCGCGGCCGCCGAAGCTCTCGGCGAAGGCGCCCCGCGCTTCGCACCAGCTCTCGCGCAGGATGCGTTCGCGGATCACCTCCGCCCGCTGGCGCCAGAACTGCACCCGGTCGGGCAGGCGCAGCGTGGCCGCCACCTTGGCCAGGCGGTCGCAGGCCACCCAGCCCATGAGCGCGGACGAGGTGTGGATGCGGGCGCGTGTGCGCAGCTCCCACATGCCGGCGTCGGGCGTGTCGTAGACGCGGAAGGCCTGCTCGCCCACCGCCTCCAGGTGGCCGAACTCGGCCTTGCCGGGCCGGCGCAGCAGGCGGTGGTCGTGGAAGGCCTGCGCCGCCGCCAGCACCACGTTGCCGTACACGTCGTGCTGGAAATGCTCCTGCGCCTGGTTGCCCACCCGCACCGGGCCCATGCCGCGGTAGCCCGGCAGGTGGTCCAGCACCTGCTCGGGCAGCTGCTCCTCCTGGCCGATGCCGTAGAGCGGCTGGATATGGCCGCCCGCCGATCGCACCACCACGTTGTTGAGCCAGCGCAGGTACTCCTCCATGGTCGCCACTTCGGAGATGCTGTTGAGCGCGCGCACCACGAAGAAGGCGTCGCGCAGCCAGCAGTAGCGGTAGTCCCAGTTGCGCTGGCTGCCCGGCGCCTCGGGGATGCTGGTGGTCATGGCGGCGACGATCGCCCCCGTGTCCTCGTAGAGCGAGAGCTTGAGCGTGATCGCCGAGCGGATCACCGCGTCCTGCCACTCCAGCGGCAAGGCCAGCGCGCGCGTCCAGTGGCGCCAGTAGGCGGCCGTCTCCTGCTCGAAGCCGCGCGCCGTGTCCTCGATGCCGCCCTGCAGGGTCTCGTCCGGGCCGAGGATGAAGTTCAGCGGCCGGTCGGCGACGAAGAAGGTCTCCGCCAGCATGTAGTTGATGGGCGCGTCGGTGTTCATGCGCAGCGTCTGCGCCGGGCCGATGTAGCGCACGTGGGTCGAGCCCTGCGTCATCTGCGGCTTCGCCCGCCCCCAGTCGAAGCGCGGCCGCATGCGCACCCGGATGCGCGGCGAGCCAGCCAGCACGCGCAGCCGCCGCACCAGCGTCAGGGGGCGGAAGGTGCGGCCCCGGTTCCAGAAGCGCGGCGCGAAATCGGTCAGCTCGATGCCCTGGCCGCGGCTGTCGTACAGGCGCGTGCGCAGCACCGCGGTGTTGGGCTCGTAGGCCTGCTCGCTGCGGGCGAAGTCCTCCAGCTCGATGGACCACACCCCGCCGTCCTCGCCGGGGTCCAGCAGGGCGTTGAACACCGGGTCGCCGTCGAAGCGCGGCAGGCAGCACCAGACGATGCTGCCGCGCGCGTCCACCAGCGCGCTGTACGCGCAGTTGCCGATCAGGCCGAGGTTGAGGGACGGGCTGGCCGCCGGCGCCGCGGCATTCATGCCGGGGCTCCCGTGCCCAGCGCGGCGGCGGCCTGCGCCAGCTGTGCGCGGAAGTCGGCCGGCGAGGCGATGCGGCGCGAGGCCACGGTGTCGCCTTCGCCCACCTTCACGCCCAGCCCGCGCAGGCGCTGCACGGCGGAAAAGCCGGCCTCGTCGGTGACGTCGTCGCCCACGAAGACCGGCACGCGGCCGGCGAAGGGCGGCTCATGCAGGAAGGCCTCGATGGCCCGGCCCTTGGTGGCACCGCCGGGCTTGGCCTCGACCACCATCTTGCCGCGCAGCAAGGCCAGCCCGCGCGAGCGAGCCACCGCCGCCTGCATCACGGCCACGCACTCGGCTTCGCGCTCGGGCGCCTGGCGGTAATGCAGGGCGATGGAGCCGGGCTTGAGTTCGACGCGCAGGCGCTCGTCCCGCGCGGCCAGCGCATGGGCTGCCGCCAGGGCCTCGTCCAGGGGGGGAGGCTCCGCCTGGTGCAGCACGCCGTCGGCGCCGCGGCGCTGGGCGCCGTGCACCCCGGCCGCGGGCAGCCGCAGGGGGTGCAGGAAGGCGTCCATCTCGGCGATGGGGCGGCCGGACACCATCGCCAGGGCGCCGCCCAGGGCGCGATGCAGTGCCTGCAGCGCATCGACGAGGCCGTCCGGCACCAGAACGTCTTCGGGCTGGGGTGCCAGATCCACCAGGGTGCCGTCGAAGTCGAGGAAGAGCGCGCACGAGGGCGCCAGCATGTCCGCCAGGTTCATGCGATTCAACCCTAGCAGGGCCGGGGCGGCCTGCACAGCGGGGGCCGACCCCAAGGCCTGTAGGCGCCGTCCTACAGGGCCGCGGACTCAGGTGTCGAAGACGGTGTCCAGCGAACGGAAGCCCTTGACCTCGATGGGGTTGCCGAAGGGGTCGCAGAAGAACATGGTCCATTGCTCGCCGGGCAGCCCCGGGTAGCGCAGGTGAGGCTCGAGGATGAAAGACGTCCCGGCCTCGCGCAGGCGCTGCGCCATCGCGTGCCACGCCGGCGCTTCCAGCGCCAGGCCGAAGTGCGGCATGGGCACGGCCTTGCCATCGACCTGGCCGGTCGGCTGGGTGCGGAAGGGCTCGCCCAGGTGCAGCGAGAGCTGGTGGCCGGCGAAGTCGAAATCCACCCAGGTCGCGGCGCTGCGGCCCTCGCGGCAGCCCAGCACGCCGGCATAGAAGCGGCGTGCCTGGTCCAGGTCGGTCACGTTGAAGGAGAGGTGGAATAAGCTCCGCATCACACAAGCGTAACCGAGGACCTGGAGACCATGGACTATTCCCGCTACCAGACGCTGTCGATCACGCGCCGGGGTCCCGGCAACACCGTGCTCGACATCCAGATGCGTGCGGCCAACGGCAAGCTGCCCACGGCCGGGCACGAGGGGCACCGCGAGCTGGCCGAGATCTGGCGCGACGTCAGTGCCGACGACAGCGTGCGCTGCGCCGTGCTGCGCGGCGAAGGCCAGGGCTTCTCGGGCGGCGGCGACCTCGCCCTGGTGCAGGACATGGCGCAGGACTTCGAGGTCCGTTCGCGGGTCTGGAAGGAGGCTCGCGACCTGGTCTACAACGTCATCAATTGCGACAAGCCCATCGTCAGCGCGCTGCACGGGCCCGCCGTGGGCGCGGGGCTGGTCGCCGGCCTGCTGGCGGACATCTCGGTGGCGGCGAAGACCGCGCGCATCGTGGACGGCCACACCCGGCTGGGCGTGGCCGCCGGCGACCACGCGGCCATTGTCTGGCCGCTGCTGTGTGGCATGGCCAAGGCCAAGTACTACCTCATGCTGTGCGAGCCGGTGAGCGGCGCCGAGGCCGAGCGCATCGGCCTGGTCTCGCTCGCGGTGGAGGACGCGGAACTGCTGCCGCGCGCCTACGAGATCGCGGACCGCCTGGCCAGCGGTGCGCAAAGCGCGATCCGCTGGACCAAGTACTCGCTCAACAACTGGCTGCGCCAGGCCGGGCCGGCCTTCGACACCTCGCTGGCGCTGGAGTTCATGGGCTTTGCCGGCCCGGATGTGGCCGAAGGCATCGCCTCGCTGCGCGAGCGGCGGCCGCCGCGCTACTGAGGCCTGCCCCCGCACGCACAGGGGCCGGGGCCGCCGGGGATAATCCGGCCCATGCACATCCCGCGCCGCTCCGCCCTGTCCCGCCTCGCTCTTCCTGCCCTGGCCGCCGTGCTGTGGGCGTCCGGCGCCACGGCCGCGTCGGCCCAGGGCACCTCCGCACCCGCCGCGTCCGCCGCCAGCAACGCGAAGGCCGCGGCCGCGCAGGTCGAGGGCGGCTGGGTGCGCGCCACGGTGGCCGGCCAGCAGGGCACGGGCGCCTTCATGCGCATCACCACGCGCGAGCCCATGCAGCTGCTGGCGGTTCGCACGCCGGTGGCGGGCGAGGCCGAGGTGCACGAGATGAAGATGGAAGGCGGCGTCATGCGCATGCGCCCAGCCGGTGCCATTGCGCTGCAGCCCGGCCAGCCGCTGGAGCTCAAGCCCGGCGGTCTGCACCTGATGCTGATGGACCTGAAGCGCCCGCTGCCGGCCGGGTCGCAGGTGCCGGTCACCCTGGTGCTCAAGGATGCCCAGGGCGTGGAGCGCACCGTCGCGCTGCAGCTGCCGGTCGCCGTCATGGCGCCGCAGGGCCTGCCCACGCAGCCGCACTGAAGAACCGCCGCCCGCCCGGGCGGCCTTGCGGTAAGCTGGCGCCGTTGACGACGGAGGCACGGCCATGAGCGAGAACCACAACTTCGGCTTCGGAAAATTCGTGCCGGGATTCGATTTCCTGCAGAACCTGGCCAAGGGCGCCACCCAGGGCCTGCCCCAGGTGCCCAACCTCTCCAGCTGGGTCGCCCCCACGCTCAACGTCGAGGAGCTGGACAAGCGCATCGGCGAGCTCAAGGCCGTGCACTTCTGGCTGGACCAGAACTCCAAGGCCCTGGGCGCCACCATCCAGGCGCTGGAGGTCCAGAAGATGACCCTGGCCACGCTGCGCGGCATGAACTTCAACATGGCCGAGGTGGCGGACGCCCTGCGCATGAAGACGGCCGAGACCCTGCAGAAGGCGGGCGAGATGGCGGCCGGTGCCGCGGCGCGCCCGGCGGCGGACGACACGCCCGCGCCAGAGGCCGCGGACCCGGCGCCGGAGGAAGCGCCGGCGCCCCGGCGACCGGCTTCGCGCAGAAAATCCGCCGACCGGGACGCAGCCGCAGCATCCGCAGGCGCGGGCGGCACCGGCGTGGTGGACCCGCTGCAATGGTGGGGCGCGCTGACGCAGCAGTTCCAGCAGATCGCCACCGACGCGATGAAGGACGCCGCCGCGCAGACCGCGCTGGACACGGCGCGCAACGTCGCCGGCGGCATGGCCCGGGAAGCGGTCAAGGCCGCCACGGGCATGGCCAAGGCGGCAACGGGCCGCGCGGCGCCAGCGCCCAAGAAACGGGCGGCCGCCAAGGCGGCGAAGGCACCGGCCCGCCGCCGGCCCGCGGCCCGGACCGGGCGGCCATGAAGCTCTTTCCCTTCGGCCACGCCACGCACCCGCAGTGGCCCATGGCCGCCAACCTGGTGCTGGCGCAGCTGCGCGCGCAGATGGCCCTGCACGGCTATGCCAGCGCGCCCACCCTGGGCCTGGTCTACATCACCGACCACTACGCTGCGCAAGCGCAGGACCTGCTGGATCACCTCTCGGCCGAACTGCCGGAGGTGACGGACTGGGCGGGGACCGTGGGCGTGGGCGTGTGCTCCTCGGGCGTGGAGTACTTCGACGAGCCCGGCCTGGTCGTCATGCTCTGCGAACTGCCCAGCGACCAGTACCGCGTGTTCTCGGGCGTGGCGCCGCTGGGCACCGGCGAGGGCATGGGCTTCGAGCCCTTCACCGCGCTGGTGCACGCGGACGCGCAGACCCCCGAGCTGGCCGACCTGGTCACCGAGATGGCCGGCCGCACCACCACCGGCTACCTGTTCGGCGGCCTGGCCTCCAGCCGGGGCGAATCGGTGCAGTTCGCGGTCAGCGGCAACGGCAACATGCGCGGCCAGGGCGGCGCTCGCGGCGTCTTCCACGGCGGCCTGTCGGGCGTGGCCTTCGGCGAGCAGGTGGCCCTGGTGTCGCGCGTCACCCAGGGCTGCCAGCCGGTCGCGCCGCAGCGCACGGTGGATGCGGTGGACGGCAACGTCCTCCTGAAGATCGACGGCCGGCCGGCCCTGGACGTGCTGCTGGAAGACCTGCGCATCACCCTGGACGACCCCGAGCCCGCCTTGCGCACCCTGCGTGCGACCCTGGTGGGCCTGACGCCCCCGGGCAGCGACGCGATCGGCCGCACCGGCAACTTCGGCCCCGACGTGCTGGTGCGCCACCTCATCGGCCTGGACCCGAACCGCCGCGCGGTGGCCATCGCCGACCGGCCCGAGGCCGGCATGCGCATGGCGTTCTGCCAGCGCAACGTGCAGGCCGCGCGGGCCGACCTGATCCGCATCTGCGCCGAGATCCGCGAGGAGCTGGAGCCCGAGGAGGTCAGCGAATCCGTGGCCGCGGCCCTGGCCGCACCGGCGGCCGACGCCCTGCCGGCGCCGGAGCGGCGCATCCTGGGGGCGGTGTACGTGAGCTGCGCGGGCCGCGGCGGCCCGCACTTCGGCGGCCCCAGCGCCGAGCTGCAGCTGATCCGCCGCGTGCTCGGCGACGTGCCGCTGGCGGGCTTCTTCGCCGGCGGGGAGATCGCGCGCGACCATCTCTACGGGTACACCGGCGTGCTCACGGTCTTCCGCGGCTGAACGCGGCCCCGCGGCCGGGGCCGGGCGCCCGGGCGGGCTTCAGCGGCGCAGCGCCTGGAAGGCGCCGAACTCCCAGCTGCGCATCGCCAGCACCAGGGTGTAGCCCTCGCGGTCCTTGTCGGCCAGCCGCTGGTCGGTCTGGTGCTGCTGGGCGAAATCCTGCGCCACCCGCTGCAGCCGGTCCACGAAGGCGGGCGCGAGCGCGCGGCCGATCGCGCCATGGACCAGCATCACCGCCTCGCCCTCGCCGTCGAAGCCGCCGCCGAAGTAGTCCTGCAGCACGTGCTCGCGGAAGTAGCCCATCACCGGGCCGTTGGGCCGCCAGCGGAAGGTCTTCGCCAGGCGCAGGCGGTAGCGGTTCTGCGGCCGCAGCTCGATCACGCCCAGCCGGTCCAGCTGCACGAAGCAGCGCACGGCCTCGGCGTTGCTGATGCGGTAGGTCGCCACCACCTGTTCCAGCGTCCACTGGCTGAGCACGCTGATGGCGCACAGAAGCAGCTTGCGGTCGGCCACCACGGCCTGCTCCTGCGCGAGGCTGAGCTCGCGCAGCAGGGGCTGGGCGTCGGCCACCTGGCGCGCCAGGTCGGCGAAGTCCAGCCGCAGCACGCGGCAGATCGCGTCCACGCGCGACAGCGGCATCTCGCCGCGCGCGAACATGCGCTTGACGCTGGATTCGGCCAGCCCCAGCGCGTCGCCGAGCGCGGCGTAGGTGATGCGGGCGGCCTTGAGCTCCTTCTTCAGGGCCAGGACCAGGTCGGCGCTGGAAGCCATGGTATCGCCTGATGATACCGAAGGGCCGAAAAAGTGCTGCAAGTTCATCCGCCTCTTGCGCAGGGCGCGCGGCCGGGCATGATGCATCCATGGACACCGAACTCGCCTCCGCGCCCGTTCCCGCCAGCGCCGCAGCCGCCGCGCCGGCGCCGCATCCCAACCAGTTCGCCCTCCTGCGCCAGCGGCGCTTCGCGCCTTTCTTCTGGACCCAGTTCTCCGGCGCCGCGAACGACAACCTGTTCAAGTTCGCCTTCACCGTCATGGTCACCTACCAGCTGCAGGTGGACTGGCTGCCGCCCTCGCTGGCGGGCCTGGTGATCGGCGCCCTGTTCATCCTGCCCTTCCTGCTGTTCTCGGCCACCAGCGGTCAGCTGACGGACAAGTTCGACAAGCGCAGCATGATCCGCCTGGTCAAGAACCTGGAGATCGGCATCATGGGGCTCGCGGCCTTCGGCTTCTGGGCCGCCAGCGTGCCGGTGCTGCTCACCTGCGTGTTCCTCATGGGCCTGCACTCCACGCTGTTCGGCCCGGTGAAGTACGCCTACCTGCCGCAGGTGCTGGACGAGCGCGAGCTCACCGGCGGCAACGGCATGGTGGAGATGGGCACCTTCGTGGCGATCCTGCTGGGCAACGTGGCCGGCGGCCTGCTGGTGGCGCTGCCGGGCGTGGGCCGCGACCTGGTTGCCGTCGCCTGCGTGGCGATGGCGCTGGCCGGCCGCGCCGTGGCGCAGGCCATCCCCTCGCTGCCCGCCACCGACCCGGGCCTGCGCATCCACTGGAACCCGGTGGCCGAGACCTGGCGCAACCTGCAGCTCGCCCGCGGCAACGTGGTGGTGTTCCGATCGCTGCTGGGCATCAGCTGGATGTGGTTCTTCGGCGCCGTGTTCCTCAGCCAGTTCCCCAGCTTCGCCAAGGAGGTGCTGCACGGCGACGAGCACGTGGCCTCGCTGCTGCTGGTGGTGTTCTCCATCGGCATAGGCACCGGCTCGCTGCTGTGCGAGGTGCTCTCGCGACGCCATGTGGAGATCGGCCTGGTGCCGCTGGGTGCGATCGGCATGAGCGTGTTCGCGGCCGACCTGTACTTCGCCTCGCGCGGCCTCGCCGCCCCGCAGGCGGCCCTGGGCGTGGGCGCGTTCCTCGCCGTGGCCGCGCACTGGCGGGTGGTGGCCGACCTGGCGCTGCTCTCCCTCTTCGCCGGGCTGTACAGCGTGCCCATGTACGCCCTGGTGCAGATGCGCAGCCAGCCCACGCACCGGGCCCGCATCATCGCGGCCAACAACATCCTGAACGCGCTCTTCATGATCGCCAGCGCGCTGATCGTGGGCGCGCTGCTCAAGGCCGGCTGGACCATCCCTCAGGTGTTCCTGGGCATTGCGGTGGCCAACGCGGTGGTCGCCGGCTACATCTTCCTGCTGGTGCCCGAGTACCTGCTGCGCTTCATCGCCTGGGTGCTCTCGCGCCTGGTCTACCGCTTCCGGGTGCGCGGCGCCGCGCACATCCCCGTGCACGGCGCGGCCGTGCTGGCCTGCAACCACGTGAGCTTCGTCGACGCGGTGCTGCTGATGGCCGCCAGCCCGCGCCCGATCCGCTTCGTGATGGACCACCGAATCTTCCGCGTGCCGGTGCTGGGCGCGCTGTTCCGGCTGGCCAAGGCGATTCCGATCGCCCCGCGCAGCGAGGACGCGGCCGCCTACGAGGCCGCCATCGAAGCCGCTGCGGGCGTGCTGCGCGAGGGCGACCTGCTGGGCATCTTCCCCGAGGGTGCGATCACCCGCGACGGCACGCTGCAGGCCTTCAAGGGCGGCATCGTGAAGATCCTCGAGAAGCAGCCCGCACCCGTGGTCCCCATGGCGCTCACGGACCTGTGGGGGTCCTTCTTCAGCCGCATCGAGCGCGGCGGCGCCATGGTGCGGCCCTTCCGCCGCGGCATGTTCAACCGCGTCGGGCTGAACGTGGGCGCGCCGCTGGAGGCCGCGCAGGTGGACCCCCAGGGGCTTCGCGAGCGTGTGCTGGCCCTGATGGGATCCGCTGCCGCCCGCTGACCGTGCCGGCTCGCGGAGCTTGCATGCACAGCACCCGGCGTCCACGCGTCCACGTCGGCAGGCACGGGGGCCCGCCGCGTGGCATCGATTTCCAACCCGAGGGAGGGACTTCCTGATGGACAAGACACTTCGCCTGTCCGAGGCCTGGTACCGGCGCGGCCTGTGGGTCGTGGCCCTGGTGTTCGCGGGCTTCCTGTCCGGCCTGGGCAGCGCCGTGATGCGCGACCTGCCCAAGGCCGAGCCCGGCCGCGACTGGGCGCACTACATGGACCCGGCGCGCAGCAAGGCCTTCGCCGACCGCATCCGCGCCAACGCCACCGCCGTCGACCAGGCGCAGGCCGCCGCCGAGCAGGCCCGGCTCCAGCTGCGCGTGGCCCACGCCGACACGCAGGCCGCCAGCGATTCGCTGAACCGCTGGCTGGCCACGCGGCAGGCCACCCAGCTCGCCACCCAGGACCCGGAGCTGGTGGCCCGCACGCGCGCCCTGGACGGCCTTCGCCAGGCCGAGCGCGAGGCCCAGGCCCGGGTCCAGCAGCGCGAGCAGGCGCTGCTGGACGCGCAGCAGGCGCGGCAGGCGGCCGAGCGTGAGCAGCGCGAGGCCGAGCGCCTGGCCCGCGAGGCGCAGCAGTCCGACGCGCGGCGCGTCGAGCTGACCGTGTTCCTGTACCGGCTTGCGTTCACCTTGCCCTTGCTGCTGGCGGGCGTGTGGGTCTTCCGGCGCTGGCGCAAGGGGTCCTGGTGGCCCTTCGCCTGGGGCTTCGTGCTCTTCTCGGTGTTCACCTTCTTCGTCGAGCTGGTGCCCTACCTGCCCAGCTATGGCGGCTATGTGCGCAACGGCGTGGGCGTGCTGCTCACGGTGGTGGCGGGCCGCTGGGCGATGCGCGCGCTCAACACCTGGCTGGAACGCCAGCGCGCGGCCGAGGCCCTGCCCGATTCGCAGCGGCGCGAAGCGCTGGCCTACGACACGGCGCTGGCGCGCCTGGCCAAGGGCGTGTGCCCGGGCTGCGAGCGGCCGGTGGACATGCGCGACGAGCGGCTGGACTACTGCCCGCACTGCGGCATCGGCCTGCACGACCGCTGCACGCAGTGCGCCAGCCGCAAGAACGCGTTCGCGCGCTACTGCATGCGCTGCGGCGCGCAGGCCCATGGGGTCGGGGCGGTGCCGCCGCCCGCGCAGGCGCCCTTGCCCGCAGGCCGGGTCCGCCCCGCTGCCGGCCCTGCGGACGGCGCGGCGGGCGCCCTGGGGCGTCCACCGGGCGACCCGGCGCCCGCCTGACCCCCCGGCCGCCTCAGACGCCGCGGGCCCTGTCCTTCGCGAACTGCACGCGGAACGCCTCGAAGCGGCCGGCCTCCAGCGACTCGCGGATCTCCCGCATCAGGTTCAGGTAGTAGTGCAGGTTGTGGATGGTGCAGAGCATGGGGCCCAGCATCTCGCCGCAGCGCTCCAGGTGGTGCAGGTAGGCGCGCGAGAAACCGCCGGCCACGCTGCCGTCGGGCGCCGTGGTGCCGCGGCAGGCGTAGCAGCTGCAGGTCTCGTCCAGCGGGCGCTCGTCGGCGCGGTGCCGCGCGTTGCGCAGCTTGAGGTCGCCAAAGCGGGTGAACAGGTGGCCGTTGCGCGCATTGCGCGTGGGCATCACGCAGTCGAACATGTCCACGCCCGCGGCCACGCCCGCCACCAGGTCCTCTGGCGTGCCCACACCCATCAGGTAGCGCGGCTTGTGCGCCGGCAGCCTGTGCGGGGTGTGCGCCATGATGCGCAGCATCTCTTCCTTGGGCTCGCCCACGCTCACGCCGCCGATGGCATAGCCGGGGAAATCCATGTCCACCAGGGCCGCGAGCGATTCCTCGCGCAGGTGTTCGAACATGCCGCCCTGCACGATGCCGAACAGGGCGTTGCGGTTTTCCAGCCGCGCGAACTCGGCGCGACAACGCTGCGCCCAGCGCAGGCTGAGTTCCATGGAGGCGCGCGCCTCGGCGTCCGTGGTGAGGTGGCCCTTGACCTCGTACGGCGTGCACTCGTCGAACTGCATCACGATGTCGCTGTCCAGCACGGTCTGGATCTGCATGGAGATCTCGGGCGTGAGGAACAGCTTGTCGCCGTTCACCGGCGAGGCGAAGCGCACGCCCTCCTCGCTGATCTTGCGCATCTCGCCCAGGCTCCAGACCTGGAAGCCGCCGGAGTCGGTGAGGATGGGGCGGTCCCAGCGCTCGAAGCGGTGCAGGCCGCCGAACTGGCGGATCACGTCCAGGCCCGGGCGCATCCACAGGTGGAAGGTGTTGCCCAGGATGATCTGGGCCTGCATCTCCTCCAGCGAGCGCGGCGTCACGCCCTTGACGGTGCCGTAGGTGCCCACGGGCATGAAGATGGGGGTCTGCACCACGCCGTGGTTGAGCGTGAGGCGGCCGCGGCGCGCGAGGCCTTCGGTCTTGAGCAGTTCGAATTGCAGCATGGGGTCAGTCCTCCTCGCGGCGGGCGAGCAGCATGCAGTCGCCGTAGCTGAAGAAGCGGTAGCGATGGGCGATCGCATGGCGGTACAGCGCCATGATGGGCCCGTAGCCCGCGAAGGCACTGACCAGCATCATCAGCGTCGACTTGGGCAGGTGGAAGTTGGTGATGAGGCGGTCCACCACCTGGAAGCGGAAGCCGGGGGTGATGAAGATGTCGGTGTCGCCGCTGGCCAGGCCGGTCTTGGCCCAGGACTCCAGCGTGCGCACGGTGGTGGTGCCCACGGCCACCACGCGGCCGCCGCGTGCGCGGGCGGCCGCGATGGCGGCCTGGGTGGCCTCGGGCACCTGGTACCACTCGCTGTGCATGCGGTGCTCGGCGATGTTGTCCACCTTCACCGGCTGGAAGGTGCCGGCACCCACGTGCAGGGTGACGCTGGCGCGCTGCACGCCCCGGTCGGCCAGGGCGGCCAGCACGCCCTCGTCGAAGTGCAGGGCTGCCGTGGGCGCGGCCACGGCGCCGGGGTTCTTGGCGAACACGGTCTGGTAGCGGCTGGCGTCCTCGGCCGTGTCCTCGTGCTCGATGTAGGGCGGCAGTGGCACGTGGCCGTGCTGCTCCATCAGCGTGTAGGGGTCGCCGGAGAACGCGAAGCGGAACAGCGGGCCGTCTTCATCCGGCCAGCGGCCCAGCAGGGTGGCCGTGAAGCCGCCGGCCATGGCCAGCACGGTGCCCACAGGCGGCTTCTTGCTCACCTTCATGTGGGCCACGACCTCGTGCGGGCCGATGACGCGCTCGACCAGCAGTTCCAGCTTGCCGCCGGTCGGCTTTTCGCCGAAGAGGCGGGCCTTGACCACCTGGGTGTCGTTGAAGACCAGCAGGTCGCCAGGCGCCAGCAGGCCGGGCAGCTCGCGGAAGATGCGGTCCACCGGCGTCTCGCCGCGGCCGTCGAGCAGGCGCGAGGCGCTGCGCTCCGCGGCGGGGTGCTGTGCAATCAGTTCGGGGGGGAGGGCGAAGTCGAAATCGACCAGCGTGAATTCGCGCATGGCTTGAGGGCCGGACGGACCCGTTCCAAGTGGGGAAGGCAGAATTGTCCCATGCCCGAGAAACAGGCCCTGTCCGCGCCCCAGAAAGCCTTGCACAAGCTGGGCCTCACGCGCGACATCGACCTGGCCCTCCACCTGCCCCTGCGCTGGGAGGACGAGACGCGCGTGCTGCGCCTGGCCGACGCGCGCGAGGGCGAATCGGTGCAGATCGAGGCGGAGGTGACCGCCTGCGAGATCGCCTACCGGCCGCGCCGCCAGCTGGTGGTGACGGTGGAGGACGGCAGCGGCAGCTGCCAGATGCGCTTCTTCAGCTTCTACCCCTCGCAGCAGAAGGCGCTGGCCGTGGGCACGCGGCACCGCTTCCGCGGCGAGTTGCGCGGCGGTTTCCTGGGCTGGCAGATGGTGCACCCGGTGGTCAAGCCTGCCGGCGCCGCGCTGCCCACGGCGCTGACGCCGGTCTACCCCACCGTGGCCACGCTGCCGCAGGCCTACCTGCGCAAGGCCGTGCTCTCCGGGCTGGCGCGGGCCGACCTGTCCGACACCTTCCCG
Source organism: Ramlibacter aquaticus (assembly GCF_015159745.1). GTDB lineage: Bacteria > Pseudomonadota > Gammaproteobacteria > Burkholderiales > Burkholderiaceae_C > Ramlibacter > Ramlibacter aquaticus. Next base: position 16,939 of record NZ_JADDOJ010000010.1, on the reverse strand, counting down.
CCCGGGGTGAGCGAGACGCTGCAGCCGCAGGTCTGGGGCCTGCGCGAGGCGCTGGCGTTCTTGCACCACCCCACGCCGGACGTCGCCCTGGCCGCGCTGGAGGACCGCAGCCACCCCGCCTGGCAGCGGCTCAAGGCCGAGGAGCTGCTCGCGCAGCAGCTCTCGCAGCTGGAAAGCAAGCGCGAGCGCGATGCCCTGCGCTCGCCGGCCCTGGCGACCCGGCGCGGCGGCCTGCAGGAGACGCTGCTGGCGCAGCTGCCCTTCGCGCTCACCGGCGCCCAGCGCCGCGTGGTGGAGGAGATCGCCCGCGACCTGGCGCGCGAGGTGCCCATGCACCGCCTGCTGCAGGGCGACGTGGGCTCGGGCAAGACGGTGGTGGCCGCGCTGGCGGCGGCGGTGGCGATCGACGCCGGCTGGCAGTGCGCGCTGATGGCGCCCACCGAGATCCTCGCCGAGCAGCACTTCCGCAAGCTGATCGGCTGGCTGGAGCCGCTGCTGGCGCCGCTGGGCCGCCGCGTGGCCTGGCTCACCGGCAGCCAGAAGAAGAAGGAGCGCGGCGAGATGCTGGCGCTGGTCGAAAGCGGGGAGGCCGCCCTGGTGGTCGGCACCCATGCCGTCATCCAGGACCAGGTGCAGTTCAAGGCCCTGGCGCTGGCCGTGATCGACGAGCAGCACCGCTTCGGCGTGGCGCAGCGCCTGGCACTGCGGGCCAAGATGAAGGACACGGCGCAGGAGCCGCACCTGTTGATGATGTCGGCCACGCCCATCCCGCGCACCCTGGCCATGAGCTATTACGCCGACCTGGACGTCTCCACCATCGACGAGCTGCCCCCCGGGCGCACGCCCATCGTCACCCGGCTGGTGGCCGACAGCCGGCGCGAGCAGCTCATAGAACGCATACGCAGCCAGCTGGCCGAGGGGCGGCAGGTGTACTGGGTCTGCCCGCTGATCGAGGAGAGCGAGGCCCTGGACCTGTCGAATGCCACCCAGACCCACCAGGACCTGAGCGAGGCGCTGCCGGGCGTGATGGTCGGCCTGCTGCATTCGCGCATGCCACCGGCCGAGAAGAAGGCGGTGATGGCGCTGTTCTCGGGCGGACAGATGGGCGTGCTGGTGTCCACCACCGTGATCGAGGTCGGCGTGGACGTGCCCAACGCCTCGCTGATGGTGATCGAGCATGCGGAGCGCTTCGGGCTGTCGCAGCTGCACCAGCTGCGGGGCCGGGTCGGACGCGGCGCCGCGGCCTCGGCCTGCGTGCTGGTGTTCTCGCCCAACGAGAACGGCCGCGTGAGCGAGACCGCCAAGGCCCGCCTCAAGGCCATGGCCGAAACCAACGACGGCTTCGAGATCGCCCGCCGCGACCTCGAGATCCGCGGCCCGGGCGAGTTCCTGGGCGCGCGCCAGTCGGGCGCGCCCTTGCTGCGCTTCGCCGACCTGGAGGCCGACGCCGACCTGCTGGCGTGGGCGCGCGCCCTGGCGCCGCTGATGCTCGATCGCCATCCCGCGCTGGCACGCCGCCACGTGGAACGCTGGTTGGGTGGAAAATCCGAATTCCTGAAGGCCTGACACACGCCATGACACTGACCGAGCTCAAGTACATCGTCGCCGTGGCGCGCGAGAAGCATTTCGGCAAGGCCGCCGAAGCCTGCTTCGTCTCGCAGCCCACGCTTTCGGTGGCGATCAAGAAGCTCGAGGATGAGCTGGAGGTCAAGCTGTTCGAACGCAGCGCCAACGAAGTCACCGTGACGCCCCTGGGCGAGGAGATCGTGCGCCAGGCGCAGAGCGTGCTGGAGCAGGCGGCCGCCATCAAGGAGATCGCCAAGCGTGGCAAGGACCCGCTCTCGGGCCCCCTGAAGCTGGGCGTGATCTACACCATCGGCCCCTACCTGCTGCCCGACCTGGTGCGCCAGGCGATCGACCGCACGCCGCAGATGCCGCTGATGCTGCAGGAGAACTTCACCGTCAAGCTGCTGGAGATGCTGCGCACCGGCGAGATCGACTGCGCCATCATGGCCGAGCCCTTTCCGGACACGGGCCTGGCCATCGCGCCGCTCTACGACGAGCCCTTCATGGCCGCCGTGCCCAGCACCCACGCGCTGTCCGTGCGCAAGACCATCACCGCCGAGGAGCTGAAGGCCGAGACCATGCTGCTGCTGGGCACCGGCCACTGCTTCCGCGACCACGTGCTGGAGGTGTGCCCCGAGTTCGCGCGCTTCTCCAGCGACGCCGAGGGCATACGCAAGAGCTTCGAGGGCTCCTCGCTGGAGACCATCAAGCACATGGTGGCCGCCGGCATGGGCGTGACCCTGGTGCCGCGCCTGTCGGTGCCGCGCGAGGCCCTGGAGGGCAAGCCGCGCCGGCGCAAGGACGACCTGTCCTTCGTGCGCTACATCCCCTTCGAGGGCGAGCCGCCCAGCCGCCGCGTGGTGCTGGCCTGGCGCCGCAGCTTCACCCGCTACGAAGCCATCGCCGCGCTGCGCAATGCGATCTACGCCTGCGAGCTCCCCGGCGTGAAACGACTGTCCTGATCCTTCTTCGATGACCCCCATGCAGTTCCAGCCCGGCATCCTGGATGGCGTTCCCGCCGTCGCCCGCTACGTCCACTTCGTGCTGCGCCCCGAGGGCGCGGACGCTGGCGCGATCCGCGCCGCGCTGCAGCGCCTGTCGCCGCTGGCCGACGGCAGCGACGTGGTGGTGGGCCTGGGGCCCTCGCTGGTGGCGGCGCTGGGCGCCGAGGTGCCGGGCCTGCACGAGTTCCCGGATTTCTCGGGCCACGGGGTGAAGGTGCCCTCGACCCCCGGCACGCTGTGGTGCTGGCTGCGCGGCGACGACCTGGGCGAGCTGCTGCACGTCACGCGCAAGGTGCAGAAGGCGCTGGCGCCCGTGTTCGTGGCACGCCAGGTGCTCGACGGCTTCCGCCACGCCGCCAGGGACGGCGGCCACGGCCACGACCTGACCGGCTTCGAGGACGGCACCGAGAACCCCGAGGGCGATGCGGCGGTCGCCGCCGCCTTCACCCAGGGCGCGGGCGCGGGCCTGGACGGCGGCAGCTTCGTCGCCGTGCAGCAGTGGGTGCACGACATGGACGCCTTCGAGGCGCTGGAGGACGAGGCGCGTGACCATCACATCGGCCGCCGCCTGGCCGACAACGAGGAACTGGACGATGCGCCCGAGTCCGCGCATGTCAAGCGCACCGCGCAGGAGAGCTTCGAGCCCGAGGCCTTCGTGCTGCGCCGCTCCATGCCCTGGATGGCGGGCCTGCAGGCCGGCCTGCAGTTCGTCGCCTTCGGCCGCTCGCTGCAGGCCTTCGAGCAGCAGATGCGCCGCATGGCCGGCCAGGACGACGGCATCACGGACGCCCTCTTTCGCATCAGCCGGCCGGTCAACGGTGCGTACTACTGGTGCCCGCCCCTGAAGGACGGCCGGCTCGACCTGCGCGCGCTCGGGCTCTGATGGCTGCGCCCGGCCGCCTGCGGCTCTACCTGGACCTCATCCGCTGGGACCGCCCGGCGGGCTGGCTGCTGCTGCTCTGGCCCACGCTTTCGGCCCTGTGGGTCGCGGCGCGGGGCTTTCCCGGCTGGCACCTGCTGGCGGTGTTCACGGCCGGCACCGTCCTCATGCGCAGCGCCGGCTGCTGCGTCAACGACGTCGCCGACCGCGACTTCGACCGCCACGTGAAGCGCACCGCGGGCCGGCCCGTCACCTCGGGCGCCGTGTCCACCCGCGAAGCGCTGGTGCTGGGCGCGCTGCTGGCCCTGCTGGCCTTCGGCCTGGTGCTGACCACCAACGCGGCGGCCATCGCCTGGTCGTTCGCGGCGCTGGCGGTGAGCCTGGTGTACCCCTTCGCCAAGCGCTTCTTCGCCATGCCGCAGGCGGTGCTGGGCGTGGCCTTCAGCTTCGGCATCCCCATGGCCTATGCCGCGGTGCAGGGCCACGTGCCGGTGGAGGCCTGGGTGCTGCTGCTGGGCAACCTGTTCTGGGTGCTGGCCTATGACACCGAGTACGCCATGGTGGACCGTGACGACGACCTTCGCATCGGCATGAAGACCTCGGCCATCACCCTGGGCCGCGCCGACGTGCCGGTGGTGATGGCCTGCTATGGCGCCTACCTGGCGGTCTGGGCCGACGTGCTCTCGGCGCACATCCCGCCGCTCGCCGTGGGCGCGGCGGTGCTGGTGGCCGCGGCCCAGGCGCTGTGGCACTACACCCTGATCCGCGAGCGCAGCCGCGAGGGCTGCTTCAAGGCCTTCCGGCTCAACCACTGGCTGGGCTTCACCGTGTTTGCCGGCGTGGTGGCCGGCTACGCCCTGGGCTGAAGCGGCCGGCGCCGCCGGGCCCGCTTCAGCGCCCGAACTCGTCGCCCAGTTCGGCCGCGCGCGCCTGGGCGGCGCGTATCGCCTTCACCAGCAACGCATCCACGCCGTCGGCCTGCAGGGCGGTGATGGCGGCGTAGGTCGTGCCGCCCTTGGAGGTGACGCGCTGGCGCAGCAGCTCGGGCGGCTCGTCCGAGCGGTGCGCCAGTTCGGCAGCGCCGCGGAAGGTGCCCACCGCGAGGCGTTGCGCCTGCGCCGCCGTGAGGCCCATCTCGATGCCGGCGCGGGTCATGGCCTCGATGAAGAAGAACACATAGGCCGGGCCGGAGCCGGACAGCGCCGTGACGCCATCCAGCAGGGGCTCGGCGTCCACCCAGACCGACTCGCCGGTGGTCGCCACGATGCGCTCTACCTGGGCGCGGTCGGCGTCGCCCACCGAAGGCCGCGCGTACAGGCCCGTCATGCCCAGGCCCACCAGGGCCGGGGTGTTGGGCATCGCGCGCACGATGCGCTCGCTGCCCAGCCAGGCCGCGATGCTGTCCGAGCGGATGCCGGCCGCCACGCTCAGGTGCAGGGCGTCCGCGCAGAAGGGCGCCGCGGCCTGTGCGGCCTCGCGGAAGGTCTGCGGCTTCACCGCCCAGACCACCACGCCGGCACGCCGCAGCGCCTCGCCCGGCGCCGCCTGGGCCTGCACGCCGAACTGCTGGGCGAGCCGGGCGCGGGCCTCGTCCCAGGGCTCGACCACCTCGACCTGGGCAGCGGGCAGGCCCTGGCCGCGCAGGCCGCCGATGATGGCGCTGGCCATGTTGCCGCCCCCGATGAATGCGATCGTGGATTCCATGGCCCGGCAGTCTATCGCCCACCTGCCCCAGAATCCGGGCATGCAGCGACAGGAATTGCTGGACCGCCTGGCCAGCCCGCGCACCTGGGACCTCGCCGTGGTCGGCGGCGGTGCCACCGGGCTGGGCGTGGCCCTGGATGCGGCCGCGCGCGGCTTTTCGGTGGTGCTGGTGGAGGCGGGGGACTTCGCCTGCGGCACTTCCTCGCGTGCCACCAAGCTGGTGCACGGCGGCGTGCGCTACCTCGCACAGGGCAACCTGGGCCTGGTGCGCGAGGCCCTGCACGAGCGCAGCACCCTGCTGGCCAACGCGCCGCACCTGGCGCAGCCGCTGCCCTTCGTGATGCCGGCCTACCGCTGGTGGGAGCTGCCGTTCTACGGCGCCGGGCTGGTGCTCTACGACCTGATGGCCGGGCGCGCCGGCCTGGGCCGCACCCGCTTCCTGGGCCGCGGCGGCGTGCTGGCCCGGCTGCCCAACGCCCGGCCCGGCGGCCTGCGCGGGGGCGTGCGCTACTGGGACGGGCAGTTCGACGATGCCCGCCTGGCGGTGGCCCTGGCGCGCACGGCGCAAAGCCGCGGCGCCCTGCTCGTCAATTACTGCCCGGCCACGGCGCTGCTGCACGAAGGCGGCCGGGTGGCCGGGCTGCGCTGCCGCGATGCCGAGAGCGGGCGCGAGTTCACGCTGCGGGCGGGCTGCGTGGTGAACGCCGCCGGGGTCTGGGTCGACACCCTGCGGGCCTGGGACGGCGCCGCCGCCGGCCGGGCCGCGACGCCCCTGGTGGCCCCCAGCCAGGGCGTGCACGTGGTGGTGGACCGCGAGTTCCTGCCCGGGCGCGAGGCCCTGATCGTGCCGCGCACCGCCGACGGCCGGGTGCTCTTCGCCGTGCCCTGGCTGGGCAAGCTGGTGCTGGGAACCACGGACACCCCGCGCGAGGACCTGGCCGCCGAGCCCCGCCCCTTCCCCGAAGAAGTGGATTTCATCCTGCGCGAGGCCGGCAACTACCTGGCCCGTGCACCCGGCCGCGCGGACATTCGCAGCCTGTGGGTGGGCCTGCGTCCGCTGGTCCGCCCGGACGGCGCCGACGCCGGCAACACCGGGGGCCTCAGCCGCGAGCACACCGTGCTGACCAGCCCGACCGGCCTGGTCACCGTCACCGGCGGCAAATGGACCACCTACCGGGCCATGGCCGAGGACACGCTGGACGCCTGCATGGCGGCAGGCCGGCTGGAGGCGCGCCCCAAGGAAGTGACTGCTCACCTTCGGCTGATGGGCGCACCGGCGCCTTCCGTCCCCGGCGTGCCCCTGTCCGAGCCGCCCGGCCTGCACCTGTACGGCACCGACGCCGCGGCCGTGCAGGCCCTGCCCGGGGCCGGCCGGGAGCTCGCCCCCGGCCTGACCGAGGCCATGGTGCGCTTCGCGGCCCGTCATGAATATGCGCGCACGGCCGCCGACGTGCTGGGCCGCCGATCCCGGCTGCTCTTCCTGGACGCCGCCGCCGCCGGCCGGGCCGCGCCCGCCGTCGGCGGCGTGCTGGCCGATGAAACCGGCTGCGACCCGGCGGTGGAGGCGGCCCAGGCCCTGGCGCAGGCCTACCTCACGCTGCCCGGCTGATGCGGGGCAGTTGACAGCCGCCAGGCACTTTGCAATAATCGCGGGCTGCCCTTTGAAAGGGCTGCTTTTTGCATGGCTGGTTGGCTGGTGGTCGACAGGGCCCATGCGCGAAGGAAAGCGGCTTTTCTCAGGTGCAATTCCGCCCCATTCGAAAGCGCATGCTCACAGGCGTTCAGGCCGCGCAGCCCACAAGCTGCAGGCCCAGCGGTTGCCGGCGCCGACGACGGGCCCAAGACTGACCTGAGCGTGCCCCATGGGGTGCAACGGGTGCAAGTTGGGAAATATTTGAAATGATCCAGACAGAATCTCGGCTCGAAGTCGCCGACAACACCGGTGCGAAGTCCGTTCTTTGCATCAAGGTGCTCGGCGGTTCCAAGCGTCGCTACGCCAGCGTGGGCGACATCATCAAGGTGAGCGTCAAGGAAGCTGCGCCCCGTGGCCGCGTCAAGAAGGGCGAGGTCTACAGTGCCGTCGTCGTTCGCACCGCCAAGGGCATCCGTCGCGGCGACGGCTCCCTCGTCAAGTTCGACGGCAATGCCGCCGTGCTGCTCAACAACAAGCTGGAGCCCATCGGCACCCGCATCTTCGGCCCCGTGACGCGTGAACTGCGTACCGAGCGCTTCATGAAGATCGTGTCGCTGGCGCCCGAAGTTCTCTAAGCGAGGCACAGCATGAACAAGATCCGCAAAGGCGACGAAGTCATCGTCCTCGCTGGCCGCGACAAGGGCAAGCGCGGCAAGGTGAGCCTGCGCAAGGACGACACGCATGTGGTCGTCGACGGCATCAACCTGGTGAAGAAGCACACCAAGCCGAACCCCATGAAGGGCACCACCGGCGGCATCGTGGAAAAGGCCATGCCGATCCACCAGTCCAACGTGGCGATCTTCAACCCCGCGACCGGCAAGGCCGACCGCGTGGGCATCAAGGTCGAGGGCGAGAAGCGCGTGCGCGTCTTCAAGTCCAACGGCGAAGAAATCAAGGCGGCATGACCATGGCACGACTGCAACAACACTACCGGGAAAAGATCGTTCCCGAGCTGACCGAGAAGTTCGGCTACAAGTCGCCGATGCAGGTGCCGCGCCTGACGAAGATCACCCTGAACATGGGTGTCTCCGAAGCCGTCGCCGACAAGAAGGTCATGGACAACGCCGTGGGCGACCTGACCAAGATCGCCGGCCAGAAGCCGGTCGTGACCAAGGCCAAGAAAGCCATCGCCGGTTTCAAGATCCGCGAAGGCCAGGCCATCGGCACGATGGTCACGCTGCGTGGCGTGCGCATGTATGAGTTCCTGGACCGTTTCGTCACCGTGGCCCTGCCCCGCGTGCGCGACTTCCGCGGCATTTCCGGCCGCGCGTTCGACGGCCGTGGCAACTACAACATCGGCGTCAAGGAACAGATCATTTTCCCCGAGATCGAGTACGACAAGGTCGACGCGCTGCGCGGCCTGAACATCTCGATCACGACCACGGCCAAGACCGACGAAGAGTGCAAGGCGCTGCTCGCGGGCTTCCGTTTCCCGTTCAAGAACTGAGGGTGCATCGTGGCTAAACAAGCACTGATCCAACGTGAGCTGAAGCGCGACAAGCTGGCTGCCAAGTACGCCGCCAAGTACGCCGAGCTGAAGTCCATCGCCAACGATGCCAAGAAGAGCGACGACGAGCGCATGCTCGCCCGCCTCGCCCTGCAGAAGCTCCCCCGCAACGCGAACCCGACGCGCCAGCGCAACCGCTGCGAGATCACGGGCCGCCCGCGCGGCACGTTCCGCCAGTTCGGCCTGGCCCGCGCCAAGATCCGTGAGATGGCCTTCGCAGGCGACATCCCCGGCATCACCAAGGCCAGCTGGTAAGCGAGGAGAAGACACATGAGCATGAGTGATCCCATCGCCGACCTGCTGACGCGCATCCGCAATGCGCAGATGGTGGCCAAGCCGACCGTCTCGGTCCCGGCTTCCAACATCAAGGTCGCCATCGCCCAGGTCCTGAAGGACGAGGGCTACATCGACGGCTTCCAGGTCAAGAAAGACGGCAACAAGAGCGAGCTCGAGATTGCCCTCAAGTACTACGCCGGCCGCCCCGTCATCGAGCGCATCGAGCGCGTGAGCCGTCCCGGCCTGCGTGTCTACAAGGGCGCCACCGACATTCCCCAGGTCCAGAACGGCCTGGGCGTGGCCATCGTCACCACCCCCCGTGGCGTGATGACCGACCGCAAGGCCCGCGCGAGCGGCGTCGGCGGCGAAGTCCTCTGCTACGTGGCCTGAACGGGAAGGAACAGAACATGTCCCGAGTCGGAAAGATGCCGGTCGCCGTCCCCCAGGGCGTCGACGTGCAAGTCAAGGAAGACCAGATCAGCGTCAAGGGCACCGGCGGCACGCTGTCGCTGGCCCAGAACGCCCTGGTCAAGATCGTCAGCAAGGACGGCAAGCTGTCCTTCGAGCCGGCGAACGAGTCGCGTGAAGCGAACGCCATGAGCGGCACCATGCGCCAGCTGGTGAACAACATGGTGGTCGGCGTGACCAAGGGCTTCGAGAAGAAGCTGAACCTGGTCGGCGTGGGCTACAAGGCCGCCGCCCAGGGCGCCAAGCTGAACCTCACGGTCGGCTATTCGCACCCGGTGAACATCGAGATGCCTGCCGGCATCACGGTCGCCACGCCGGCTCCCACCGAAATCGTGATCAAGGGTGCCGACCGCCAGCGCGTCGGCCAGATCGCCGCGGAAATCCGCGCGGTCCGCCCTCCCGAGCCCTACAAGGGCAAGGGCATCCGCTATGCGGATGAGAAGATCACGATCAAGGAAACCAAGAAGAAGTAAGGGGCGAACATGCTGAGCAAAAAAGAGCAACGCCTGCGCCGCGCGCGTCAGACCCGCATCCGCATCGCGACGCAGGGTGTGCCGCGCCTGACGGTGAACCGCACCAACCTTCACATCTACGCCAGCCTGATCTCCGGCGACGGCAGCAAGGTGCTGGCCACGGCCTCCACGGCCCAGGCCGACCTGCGCAAGTCGCTGGGTGGCTCGGGCAAGGGCGGCAACGTCGCCGCTGCCGAGCAGGTGGGCAAGCTGATCGCCGAGAAGGCCAAGGCTGCCGGCGTCGAGAAGGTCGCCTTCGACCGCGCCGGTTTCCAGTACCACGGCCGCGTGAAGGCCCTGGCGGAAGCGGCCCGCGCCGCCGGCCTCCAGTTCTAAAGGATTTGAGTCATGGCACGAGTTCAAGCGAAGACGCAAGGTGACGGTCCCGAAGACGGGATGCGCGAGAAGATGATCGCGGTCAACCGCGTGACCAAGGTGGTGAAGGGCGGCCGTATCCTCGGTTTCGCCGCACTGACCGTGGTCGGCGACGGTGATGGCCGCGTCGGCATGGGCAAGGGCAAGTCCAAGGAAGTGCCCGCTGCCGTGCAGAAGGCGATGGAAGAAGCCCGCCGCAACATGACCAAGGTGTCGCTCAAGAACGGCACCATCCACCACAACGTCATGGGCCACCATGGCGCCGCGCACGTGATGATGGCCCCGGCCCCCAAGGGTACCGGCATCATCGCCGGCGGCCCGATGCGCGCCGTGTTCGAAGTGATGGGCATCACCGACATCGTGGCCAAGAGCCACGGTTCGACCAACCCCTACAACATGGTCCGTGCCACGTTCGACGCCCTGCGCCGTTCCACGACCCCGTCCGAAGTGGCTGCCAAGCGCGGCAAGTCGGTCGAAGACCTGTTCACCGCCTGACCGGAGATTTCGCAATGGCGAACCAAGAAACCAAGACCGTCAAGGTCCAGCTGGTGCGCAGCCCGATCGGCACCAAGCAATCCCACCGCGACACCGTGCGCGGCCTGGGCCTGCGCAAGCTGAACAGCGTCAGCGAACTGCAGGACACCCCGGCAGTGCGCGGCATGATCAACAAGATCGACTACCTGGTGAAGGTGCTCTGATGGAACTGAACAACCTCAAGCCTGCGGAAGGCAGCCGCAAGGACCGCCGCCGCGTCGGCCGCGGCATCGGTTCCGGCCTGGGCAAGACCGCGGGCCGTGGCCACAAGGGCCAGAAGTCCCGTGCCGGTGGCTACCACAAGGTCGGCTTCGAAGGCGGCCAGATGCCGCTGCAGCGGCGCCTGCCCAAGCGTGGCTTCAAGTCGCAGTCGGCCAAGTACAACGCCGAGGTGAGCCTGGCCGCCCTGGAGCGCCTGGGCGCCGCCGAGGTGGACCTGGTCTCCCTGAAGAAGGCTGGCCTGGTTCCCGAACTGGCCCGCAACGTCAAGGTCATCAAGGCCGGCGAGATCACCAAGGCTGTCAAGCTGAACGGTATCGCCGCGACCGTGGGTGCCAAGGCCGCCATCGAGGCAGCCGGCGGCAGCCTGGCCTGAACGCGACCGCGTGACAGAAACGATCGCTGAGGACCACGGTGGCCACTAACGCTGCACAAATCGCGAAGACCGGCAAGTTCGGCGACCTGCGCCGGCGGTTGGTGTTTCTGCTGCTCGCGCTCGTGGTCTACCGCGTCGGCGCGCACATTCCCGTGCCCGGCATCAACCCGGACCAGCTCGCGCAGCTGTTCAAGGGCCAGCAGGGCGGCATCCTGAACCTGTTCAACATGTTCTCGGGCGGGGCGCTGTCGCGCTTCACGGTGTTCGCGCTGGGCATCATGCCGTACATCTCGGCCTCCATCATCATGCAGCTGCTCACCTACGTCCTGCCGACGTTCGAGCAGCTGAAGAAGGAGGGCGAGTCCGGCCGCCGCAAGATCACGCAGTACACCCGCTACGGCACGCTGGGCCTGGCCATCTTCCAGTCCATGGGCATCGCCCTGGCCCTGGAAGGCACGGCCGGCCTGGTGCTGAACCCGGGCTTCGGCTTCCGCATGACCGCGGTGTTCAGCCTCACGGCCGGCACCATGTTCCTCATGTGGCTGGGCGAGCAGATCACCGAGCGCGGCCTGGGCAACGGGATCTCGATCCTGATATTCGCCGGCATCGCCGCCGGCCTGCCCAACGCCCTGGGCGGCCTGCTGGAACTGGTGCGCACCGGCGCCATGAGCATCCTGGTCGCGATCTTCGTCGTCGCCCTGGTGGCGGTGGTCACCTGGTTCGTCGTGTTCATCGAACGTGGCCAGCGCAAGATCCTCGTGAACTATGCGCGGCGCCAGGTCGGCAACAAGGTGTACGGGGGCCAGTCCTCGCACCTGCCGCTGAAGCTGAACATGGCCGGCGTGATCCCGCCGATTTTCGCCTCGTCGATCATCCTGCTGCCCACTACGGTGGTGAGCTGGTTCGCGACCGGTGACAGCCTGCGCTGGCTCAAGGACATCGCGTCCTCGCTGACGCCCGGCCAGCCGATCTACGTGATCCTGTACGCCAGCGCGATCGTGTTCTTCTGCTTCTTCTACACGGCGCTCGTGTTCAACAGCCGCGAGACCGCCGACAACCTGAAGAAGAGCGGCGCCTTCGTGCCGGGCATCCGCCCGGGCGAGCAGACGGCGCGCTACATCGACAAGATCCTGGTTCGCCTCACGCTGGCGGGCGCGGTGTACATCACCTTCGTCTGCCTGCTGCCGGAGTTCCTGATCCTGAAATACAACGTGCCGTTCTACTTCGGTGGGACGTCGCTGATGATCATCGTGGTCGTGACCATGGACTTCATGGCCCAGGTACAGAACTACCTGATGAGCCAGCAGTACGAGTCACTGCTCAAGAAAGCGAACTTCAAGACCTCGCTGGGCGGTTGACCGTAACGACAAAGGACATGGCCAAGGACGACGTCATCCAGATGCAAGGCGCAGTGGTGGAAAACCTCCCCAACGCCACATTCCGGGTGAAGCTGGACAACGGGCACGAAGTGCTCGGCCATATTTCGGGAAAGATGAGGATGCATTACATCCGCATCCTTCCAGGTGACAAGGTCACCGTTGAGTTGACGCCCTACGACCTGTCCCGGGCGCGGATCGTGTTCCGAGCAAAGTGATTTGCAAGGTTGCGGACCACAAGTGAAACCGGTGCTCGGGCACCTCGATTGGTAGAGATTAGGAGAAAGCAAATGAGAGTTTCGGCTTCCGTCAAGAAGATCTGCCGCAACTGCAAGATCATCCGCCGCAAGGGCGTCGTTCGCGTGATCTGCACGGATCCGCGTCACAAGCAGCGCCAAGGCTGATTCAGAGTTCTAGAGGACGAACATGGCACGTATCGCCGGCATCAACATTCCGCCGCACCAGCACGCCGAAATCGGCCTGACGGCAATCTTCGGCATTGGCCGCACCCGCGCACGCAAGATCTGCGAAGCCTGCGGCATCGCCTACTCGAAGAAGGTGAAGGACCTGTCCGACGCCGACCTCGAGAAGATCCGCGACCAGATCGCCCAGTACACCATCGAAGGTGACCTGCGCCGCGAAACCACGATGAACATCAAGCGCCTGATGGACATCGGCTGCTACCGGGGCTTCCGCCACCGTCGTGGCCTGCCCATGCGCGGCCAGCGCACGCGCACCAATGCCCGCACCCGCAAGGGTCCGCGCAAGGCTGCGCAGTCGCTGAAGAAATAAACCGGGAAAGAGTAAAGACAAATGGCCAAGGCTCCCGTCAACAACGCCGCGCAGCGTGTGCGCAAGAAGGTCCGCAAGAACGTGTCCGATGGCGTCTGCCACGTGCACGCGTCCTTCAACAACACGATCATCACGATCACCGACCGCCAGGGCAATGCCCTGAGCTGGGCCTCCTCCGGTGGCCAGGGCTTCAAGGGTTCGCGCAAGTCGACGCCCTTCGCCGCCCAGGTTGCCTCGGAAGTGGCCGGCCGCGCCGCGATCGAGCAGGGCATCAAGAACCTGGACGTCGAGATCAAGGGTCCCGGCCCTGGCCGTGAGTCCTCCGTCCGCGCCCTGGCCGCCCTGGGCATCCGCATCACGTCCATCGCCGACGTGACGCCTGTGCCGCACAACGGCTGCCGCCCGCAGAAGCGCCGCCGCATCTGATCGCCTTGCCGGCGATCGGGCGCGACGCGACCGATTCAACCAAGCCCACCGCCGTCCCTGCCTGCAGGGCGGCTCCCGCGGGAATAGCCCGCGGCAGTGCAATCTAGAAGGAAACCAACGTGGCACGTTACCTCGGCCCCAAGGCCAAACTCTCCCGCCGTGAAGGCACCGACCTGTTCCTGAAGAGCGCCCGCCGCTCCATCAGCGACAAGGCGAAGTTCGACTCCAAGCCCGGCCAGCACGGCCGCACCTCGGGCCAGCGCACCTCCGACTTCGGCCTGCAGCTGCGCGAAAAGCAGAAGGTCAAGCGCATGTACGGCATCCTGGAGCGCCAGTTCCGCCGTTACTTCGAAGAGGCTTCCCGCCGCAAGGGCAACTCCGGCGCGAACCTGCTGTTCCTGCTCGAGTCCCGCCTGGACAACGTGGTCTACCGCATGGGTTTCGGCTCGACCCGCGCCGAAGCGCGCCAGCTGGTCAGCCACAAGGCCATCACCGTGAACGGCAACCCCGTCAACATCCCGTCCTACCTGGTCAAGACCGGTGACGTGATCGCGGTGCGCGAAAAGTCCAAGAAGCAGAACCGCGTCGTCGAGGCCCTGCAGCTGGCCCAGCAGGTCGGCATCCCGGCCTGGGTGGAAGTGAACGCCGACAAGGCCGAAGGCACCTTCAAGAAGGTTCCGGACCGCGACGAATTCGGCTCGGACATCAACGAATCGCTGATCGTCGAACTGTATTCCCGCTGATGCGGGCGCCTGGCCCCGCGTCGTGCGGGGCCGGCCTGGAGTGAATTACCCGTTCCCTGCGCGTGGGGCACCGCGCGCCGGGCGCTTCACCAGCCTTACCGGTGTAACGAGCCGGGGGTATTGAGAGGAAGTCCTGCATGCAAACCAACCTGCTGAAACCCAAAGCCATCAACGTGGAGCAGCTCGGCCACAACCGGGCGAAGGTCACGCTCGAGCCTTTCGAGCGCGGCTACGGTCACACCCTGGGCAACGCCCTGCGCCGTGTGCTGCTCTCGTCGATGGTGGGTTACGCGGCGACCGAAGTCACCATCGCCGGTGTCCTGCACGAGTACTCGTCCATCGACGGCGTCCAGGAAGACGTGGTCAGCATCCTGCTGAACCTCAAGGGCGTGGTGTTCAAGCTCCACAACCGCGACGAGGTCACCCTGTCGCTGCGCAAGGACGGTGAAGGCGTGGTCACCGCCGCCGACATCCAGACCCCGCACGACGTCGAGATCATCAATCCCGACCATGTCATCGCCCACCTGTCGCAGGGCGGCAAGATCGACATGCAGATCAAGGTCGAGAAGGGCCGCGGCTACGTGCCCGGCACCATGCGCCGCTATGCCGACGAGCCGACCAAGTCCATCGGCCGCATCGTGCTGGACGCCTCCTTCTCCCCGGTCAAGCGCGTGAGCTACACCGTCGAGAGCGCCCGCGTCGAGCAGCGTACCGACCTGGACAAGCTGGTCGTCGAGATCGAGACCAACGGCGCCATCACCGCCGAAGACGCGGTGCGCGCTTCGGCCAAGATCCTGGTGGAACAGCTGGCCGTGTTCGCGCAGCTCGAGGGCAGCGAACTCGCCGCCTTCGACCAGCCGGTGCAGCGCAGCTCGCAGCAGTTCGACCCGATCCTGCTGCGTCCGGTCGACGAGCTCGAGCTCACCGTGCGTTCGGCGAACTGCCTGAAGGCCGAGAACATCTACTACATCGGTGACCTGATCCAGCGCACCGAGAACGAGCTGCTCAAGACCCCGAACCTGGGCCGCAAGTCGCTCAACGAAATCAAGGAAGTGCTGGCTTCGCGCGGGCTCACGCTCGGCATGAAGCTGGAGTCCTGGCCGCCCGCCGGCCTGGACAAGCGATAATCGAGAGATGACGGGGCTGCGTGCAGCCTCGTCTTTGTTTTTCATCGGTGACCCGCCAGTACCTGATCCGGCTGGCGGCTAAATAATTGAAAGGAAATCACCATGCGTCACGGCCACGGCCTCCGTAAACTCAACCGCACCAGCGAGCACCGCCTCGCGATGCTGCGCAACATGATGAACTCGCTCATCGAGCACGAAGTCATCAAGACCACCGTCCCCAAGGCGAAGGAACTGCGCCGCGTCGTCGAGCCGATGATCACGCTCAGCAAGGAACCCACGCTCGCGAACAAGCGCCTGGCCTTCGACCGCCTGCGCGACCGCGACAGCGTGACCAAGCTGTTCAACGAACTCGGCCCGCGCTTCAAGGCGCGCCCGGGCGGCTACACCCGCATCCTGAAGATGGGCTTCCGCGTGGGCGACAACGCCCCGATGGCGCTCGTCGAGCTGGTGGACCGTCCCGCAGAAAACACCGGCGAAGCCGAAGGCGCGGCTGAATAAGCTGCTATAATTTAAGTCTTGACGCGCGGTGGAGCAGCCTGGTAGCTCGTTGGGCTCATAACCCAAAGGTCGCAAGTTCAAATCTTGCCCGCGCAACCAACAGCAGAGCGATTTCCGCTCTCAGCCTGACGCCCACTTCACAGTGGGCGTTTTGCTTTTTGCCCATGCCGTGCCAACGCTGTGCCCAGCCCGCTCGGTGCTTCGTCAGTACCAACTGACGCCGGTCACACCCACCCCTGCCGCCACAGCCCTTCATCCCTCAGCTCCCGCCAATCGATGCGCCGGGTGGCTTTCGAAAACAGGGCTTCGATCTCCACCCATTGGATCGCCACCTCGGGCAGCTCCGGCGTGATCACGCGGGTCACCAGGAAGTGCTTGTCCTTGGCCTGCGGTTGGACGGCGGTCCACTTCGTCAGGAGCAGCTTCTTGGGGTGCAGCGGGTTCATCGCGCCGCGGTCCCCGGGGCGATCGCGTGGGCCTGCAACTGCGCCAGCGTGACGATCTCCAGGGCCTTGGCGTGCGTGGCCTCCAGGTGGACCGGCGGCGCGACGCCGGCGGCGAGGGCCTCCTTCCAGCGCAGGGCGCACAGGCACCAGCGGTCACCGGGACGCAGACCGGCAAAGCGGTACTCCGGCCGTGCCGTCACAAGGTCGTTGCCCCGGCTGCGCGAATAGGCCAGGAAGTCGGCTGTCATGCGCGCGCACACGACGTGGGTACCGTGGTCCTGTTCGTCGGTGTGGCAGCAGCCGTCGCGGAAAAATCCGGTCAACGGGTCATAGGAGCAGGCCACCAGCTCAGTGCCCAGCACGTTCAGGGCAGTCATCTCAATCTCCGGGGTTTGCGCGAACAGTTCGCCCTGGGAG
>NZ_JADDOJ010000109.1 GCF_015159745.1 Ramlibacter aquaticus | reverse complement strand
CACCACCCCCAGGCCCCCGGTCGCCTTGACCGACTTCACCAGGTCGTTCATGGTGGCGTTGGGCACCTCGTGGCCGGCCGGGTCGTGGCACTGGTAGCCCACGCATTCGCAGCCGCGGTCGGCGCCGCGGCCCTTCGTCAGTTCCTTCACCTGGTCCACCGGGTTGCCGCGGCTGTCGTCGATGGCCACGGCACCGATCTTCTCGGCCAGCGCGAGGCGGTCCGGGTGCCGGTCCACCACCATCACCTGGCTGGCCCCGCGCAGCACCGCCGAGTAGGCGGCCATCAGGCCGACCGGCCCGCAGCCATAGACGACGACGGATTCGCCGGGCATGAAGCCCGAGAGTTCGACCGCGTGCCAGCCCGTGGGCCAGATGTCGGCCAGCATCACGTAGTCGTTCTCCTGCTCCTGCGCGCCCTCGGGCAGCTTCAGGCAGTTGAAGTCGGCGTAGGGCACGCGCAGGTACTCGGCCTGGCCGCCTTCGTAGGGGCCCATGTCGGCGTAGCCGTAGCCCGCGCCGGCGTTGCCCGGGTTCATGGTCAGGCAGGCGGCGGTGTAGCCGCGCTCGCAGTTCTCGCAGAAGCCGCAGCTCACGTTGAAGGGCACGCAGACGTGGTCGCCCTTGCGGATGCGGCGCAACGCGGGGCCGGCCTCGACCACCACGCCCAGGTTCTCGTGGCCGATGATGCGGCCCTTCTCCAGGGTGGTGCGGCCCTCGTACATGTGAAGGTCGGAGCCGCAGATGTTGGTGCTGGTGATCTTCACGATCACGTCGCAGGGATGCTCGATGCGCGGGTCCGGGCGCTCGACCACCTGCACGTCGCGCGGGCCGTTGTAGACGATGGCTTTCATGGCTGGGGTTCCTGGTCGGGTTGGCAAAAACCCGTGGGTGTACCCGCCGTCCGCGGTGCGCGATGTCGGACAGCGCCGTGGGCGCTGTCATCCCCGTCACGCGGTGTGCGCCGGGCGCGTCAGCGGGGCGCCAGGCCCAGCTTCAGCGGCACTGGCTTGCCCGGCGCCGACTCGACCGCCGCGGGCGCCGCCGCGCTCGCGCGCGTCCCATCCACGCCGGCCTGGGCCAGCGCAGACAAGAGCTGCTGGGCGCGCGCCCGGCCCAGCGCGGGCAGCGCGTCGGCCGGCAGCGGCTGCTCGCGCGCCAGCCGATCGTGCAGCGCGCGGTAGAAGGCGCTGGCATCGGCCACCTGCGGCTCGCCCGAGATCAGGTTGGCGGCGCGCTGCCACAGCGGCACGGGCGCCGCCGGAGTGGCGGGCGCGGCAGCCGGCGCGCCCGCCCCCGTGGCGCCGCCGCCCGCACGGGCCGCGGACTGTGCCGCCGCCCTGCCCGCCTCGGCTTCGGCGGCCTTGCGCGCCTTGTCCAGCTCGCCGTCGCCGAAGCGCTTCGCATAGAGCTCGCGCATGGCGCTGCGCAGCTTTCGGTCGCCCAGGTCCAGCGGGCCCGGCGCCTCGCCGGGCTGCAGCTTGACGCCGGCGCGCGCCAGCAGCTCGCGCCGCAGCGCATCCTCGCGCAGGGCCGCGCCATCGGCGGCTTCGCTGTAGCTGGCCGGCACCTCGAGCCGCAGGTTGCCGCGCTTGGCCAGCGCCTGCGCCACCTGCCCCAGCTTCTCGCGCTCCGGCGGCAGCAGGCGGCTGCTGCCGGGGTCGAACGCGATCGCCTCCAGCGAATTGCCGCTCACGCCCAGCAGCGAGCCCAGTGCGCGGAAAGGCGCCGTGACCACCTTGGTCAGCACGTTGGTGATGGCCTTCCAGATCAGGGCGCCGTAGCTGAACTGCGGGTCGTCCAGGTCGCCGCTGACCGGCAGGCCCAGGTCGATGCGCCCGTCGCTGTCGGTGAGGATGGCCAGCGCGAGCTGCAGCGGGATCTTCAGCGCGTCGGGGCTGTCCACGCGCTCGCCCAGCGTGAGCTTGTCGATCACCACGTGGTTGTTGCCCTCCAGCCGGCCCTCGCGCACCTTGTAGTCCAGGTCCAGCGAGATGCGGCCGCTGGCGATGCGGTAGCCGGCGAACTTCATGCTGTAGGGCGAGGCCGGCACCATGTCCACGTTGCGGAAACTGAAGCGGACGTCGGTGTTGAAGCGCGGCACGAAGGGGTTGAGCTCGCCCTCGATGCGCGCCAGCCCGAACTCGTCGACCCGGCCCTCCAGCGCGATCTGGCTGCGGGCGCTGCCGCTGGAGGAGATGCCGTTGACGGCGCCGCCCAGCTCGTAGATGCGGGCGCTGAACTGCGGCCGCAGGCTGAGGTCGGTGAACTCCAGGCGGGAGTTGGCCACGCGCAGGCGGCGTATGCGCACGGGGAAGGGGTCGCCGGCGGGCGCCGGCGCGGCCGCAGGCTTCGCCGCGGGGCGGGCGGGCGCGCTCGCCACGGCCTGTGCCTGTGCCTGTGCCTGCACTGGCGCCGCAGCCGCGCTGGCCGGCGCAGCCGCCGCCGTCGCGGCCGAGGCCGCCGCGGCGGGCGGACGCACCAGCAGCCGGGCGGCGTTCAGGCTGCGGTTTTCCTCGATGATCAGCTTGGCATCGGCCCCGGTGAGCCGCAGCTCGGGGATGTCCAGGCGGTTGGGCGCGAGGGCCAGCGTGAGCTGCGGCGCCGACAGCCGCTTCCAGCCGGCGAAGAGCTCGCCGGTGGTCTCGCGCAGCGCGAAGCCGGCCACGTCCAGGCTGCCGGCGTAGCGCAAGGCAGGCGCCCTGGCGCTGCCGCCGCCGGTGTCCAGCCGGCCGCGCGCATCCACCTTGCCGCCGCCGATGCGCAGCTTGACGAAGCGGGCCAGCAGGGGCTCGACCGGCTTGAGCGCCAGCCCGGCCACCTGCACCTGGGCCTGCAGCGCCGCGGTGGCCGGCACCAGCGTGCCCTGCGCGGAGAGCCTGCCGCCCTCCTGCACCTGCACGTCGGCGTCGAATGTCAGGGGCTTGTCCAGATCGGTCCCGGCACCCAGCACGGTGGCATCGATGGCCGCCAGCCGCAGGTGCACGCCGCTGCCCGCATCGGCGAAGGCGAGCCGGCTGCGCGACAGCTCGATGCGGTCGACCTGGGCCGCCCAGGCCGGCGTGGGCGGGGCGTCCGCCCCGGACCCGGCAGCCGGCTTGCCGCCCTGCGCCGGCAGCCAGCGCAGCAGGCTGATCGCGCCCTGGGGATCGCGCTGCACGTCCAGGTCCAGGCCTTCCAGCGCGAGCTTGCCGGCGCGCAGCCGCCGCGCCTGCAGGTCCAGCGCGGCCTCGCGCACGGCCAGCCGCGTGAGCGCCAGCGGCGCGAGGCCCGCCTTGGCCAGGTGCAGGTCCGTCATCGAGAGGTTGCCGCCGCTGGCGCTGAACTGCAGCGGCCCGTTGCCGGCCCGCGCGAGGTGGGCGGTGAGTCCCAGCTCGCCGCTGTCCACCCGGCCCTGCAGGCCCTGCCAGTCGAGCGCCAGGCCCTGCAGGCCCAGGCGGGCGCCGTTCAAGTGCACGTCCAGCCGGCCGCCGGCGTACTCCACCGTGTAGGGCAGCGTCGCGGCGAGCCGGCCTTCCAGTTGCACCAGGCCCGCCACGCGGGGCTTGATGTAGGCCGCCAGTTCGCCCAGCGAGGCGTTCTCCAGCACCAGTTCCCCCGTGGCGCGCAGCGGCTGCAGCGACAGGTGGCCCCGCCACAGCAGCTTGCCGCCGTAGCGCGATTGCGCGCTCAGCGTGTGCGTGTCGCCGCCGTCGGCCAGGGTGTTGAAGTCGTCGAGCTCGAAGCCGATCGGCGTGATGGTGTTGTCGTAGCCGGCCTGGCGGTCCTGGATCTGCACCAGGCCATCCTCCACGGCCAGGCGCTCGATCACCAGGCGCGGCAGGGCTGCGGGTTCGGCGGCGGGCTGCGACGGCGGCAGGGATTGCAGCAGCTCGGCGATGTTGAAGCGGCCGTCCGGCGCGATGCGCAGGTAGGCCGTGGGCTGGCCGATGCGGATCGGCCCGAAGTGCCAGGCCCGGCTGGTGAGGGAACGCCAGCGCAGGGACACGTCCAGCGAGCCCACGCGGGCCAGCGGCGCGCCGTCGGCCTCGGCCAGCGTCAGGTCGGCCGCCTCCAGGCGCAGCGTGAACGGGTTGAAGCGCAGGCTGCCGATGCCGCCCTGGCGGTGCAGCACCTGCACGATGTAGCGGCTGGCCTCGCGCTGCACGAACCAGGGCACGAACCAGAAGCCCAGCGCCGCGTACGCCGCCAGCGCGAGCAGCAGCCCGACTCCCACCTTCCAGCGCCATGACCCCAGGCCCATGGCCCGAGCATACGTCACGCGGGGGACCAGCCGCCGCCCAGCGCCTTGACCAGGGTCACGGTGGCGCGCCGCTGCCGGTTGCCCAGGTCCAGCAGGCTGCGCTCGGCCTGCAGGGCCGCGGCCTGCGAGGCCACCACCTCGAGGTAGCTCGCCGCGCCCTCGGTGTAGCGCGCCGTGGAGAGCGCCAGCGCGCGACGCGCCGCCGCCAGGCCGGCGGCCTCGGAGTCGGCCGCCGCGCCGGTTTCGCGGATCAGCGCGAGGCTGTCCTCCACCTGCTGGAAGGCGGCCAGCACCTGGCCCCGGTAGCGGGCCCCGGCCTCATCGAGCTGCGCCTGCGCGTTGGCGATGCCGGCGGCGCGGCGGCCGCCGTCGAACAGCGCGAGCGCCAGCGTGGGGCCTATCGCCCACCAGGTGTTGGGCGCCCCCAGGATCTGCCCGGGCTGGCTGGTCTGCAGCCCCCCCATCGCGCTGAGCGTGACGCTGGGGAAGAACGCGGTGCGGGCCACGCCCAGGCTGGCGTTGGCCGCGGCCACGCGCCGCTGCGCCGCCGCGATGTCGGGCCGCCGCTGCAGCAGCTGCGAGGGCAGGCCCGTGGGCACGCTGGGCAGGGGCAGGGCTTCGCTGCGCGTCTCCACGCTGAAGGTGGAGGGCGATTCGCCCACCAGGGCGGCGACCGCATGTTCCACCACCGCGCGCTGCGCCAGCGATTGCCGCAGCTGCGAACGCGTGGCCTCCAGCTGGGCCTGGGCCCGTGCCAGGTCCAGCCCGGAGGCGATGCCCCCGTCGTGGCGCTCGCGCACCAGGTCGAGGGCGCGCGCATAGGCGGCTTCGGTGGACCGCAGCAGCTGGGCGTCGCGGTCCAGGCCGCGCAGGGCGATCCACTGGTCGGCCAGCTGGGCCTGCAGCGAGAGCCGGGCCGAGGCCAGGTCCGCCTGGGCGGCGGCCTCGGCGGCGCGCGCCGAGGTCACCTGCTGCCGCACGCGGCCCCACAGGTCGATCTCGTATTCCAGGTCCAGGGTCAGCGTGGCCGAGTCGTACAGGTCCGGCGAGTTCGGGCCCAGCACACGCAGCGGGCGCTGGCGCGACTGGCGGTCGCGCTGCACATTGGCGCTGCCCGACACGCTGGGGCCCTGCGCCGCACCGGCCAGCGCACTGGCGGCGCGGGCCTGGTCATAGCGCGCCAGGGCGGCGGCAAGGTCGGGGCTCTGGGCGTCCAGCCTGCGCTCCAGGGCGTCGAGCTCGGGATCGCCGAACAGGGTCCACCAGTCACCGCGCGGGGCCTCGTCGGCCGGCTGGGCGGGGGCCCAGGCCCCGGCCTCGCGCCAGCTCGCGGCCGTGGGCACAGCCGGCAGCGGCGTCTCAGCGGGCGCCGCGCAACCGCCCAGCACCAGCGCCAGGGCCAGCGCGGCCAGGCCGGGTGACACGGCACGGGGGGCCGCGGGCCGCACCACGGCCGTGTCCGCGGCCGGCGCCGTGCCCGCGTCTCGGGCCGCCTGCGCTGCGCCCTCCAGGCGCGGCCCGTGCGCGAAGGCGTCCAGCAGAAAAACGGAACGCGCCATGGCTCAGCGCTTGCCGGCCGCGGAGGCCGGGGCCACGGGCGTCGCGACGACCTGCACCTTGTCGCCCTCCTCCACGCCGTCCGGCGGGCTCTCGACCACGCGGTCGCTGGCCGCGAGGCCGCTGCCGATCTCGACCACCGCGCCCAGGTCGCGCGAGATGGTGACCGGCTTGAGCCGGATGCGGTCCTCGCCGTCCACGACGGCCACGCGCACACCGGCCTGGCCGTAGATCAGCGCGCCCGGCGGCACGCTCAGCACGCCCGCCGGCCGCGCCTGCGGAAAGGCGACCGAGGCGAAGCCGCCCGGCAGCAGGTCGGCGCCGGCGTTGTCCAGCGCCAGCTGCACCAGCATGCTGCCGCTGGCGCTGCTCACGGCGCGCGAGACGGCCTGCACCGTGGCCGGCCAGCTGCGGCCGGGCTGCTCGGGCACGCTCACGCGGGCCTGGGTGCCGGTGCGTATCGCCGCCGTGTAGGTCTGCGGCACGTTCACGTACACGCGCAGCTTGCGCAGGTCGGACACCACGAACAGCTCCGAGCCCGGTGCGCCGCCGACGTTGATCAGCGCGCCCACGTCGGTGTTGCGGGCCGTCACCACGCCGTCGAAGGGCGCGACCAGGCGGGTGAACTGCTTGAGCGCCTCGTAGCGCTGCACGTTGGCCTCCAGCGCGCGCACCGCCGCCTGGCGCGCCGCCAGGTCGGCGGCCTTCTCGTCCGCCTCCTGGCGCGAGACGGCGTCGCGCTGCAGCAGCGCCTGCCAGCGCTTCGCGGTGGTCTCCGACAGCGCGGCGTTGGCGCGGGCGGTGCCCAGCTCGGCGCGCGCCTGGGCCAGCTGCTGGTCCAGGTCGGGCGTCTCGATCTCGGCCAGGAGCTGGCCGGCCTTGACCGGGGTGCCGATGTCCACGGTCCAGCGCTTGAGGTAGCCGGGCACGCGGGCGTAGATGGGCGCGCGCGACTGCGCCTCGATGCGGCCGGGCAGCTCCAGCGTGGAAGCGGCAGAGCCGCCGCCCGGGGGAATCACCACCACGGGCCGCAGCGTGGCGGCCTCGGCCCGCGCCTGCAGGGCCTGGGCCTGCGAGCGGCGCGACAGCAGCCCGAAGGCGAGCACCGCGAGCGCGATGACGACGAGCACCAGGGCCGCGAGCTGGAAGCCGCGCGACCGTGCGTGGGCGGGGTGCGGCGCCTCAGGCGGCATGCGCATCTCCAGGAAGGGGTTGCGGAAGGTCCTGCGGTGCATGGCGCCTGTGCACCAGGCTGAACACCACGGGAACGAAGACCAGGGTGGCGACGGTGGCGAAGACCAGGCCGCCGATCACGGCCCGGCCCAGCGGCGCGTTCTGCTCGCCGCCCTCGCCCAGGCCCAGCGCCATGGGCAGCATGCCGATGACCATGGCCAGCGCCGTCATCAGCACCGGGCGGAAGCGCACGAAGCCGGCCTCCACCGCCGCGGCGACGGGGTCGCCCAGCACAGCCAGCCGCTCGCGGGCGAAGCTGATCACCAGCACGCTGTTGGCGGTGGCCACGCCCATGCACATGATCGCGCCGGTGAGCGCCGGCACCGAGAGCGTGGTTTGGGTGGCGAACAGCATCCACACGATCCCGGCCAGCGCCGCCGGCAGCGCCGAGACGATCACGAAGGGGTCGCTCCAGGACTGGAAGTTCACCACGATCAGCAGGTAGATCAGCACGATCGCGCCCAGCAGGCCCAGCAGCAGGCCGGCGAAGGCGCGCTCCATGGTGCGCACCTGGCCCAGCACCACCACCGTGGAGCCGCGCGGCAGCTGCGGCTGCAGGTCCTCGATGGCGCGGCGGATGTCGGCCGCCACCGCGCCCAGGTCGCGGTCCTGCGTGCTGGCGTTGACCTGCACCAGCGACTGCACGTCGTACTGGCTCACCACCGCGTTGCCGGTGCCGCGCCGGAACTCGGCCAGGCCGCCCAGCACCGGCGGCGCGCCGGCGCCCGCGCTGCCCGGGCCCGAGAGCGGCAGGCCGGCCAGCGCCGCCAGCGAGTCCATGCGGTACTGCGGCGTCTGCATGACGATGGAGTAGCTGATGCCGTTGGCCGGGTTCAGCCAGTAGGTGGGCGCGACCTGGCTGGAGCCGGCCAGGTTCACCACCAGGCTGTTGGTCACGTCGCGCTCGGTCAGCCCCAGTGCGGCGGCGCGCGAGCGGTCCACGTCGACCGCGAACAGCGGGCTGCGGTTGGACTGCTGGATGCGCGCGTCGGCCACGCCGGGAATGCCGCGGATGCGCTTGAGCAGCTTGCCGGCGAATTCGAAGTTGCCCGCCAGGTTGGCGCCCCGCACCTGGATGTCGATGGGCGCGGGGGCGCCGAAGTTGAGGATCTGGCTGACGATGTCGGCCGGGGGGAAGGAGAACACCGTGTCCGGGAACTGGCGCGGCAGCGTCTCGCGCAGCGTGCGCACGTAGTCGGCGGTGGGCGCGTGGCCGTGGCGCAGCGCGATCTGGATGTCCCCGTCCTGGGTGCCGATCACGCCGGTGTTGTTGTAGGTCAGGTTGATGCTGCTGTTGGGCAGGCCGATGTTGTCCACCAGCGTGGCGGTCTCCTCGGGCGGCACCACCTGGGCGATGGCCCGCTCGATGCGGGCGAAGCGCTGCGCCGTCTCCTCCACCCGCGTGCCCACCGGCGCCCGGGCGTGGATCAGGATCTGGCCGCTGTCCACCGCCGGGAAGAAATTGCTGCCGATGAAGGGCACCAGCGCGAAGGAGGCCAGCACCAGCAGCAGGAACACGGTGACGAAGCGGCCCCGGCGCGCCATCGCGAGGTCCAGCAGACCGTGGTAGCGGCCGCGCAGCCGCTCGAAGCGGGCCTCGAAGCCGCGCTGCAGCCGCACCGGCCAGGGGCGCTGGGCGAGGTCGGTCTCTTCCAGGTGCGGCGCATGCGGGCGCAGCAGGTATTTGGCCAGCGTGGGCACCAGGGTGCGCGAGAGGACGAAGGAGCAGGCCATGGCCAGCATCACCGCCTCGGCCATGGGCACGAACAGGAAGCGCGCCACGCCCTGCAGGAAGAACATGGGCACGAAGACGATGCAGATGCACAGCAGCGAGACGAAGGCGGGGGTGACGATCTGCTGCGCGCCGTCGAGGATCGCGTCCTCCACGCCCTTGCCGTGCTCCAGGTGCCAGTTGATGTTCTCGATGGTGACGGTGGCGTCGTCCACCAGGATGCCCACCGCCAGCGCCAGGCCGCCCAGGGTCATCAGGTTCAGGGTTTCGCCGATGAGCGCCAGGCCGGTGAGCGCGCCCAGGATGGACAACGGGATGGAGACCGCAATGATCACCGTGGAGCGCCAGCTGCCCAGGAACAGCAGGATCATCAGGCTGGTGAGCGCGGCCGCGATGGCGCCTTCGGTGGCCACGCCCTTGACGGCGGCGCGCACGAACAGCGACTGGTCGTTGATGGGCGCGACCTTCAGTTCGGCCGGCCAGCCCGCGCTCGCGGCCTTGAGCTTGCCCAGGATGCCGTCCACGATGTCCAGGGTGGACGCGCTGCCGTTCTTGAGCACCGACATCAGCACCGAGCGGCTGCCGTCCACGTGCACGATGTTGGTCTGCGGCGCGTTGCCGTCGTGCACGTTGGCGACGTCGCGGATGTAGAGCGTGGCGCCGTCCACGGTGCGTATGGGCAGGCGGCCCAGGTCGGCGATGGCCGAGGGCGCGTTGTTCAGCAGCAGCGCGTACTCGAAGGCGCCGATCTTCTGCGTGCCGATCGGCACGATCAGGTTCTGCGCCGCCAGCGCATTGGCCACGTCCTGCGCCGACAGGCCGTGCGCCTGCAGCGCCGCCGGATCCAGGTCGATCTGCACCAGGCGCTGCTTGCCGCCGTAGGGGTACGGGATGGCCGCGCCGGGCACCGTGACCAGCGGCGGGCGCACGGTGTTGATGCCCAGGTCGAACAGCGACTGCTCGGACAGGCCCTTGCCCGAGAGCGCCAGCTGCAGGATGGGCACCGTGGCGGCGTTGAAGTTCAGGATCAGCGGGGGCGTGGTGCCGGGCGGCATCTGCCGCACCACGGTCTGCGAGATCGCCGCCACCTGCGCGTTGGCGACCGCGATGTCCACCCCCGGCTGGAAGAAGATCTTCACGATGCTGATGCCGGTGTAGGTGCTGGCCTCGATGTGCTCGATGTCGTTCACCGTGGTGGTGAGCGAGCGCTGGTACAGCGTGGAGATGCGCCCGGCCATCTGGTCGGGCGGCAGGCCGGTGTAGTTCCAGGCCACCGCGATCACCGGGATGCGGATCTCCGGGAAGATGTCGGTGGGGGTGCGCAGCGCCGCCAGCGGGCCGACGATCATCAGCAGCAGCGCCATCACCACGAAGGTGTAGGGCCGGCGCAGCGCGGTGCGGACGATGCCGATCAGCATGGGCCGGCCCCCGTGAGGTTGGCCTTGACGCGCTCCAGCAGCGCGGCCAGCTGGCGCCGCTCGGCGGCGTCCAGCCCGGCCAGGGCCCCGGCCTCGGTCTGGTCGGCCAGCGGGTCCATGCGGGCGAGCAGCCGGCCGGCGGCGCGGCCCGGGCGCAGGCGGTGGGCGCGCCGGTCGTCCGGGTTGGGTTCGCGCTCGACCAGGCCCTCGGCCTCCATGCGGGCGAGCAGGCGGCCCAGGGTCATGGGGTCGGTGTCGCACAGCTCGGCCAGCTGCGCCTGGTTCAGGCCCTGCTGGCGCCGCAGGTAGCCCAGCACGCGGCAGCGGTCCAGCGACAGGCCCAGCGGCTCGGCGCGGGCGCCGAAGCTGCGCGTGTACAGGCGCGAGACGTCCTTGAGCAGGAAGCCGAAGTGGTGCTGGGGGTCTAGCGTCATGGCAGGCGCGCGGATAGTAACGATTGATACGACCTGCTGCAAGCCAGGGGTTATGCTGGCGCGATGACCGGCCCCCGCATGCCCCCGGCGGACGCGCCGCCCACCGGGCCCGTCCAGCCCGCCACGCCCGGCGGGCGCCTGCGCCTCTTCGTGGCGCTGTGGCCCACGCCGGCGGTGCGCGACGCGATCGCGGCCTGGCAAGGCCGCTGGGCCTGGCCGGCCGGCGCGAAGCCGGTGGCGGCGGAAAGGCTGCACCTCACCTTGCAGTTCCTGGGCATGGTGCCCGAGGGCCGGCTACCGACCCTGAGCGCGGCCCTCGCCACGGTCGCCGTGCAGCCGCTCACGACCCGCTGGGGCCGGGTGCAGGACTGGGACGGCATCGCGGTGCTGCGGCCGCTGGCGATGTCCGGGCCGCTGCAGGCCCTGCACGAGGCCTGCGGGCGCGCGGTGCAGGCCGCCGGCCTGCCCACCGAGGCGCGGCGCTTCCGGCCGCACCTGACGCTGGCACGCAAGGCCCGCGGCGCCCTGCCGCCGGCCGGGGACTTCCGCCTGGACTGGAACTGCGATGGCGGCTTCGCCCTGGTGCAGTCCGTGGGCCAGGGCGGCGGCTACCGCGTGCTGCAGGCCTTCACGCCCCAGCGCTGAGGCGACCGGGCTAGTGTCCTGTCCCGGTAATTCGTGCGCAGAGGCGAGCGAGTTTTTCGAGGATTGAATCCGCGGTGGCCGTCCAGGTGAACGGCTTGCAGTTCTCGTTGTACTGCCTGACGAAGCTGTCGATCTTT
>NZ_JADDOJ010000108.1 GCF_015159745.1 Ramlibacter aquaticus | reverse complement strand
GGCACGTCCACGACCGGCCCCCGCGCCGCAGCGCCTGCAGGGGCCGGTCGTGGACGTGCCGGTGGCCCCCGGCTCGCGCGAGGCGCAGGGTGCGCCCACCGTGGCCGTGCCCGCGCCTGGCGGCTGGGGCAGCGCACCCACGGCGCCTCCTGCGCCGGTGCGCCCGGCCCCGCCGCCCGTGGTGGTGTCGCCTTATCCGCCGCTGCCGGGCCCCTACGCCCAGCCCCGGCGGCCCAGCCTCGCCGACATGGCGAACGCCCAGCTGCGGCGCGGCACGCCACGCGACCCGCTGGCCGCCAACGTGGAAGACGCCGCCGTGCAGGATTGCCTGCATGCGCCCGACAAGCCGGGCGTGGTGGGGGGCCTGTTGAACGCGCCGGTGGTGGCTGCGCGCGCGCTCAGCGGCCGGTGCCCGAAGTGAGCGGGGCCAGCACGCCGGGGTCGCTGTAGATCAGCGAGAGCGGATGGCGCACGCCCGCGGCATGGTCCTCGATGCAGCGCAGCACCAGCGGGCTGCGATGGCGCGCCGCACTGGCGCGCACCTCGTCCAGCGTCATCCACAGCACGCGTTCTATGCCGTCGTCGAGCGCGCGATCGGGGTGGTGGCGGCCGAGCTCGCCGGCGAAGGCCATGCGCAGGTAGGTCTGGTCCTCGCCGGTGCTGTTCTTGCGCGAGCGCGCCAGGTAGATGCCCACCACGGCGGTGGGCTGGAAATCGTGCGCGCACTCCTCCAGCGCTTCGCGCGCGCAGCCCTGCGCGGGGGTTTCGCCCGGCTCCAGGTGGCCCGCCGGGTTGTTGAGCTTGAGCCCCAGCCGGGTCTGCTCTTCCACCAGCAGGTAGCGCCCCGCGCGCTCGATGATGGCGGCGACCGTGACGCTGGGCTTCCATGCAGTGCTCATGCGCACGATTATCGATGGGGCAGCGCGCCGCGCGGGGCGGCGATGGTCCACAATGGCCGGGTCCCAGCTCCGCCACACGCCATGCCGTCCTTGCGCGACCTGCTCCGGATCCTTGCCCTGTGTTCCCTGCTCTGCGTGGCCGTGGCCGCGCAGGCGCAAGAGGCCGCCGCCGCCGCGAGCGCCGCGTCGGCCGTGCCGGCGCTCCCCCTCATCCAGCCGGCCGCGCCGGCGCTGGCCAACCCCTACGGCCTGCAGGCGCTGTGGGCGCAGGGCGACTGGATCGCCCGCCTGACCCTGCTGCTGCTGGCCCTCATGTCGCTGGGCAGCTGGTACGTGCTGGTCACCAAGCTCGTCACGCAATCGCGCATGGGCAGCCAGGGCCGCGCGGCGAACCTCAGCTTCTGGAAGGCCAACACCGTGCGCGAGGGCGCCGAGGGCCTGCAGAAGGGCAGCCCCTTCCGCTTCATCGCCGAATCGGCGCTGGAGGCCTCGCGCCGGCACGACGGCCTGATCGGCCAGGTCGACCTGAACACCTGGGTCGCGCAGAGCATCGAACGCGCGATCGCCGTCGTGCACAGCCGCACGCAGGAGGGGCTGGCGGTGCTCGCCACCGTGGGCTCCACGGCGCCCTTCGTGGGCCTGTTCGGCACGGTCTGGGGCATCTACAACGCCCTGGTGCGCATAGGCGCGACGGGACAGGCCTCCATCGACAAGGTCGCCGGCCCGGTCGGCGAGGCACTGATCATGACGGCCCTGGGCCTGGCGGTGGCGGTGCCGGCGGTGCTGGGCTACAACTGGCTGGTCCGCCGCAACAAGGTCGGCATGGACACCGTGCGTGCCTTCGGCGCCGACCTGCACACCGTGCTGCTCGCCTCGCGCGGTCGCGCCGAGCCGTCGGCCGCCTGAGCCATGGCGGGCATCCGCTTTCCGCACCAGATGCCGGAGGCCGAGCCGCCGCTGTTGGCCTCCATCAACACCACGCCACTGGTGGACGTGATGCTGGTGCTGCTCATCATCTTCCTCATCACGATCCCGGTGGTGAACAGCTCGATCGCGGTGCAGCTGCCGCGCGAGCCCGACCGCGCGCAGGCCGCCGCGC
Organism: Ramlibacter aquaticus; assembly: GCF_015159745.1. Classification (GTDB taxonomy): domain Bacteria; phylum Pseudomonadota; class Gammaproteobacteria; order Burkholderiales; family Burkholderiaceae_C; genus Ramlibacter; species Ramlibacter aquaticus. Next base: position 9,620 of record NZ_JADDOJ010000108.1, on the reverse strand, counting down.
CGCAGAGCGTGATCGTGACGGTGGATGCGCGCGGCGTGAGCTACTGGTTCGACCAGCCCGTGGCGCCGGCGGCGCTGGCGGCGCGGCTGGCCGAGGCCGCGGCCCGCCAGCCGCAGCCCGAGCTGCACATACGCGCCGACGCGCGTGCCGATTACCAGGCCGTCGGCGAGCTGGTGGTGGCGGCGCAGAAGGCCGGGCTGGCCCGCGTGGGCTTCCTGACGGAGCCGCCGCGATGATCCCGCTGCAGGACGGTGCGGCCGAGGACGAGCCCATGGCCGAGATCAACACCACGCCGCTGGTGGACGTGCTGCTGGTGCTGCTGGTGATGCTCATCATCACGATCCCGGTGCAGCTGCACGCGGTGGGCATCGACATGCCCGCGGCCAGCACGGCGCCGCCGCCCGTCGAGCCCCAGGTGGTCGAGCTCGACATCACCGCCGCCGGCACCCTGGCCTGGAACGGCACCACCCTGTCCGGGCGCGACGAACTCGAGCAGCGGCTGCAGGACGCGGCCGCGCAGCCGCAGCAACCCGAGATCCACATCCGGCCGCAGGGCCACGCCAAGTACGCGCTGGTGGCCGCCGCGCTGGCAAGCGCGCAGCGCCTGGGCCTGCAGAAGATCGGGCTGGTCGGCTCGGAACAGTTCGCGCGCGAATGAATCCCATGGGCATGTCGCCGCCCCTGACCCTGCTCGTCTTCGCCGTCTTCCCGCTCTGGTGCCTGGCCGGCTTTGCCGACTGGGTCTGCCACCGGCGCACCGCCATCGCCCTGACCAGCGGCCTGGGCGAGAACGCGCTGCATTGGCTGATGGCGCTGGTGTCGGGCGCGGGCATCGCGCTGGTGCTGTTCTTCGAGACCGATGCCGGCCTGCTCGGCCTGCTGCTGCTGCTCTTCCTCGCGCACGAGGCCACCGCCGCCTGGGACCTGGCCGACAACACGCTGCGCCGGGACGTGGGGGCTGGCGAGCAGCTGGTGCACAGCGCGCAGGAGATGCTGCCGCTGGTGGCGATCGCGCTGCTGGCGCTGGATGCCTGGCCCGGCCTGCAGCCGCTGGACTGGGCGCTTCACCCGCGCGCCGGGCTGCCGCCCCTGCCCTGGCTGGGCGCCGCCGGCCTGCTGGTGCTGGCGCTGGTGCTGCTGCCGCTCCTGCAGGAGACCGTCTCCTGCCTGGGGGCGCGCGCGGCGCGCAAGGCGCGTGACGAGGCCCGTGCCCAGGCCCGCGTGGAGCCCGGGCTGGAGCCTGTCAGGCCTCGTACTCCGGCGAACCCTGCACCCAGATGAAGGACTGCAGGTCGATCATGTCGCGTGCGCGCAGGCCGGGCCGCCGGTCCAGGTCGCGGCGGATGATGGCGGCGAAGGTCTGCAGCGCGTCATACACGCGCCAGCTGGGCTCGGCCGCATAGGGAAACTCGAAGCCGTAGTCGCGCGCCGCGCTGCGCGTGACGCGGGGTTTCAGGAAGAGGTGCCGGTCAGGCCGCGCGAGGAAGCCGAACACCGTCACCAGCGGCCAGGTCAGCACCCGGGTCTGGCGGCGCGGCAGGTCGCCCACGGCCTGCACCCAGTCGTCGAACTTGCGCTGCGCCGAGCCGCGGCCCCACAGAAAGGCGTGCAGTTCGGTGGCGAACAGGCGCGCGCCGGCCTGCGTCTTCACCGCGTCGCGCAGCGCCATGCGCTCGAAGGAGAACAGCAGGTTGGTGCGCGACTCGATGCGCACCGCGGTGTCGGCGATCTGGCGGAATTCGCCGCGTGCCAGCAGCTTGCGGAAGGGGACCGGGCCGAGCTCGGCCTGCCACTCGAGGTGGGCGCGCTCCTTGTGCGCGCGTTCGGCCACGAGGTAGGTCGGGTCCTGGAAGCCGCCCGGGTAGAACATCTCGAACTTGCGCCTGCAACGTGCGGCGCCCAGGTAGCAGACATTGCTGGCGCGGGCGCCGGAGAGCGTGGAGGTGAGGGATGCAAGGCGGGCCATGCCAGCAGTGTTCGGGGTCGCCGTGCCTGAGCCATGCAGGACGCGCCCCCGCCTCCGTGTAGGACTCAGGCCGACGCGGTCACCAGCCGGACCTGGGTGATCTCCGACGGGGCGCCGAAGCGCTTGGGCGGGCCCCAGTAGCCGGTGCCACGGCTGACGTAGACCCACAGCCGGTCCAGCCGGTGCAGCCCGGCCGTGAAGGGCTGCTGCAGGGGCACGAACAGGTTCCAGGGCAGGAACTGGCCGCCATGGGTGTGGCCCGACAGCTGCAGGTCGAAGCCCGCGCTGGCGGCCGCCGTCGCGCTGCGTGGCTGGTGGGCCAGCAGGACGCGGGCGTGCGCATCCTGGGGCGCGCCGGCGATGGCGGCGTGCGGGTCGCTGCGGTGGTCGTCGTGGAAATGGCCACCGCTGAAGTCGGTGACCCCGGCCAGCACCAGCTTGCCTTCCTGGCGCTCGATCACCACGTGCTCGTTGTGCAGCACGCGGATGCCCAGCCGGTCCAGCTCGGCCATCCAGGGCAGGGCGCCCGAGTAGTACTCGTGGTTGCCGGTGACGAAGAAGCTGCCGTGGCGCGACACCAGGCCCGCCAGCGGTGCCACATGGGCGCCCAGCTCGTGCACGGGGCCGTCCACCAGGTCGCCGGTGATGGCCACCAGGTCGGGCTTGAGCCGGTTCACCGATTCCACGATGCCCTGCACGTAGGGCCCGCGGATGGTCGGGCCCACGTGGATGTCGCTGATCTGCACGATGGTGAAGCCGTGCAGGGCCTGGGGAAGGCCCGCCAGCGGCACCTCGACCGTCTTCACCGGGGCGGTGCGGCGCGCGTTCCAGAAGCCGAGCAGGGTGACCAGCAGCGCCAGCGGCGGCACGGCCTCGGCGCTGGCCGCGCGCCAGCCGGCCGGGTCCGCCCAGCCCGGGGCGAGGGCATGGACGGCCCAGCCCAGGGCCAGCAGGGCCTCGCGCAGCACCGTCAGCACCAGCAGCGAGGAGAAGAGCCCCATGAAACTCAGGCCGATCGCCGCCACGGTGTCGGAGACGGGCGGGCGCAGCCAGCGCCGCGCCAGCATGCCCATGGGCGTCAGCAGGAAGGACAGCACCAGCACCAGCACGAAGGCCGCCGCCCAGGCGCCCGTGCCCAGCCAGGGCGCGATGCGCAGGCCGATGTAGAAGTGCAGCGCGGCCGACAGGCCGAAGAGGAGGGTGAGGGACATGGAAGGGTCTAGGTGGGGACGGTCTTCGCAAACACCAGCCCGGCCAAGGCCGAGCTTCATGTAAGCTGCGGGTCAGAATACGGGCCGCAGGCTCGCTTGGACGAGGAGATACCCATGTTGATCGGCGTTCCCGCCGAAACCACGGCGGGCGAGACCCGCGTGGCCGTCACGCCCGAGACGGCAAAGAAGCTCAAGGCCCAGGGCCACACCGTGCGCGTCGCGTCCGGTGCCGGCCTGGCCGCGAGCGTCACGGACGAAGCCTATGCGGCCGTTGGCGCCGAGATCTGCGAGCAGTCGCAGGCCCTGGCCTGCGAGCTGGTGCTGAAGGTGAGGCCGCCGCAGGCGCAAGAGCTGCCGGCCTTCCAGAAGGGCGCCGCCGTGGTGGGCATGCTCAACCCCTTCGATGCCGAGGGCCTGCAGCGGCTGGCCGCGGCCGGGCTGACCGGCTTCGCGCTCGAGGCGGCGCCGCGCACCACGCGCGCCCAGAGCATGGACGTGCTGTCCTCGCAGGCCAACATCGCCGGCTACAAGGCCGTGATGCTGGCCGCCAACCACTACCAGCGCTTCTTCCCCATGCTGATGACGGCCGCGGGCACGGTGAAGGCCGCGCGCGTGGTCATCCTGGGCGTGGGCGTGGCGGGCCTGCAGGCGATCGCGACGGCCAAGCGCCTGGGCGCGGTGATCGAAGCGTCCGACGTGCGGCCCTCCGTCAAGGAGCAGGTCGAGTCGCTGGGCGCGAAGTTCATCGACGTGCCCTACGAGACGCAGGAAGAGAAGGAAGCGGCCGAGGGCGTGGGCGGCTACGCCCGGCCCATGCCGCCCTCCTGGCTGGAGCGGCAGAAGGCCGAGGTGGCCAAGCGCGTGGCGCAGGCCGACGTGGTCATCACCACCGCGCTGATCCCGGGCCGCCCGGCGCCGGTGCTGGTGACGGAAGAGATGGTGCGGTCCATGAAGGCCGGCTCCGTGATCGTGGACCTGGCCGCGCCCCAGGGCGGCAACTGCCCGCTGACCGAGCCGGGCAAGACCGTGGCCAAGCATGGCGTGATCCTGGTCGGCGAGACCAACCTGCCGGCGCTGGTGGCGGCCGACGCCTCGGCGCTCTACGCGCGCAACGTGCTGGACTTCCTCAAGCTGGTGATCGACAAGGAAGGCAAGCTGCACATCGACATGAACGACGACATCGTCGCCGCCTGCCTGGTGACCCAGGGCGGCGAAGTCAAGAGGAAGTGAGCGCCATGGAAGTCTCCCACACCATCATCAACCTGATCATCTTCGTGCTGGCGATCTACGTCGGCTACCACGTGGTCTGGACCGTCACGCCCGCGCTGCACACGCCGCTCATGGCCGTGACCAACGCCATCTCCGCCATCGTGATCGTGGGCGCCATGCTGGCCGCCGGCATGACCGACACCTGGCTGGGCCGCTCCATGGGCGTGCTGGCCGTGGCGCTGGCCGCGGTCAACATCTTCGGCGGCTTCCTGGTCACCCGGCGCATGCTGGAGATGTTCAGGAAGAAGGAGAAGAAGACGGGGGCCGGCCAATGAGCATGAACCTCGTCACGCTGCTGTACCTGGCAGCCTCGGTGTGCTTCATCCAGGCCCTGAAGGGCCTGTCGCACCCGACGACCTCCATCCGGGGCAACCTCTTCGGCATGACCGGCATGGCCATCGCCGTGCTCACCACGGCGGCGCTCATCGTGGAGCTGTCAGGGCAGGGCAAGGGCATGGTCTGGGTGCTGCTGGGCCTGGTGGCCGGCGGCGCCTACGGCGCCTGGCGCGCCAAGACGGTCGAGATGACCAAGATGCCCGAGCTGGTCGCCTTCTTCCACAGCATGATCGGCCTGGCCGCGGTGTTCATCGCGGTGGCGGCCGTCACCGAGCCGCACGCGCTGCTGCAGGGCCTGGCCAAGGGCGATCCCATCCCGGGCGGCAACCGGCTGGAGCTGTTCCTGGGCGCCGCCATCGGCGCCATCACCTTCTCGGGCTCGGTCATCGCCTGGGGCAAGCTGTCGGGGACCTACAAGTTCCGCCTGTTCCAGGGGGCGCCCGTGGTCTTTGCCGGCCAGCACAAGCTCAACCTGGTGCTGGGCCTGCTGACGGTGGCGCTGGGCCTGGGCTTCGTGGCCACGCAGCACGGCGCCTTCTTCTACGGCATGCTGGCCCTCGCCTTCGTGATGGGCGTGCTCATCATCATCCCCATCGGCGGCGCCGACATGCCGGTGGTGGTGTCGATGCTGAACAGCTACTCCGGCTGGGCGGCGGCCGGCATCGGCTTCTCGCTCAACAACAGCATGCTGATCATCGCCGGCTCGCTGGTGGGCAGCTCGGGCGCGATCCTGAGCTACATCATGTGCAAGGCGATGAACCGCTCGTTCTTCAACGTGATCCTGGGCGGCTTCGGTGGGGAGGCCGGGCAGGCGGCGGCCGGCGGCGCGGTGCAGCGCAGCGTCAAGAGCGGCAGTGCCGACGATGCGGCCTTCATCCTGGGCAACGCCGAGACCGTGATCATCGTGCCGGGCTACGGCCTGGCCGTGGCCCGCGCCCAGCACGCCGTGAAGGAGCTGGCGCTCAAGCTGACCGAGCACGGCGTGAACGTGCGCTACGCCATCCACCCGGTGGCCGGCCGCATGCCGGGCCATATGAACGTGCTGCTGGCCGAGGCCGAGGTGCCGTACGACCAGGTCTTCGAGATGGAGGACATCAACGCCGAGTTCGGCCAGGCCGACGTGGCCATCATCCTGGGCGCCAACGACGTGGTGAACCCGGCCGCGCTGCAAAAGGGCAGCCCCATCTACGGCATGCCCATCCTGGAGGCCTACAAGGCCAAGACCGTGATCGTGAACAAGCGCTCCATGGCGGCGGGCTATGCCGGCCTGGACAACGAGCTGTTCTACATGGACAAGACCATGATGGTGTTTGGTGACGCCAAGAAGGTGGTCGAGGACATGGTCAAGGCAATCGAGTAGAGAATCGGCGCTCGCGAACAGAACACGGAGACAAAGCGATGGAAGCGTCGAGCGCGCGCCCCTGGCTGGCGGCCTACCCCGAAGGCGTGCCCGCCGAGATCGATGCGGGGCAGTACGGCTCGCTGGTCCAGCTCATGGAGGAGGCCTACAGCCGCTACGGCGAGCGCACGGCCTACTGCTTCATGGGCCGGGACTTCAGCTTCGCCCAGACCGATGCACTCTCGCAGGCCTTCGCGGCCTACCTGCAGGGCCTGGGCTTGGCGCGCGGCGACCGGGTGGCGGTGATGATGCCCAACGTGCCGCAGTACCCGATCGCGGTCGCGGCCATTCTGCGCGCCGGCTACGTGGTGGTCAACGTCAACCCGCTGTACACCGCCCGCGAGCTGGAGCACCAGCTCAAGGACGCGGGCGCGCGGGTGATCGTCATCATCGAGAACTTCGCGCACACGCTGGAGCAGTGCATCGCCCAGACCCCCGTGCAGCACGTGGTCGTCGCCGCCATGGGCGACATGCTGGGCACGCTCAAGGGCACGCTGGTCAACTACGTGGTGCGCCGCGTGAAGAAGCTGGTGCCGCCCTGGCGCCTGCCGTCGGCCGTGCGCTGGAACGATGCCGTGCGGCGCGGCCGGCAGGCGGCCTTCCGCAAGCCTGACATCGGCCCCGAGGACGTCGCGGTGCTGCAGTACACCGGCGGGACCACCGGCGTCTCCAAGGGTGCGGTGCTGCTGCACCGCAACATCATCGCCAACGTGCTGCAGTCCGAGGCCTGGAACCAGCCCGTGATGGACAAGGTCCCGGCGGGCGAGCAGTCCACCACCGTGTGCGCGCTGCCGCTGTACCACATCTTCGCCTTCACGGTCTGCATGATGCTGAGCCTGCGCACGGGCGGCCGGCTCATCCTCATCCCCAATCCGCGCGACCTGGCGGCGGTGCTGGCCGAACTGTCGAAGTACCGCATCCACAGCTTCCCCGCGGTCAACACGCTCTTCAACGGCCTGGCCAACCACCCCGACTTCGGCAAGGTCGACTGGAGCCACCTGAAGATCTCGGTCGGCGGTGGCACGGCGGTGCAGGCGGCGGTGGCCAGGCTCTGGCTCGAGAAGACCGGCTGCCCCATCTGCGAGGGCTACGGCCTGTCCGAGACCTCGCCCTCGGCAAGCTGCAACCCCAGCACCAGCAAGCGCTTCAGCGCCACCATCGGCGTGCCGCTGCCCAGCACGTCCATGAAACTGCTGGACGACGAAGGCCGCGACGTGCCCATGGGCCAGCCGGGCGAGATCGCCATCAAGGGCCCGCAGGTCATGGCGGGCTACTGGCAGCGCCCCGACGAGACGGCCAAGGTCATGACGCCCGACGGCTTCTTCAAGACGGGCGACGTGGGCGTGATGGACGCGCTGGGCTACTTCAAGATCGTGGATCGCAAGAAGGACATGGTGCTGGTCAGCGGCTTCAACGTGTACCCCAACGAGGTCGAGGACGTGGTCACGCAGATGCCCGGCGTCATGGAGTGCGCGGCCGTGGGCGTGCCCGACGAGAAGACCGGCGAGGCCGTGAAGCTGGTCATCGTGCGCAAGGACCCCGCGCTCACCGAACAGCAGGTGCGCGACTACTGTCGCGAGAACCTCACCGGCTACAAGCAGCCGCGCGTGATCGAGTTCCGCAACGACCTGCCCAAGACGCCGGTCGGCAAGATCCTGCGGCGCGAGCTGCGCAGCCCCTCCCGCGTGCAGTGATGGCCGCGCGCACCGCCGTCGTCGCGGCGATGCACCAGGAGCTGGCCGCCGTGCTGGCCCTGATGCCGGACGAGCAGCGCGAGAGCGTGGGCGGGCGCGACTTCTACGTCGGTGAGCTGCATGGCCAGCCGGTGGTGGTGGTGCTCTCGCGCGTCGGCAAGGTCGCTGCCGCGACCACCGCGGCGACCCTGGTGCACCGCTTCGGCGTGGGCCGCATCCTCTTCACCGGCGTGGCGGGCGGGCTGGCCCCAGGGGTGAAGGTGGGCGATGTGGTGGTCGCCGACAGCTTCGTGCAGCACGACATGGACGCCTCGCCCATCTTTCCGCGCTACGAGGTCCCGCTCTACGGCATGAGCCGTTTCCCGACCGACCCCGGGCTGTCCGAGCAGCTGTCGCTGGCGGCCTTCCGGGCGCTGCCCGGCGTGGCGGTGCACCGCGGGCTGGTGGCCAGCGGCGACCGCTTCGTCTCCACCACCGCCGAGAGCCGCGCGCTGCAGCTGGCCTTGCCGCAGGCGCTGGCGGTGGAGATGGAAGGCGCGGCGATCGCCCAGGTCTGCCACGACCATGGGGTGCCCTTCGCCGCGGTACGCACCATCTCCGACCGGGCCGACGACGAAGCCCACGGCGATTTCCTCAGCTTCATCCGCGACGTGGCGAGCCGGCACTCGGCCGCCATCGTGCGGGAGTTCTTCGAAGGCTGAAGGCCCCCGGCCGCTGCCGCTCAGCGCAGCCAGCCGCGCCGGTAGCAGTACCACATGGGCACGGCCGCGCTCAGGAACATGAGCGACACCACGTACGGGTAGGCCCAGCGGCCCAGCAGCGCGAATTCCGGGAACTGCAGGTTCATGCCGTAGATGCTGGCCACCAGCGTGGGCGGCAGCAGCGCGACGCTGGCCACAGAGAAGATCTTGATGATCTTGTTCTGGCTGATGTTGATGAAGCCGACGGTGGCGTCCATCAGGAAGTTGATCTTGTCGAACAGGAAGGCCGTGTGGTTGTCCAGCGACTCGATGTCGCGCAGGATCTGGCGCGCCTCCTCGAACTGGTCGGCGCTGAGCATGCGGCTGCGCATCATGAAGCTCACGGCGCGCCGCGTGTCCATCACGTTGCGCCGGATGCGGCCGTTCATGTCTTCCTGGTGGGCGATGGCGGCCAGCACCTCCTGCGCGAGCTTGTCGCTGACCTCGCCGGCCAGCACCCGGCGGCTGGCCTTCTCCAGCTCGTCGTAGATGCCCTCCAGCGTGTCGGCTGAGTACTCGGCATCGGCGTCGAAGAGCTTGAGCAGCACCTCCTTGGCGTCCATGATCAGGCCGGGCGCCCTTCGCGCACGCAGGCGCAGCAGGCGGAACACCGGCACGTCCTCGTCGTGGATGGAGAACAGCACGCCCTTGCTGCGCAGGGCTTCGTTCACCAGGTTGAGGATGAAGGCGACGCGCACCGTGCGCGGGGCTTCGTCGTCGGCGATCAGGAAGTCGCTGCGGATGTGCAGCTCGCCGTTGTCTTCCTCGTAGAAGCGCGCCGATTCCTCGATGTCCTCGTCCATCGCGTCCTCGGGGATCGAGAGGCCGAAGTACTGCTTGACCCAGCGCTTCTCGTCCACGGTGGGCGACTCCAGGTCGACCCAGATCGGCTGGAAGCGCGAGAGCTCCTCCAGGGACTCGATCTCCTCCTGGACGAGCCGTCCGTTGGCGAGCGTGAAGATGTTCAGCATGGCGGCGCGGGGCTCCGGGACAGGGGGGCGAGGC
>NZ_JADDOJ010000107.1 GCF_015159745.1 Ramlibacter aquaticus | reverse complement strand
GGCGTAGGGCGAGGCCTGGCCGGGCAGGGGGGTGGCGCCCGGCGTGTCCGCCGGGTCCTCGCCCATCACGTCGGCGTTGGCCGCCTCGGTCGGAAATCGGATGGTCATGGCGCGTCCTCTGGATCTGGGCCACGGCGTGGGCCGGGCAGGGGTTGGGCCGCGGCAGCACCGCGTTGCAGGCCATGATGCGCCGCCGGCCTCGGCGGGCGATGTAGGACGGCGCCTCATGCCCCGGCGGGTGCGGTATGGGAGAAGATGGAACCATGCGCATCGCGACCTTCAACGTCAACGGCATCCGCACGCGGCTTCCCAACCTGCTGGCCTGGCTGGAGCGCGAGCGGCCCGACGTGGCCTGCCTGCAGGAGCTGAAGGCCGGCGACGAGGCCTTCCCCGCCGACGCATTGCGGGAACTGGGCTACGAGGCGCTCTGGCGCGGGCAGCGCTCGTGGAACGGCGTGGCCATCCTGTCGCGCCACGGGCCGCCGGTGCCCGTGCGGCGCGAGCTGCCGGGCGATCCCGCCGACGACCACAGCCGCTACCTCGAAGCGGCGATCGAGGGGCTGGTGGTGGCCTGCCTCTACCTGCCCAACGGCAATCCCCAGCCCGGCCCCAAGTTCGACTACAAGCTGGCCTGGTTCGAGCGGCTGATCCGCCACGCGCACGGGCTGTGCCGTTCCACGCATCCAGTGCTGGTGTGCGGCGACTTCAACGTGGTGCCCACGGACGCCCTGGACATCTACGACCCGCGCTCCTGGCGCAAGGACGCGCTGCTGCAGCCCGAAAGCCGCGCCTGCTGGGAACGGCTGCTGGCCCAGGGCTGGACCGACGCGCTGCGCAGCCTGAACCCGGACGCCAAGGTGTTCACCTTCTGGGACTACTTCCGCCAGCACTGGCAGCGGGACGCCGGCATGCGCATCGACCACCTGCTGCTGAACCCGGTGCTCGCGCCCTGTCTGCAGGCGGCAGGCGTGGACCGCTGGGTGCGCGGCGAGGCCCATGCCAGCGACCATGCGCCGACCTGGGTCGAGCTGGACCTGTCCCGCCTGCCCGGCGGGCGCTGAGGCCGGCGGCGCCGCGCCGCCCGCGCCGGGCCCTCGCCGCCGGCTTACGGCAAATCCCTAAACCCTGGGGCCGCTTTGCTTACACCGCGCGAACACGGCCGTGGTGTCATGCAGGCATAGAGCCGTACCCGCCAGGAGCACCGCGATGAACGCCCACGCCGACACCAGCACCCGCATGCCGCGCATCCTCGTCATCGACGACATGCCGGACAACCTGTTCCTGATGAACGGGCTGCTTGAGGACCGCTACGAAGTGGTGCAGGCCGCTTCGGGCCAGGCCGGCCTGAAGGTGGTCATGTCGGACGCGCCGCCCGACATGGTGCTGCTGGACATCATGATGCCGGACATGGACGGCTACGAGGTGCTGCGGCGCATTCGCCAGCACCCGCCCACGGCGGGCATCCCGGTGATCTTCGTCAGCGCGCTGGCCTCGCCGCAGGACCAGGACCTGGGCCGCGGCCTGGGGGCCATCGACTACGTCACCAAGCCGGTGGACCCCGAGCAGGTCATCCTGCGCATCGAGGCCCACGTCCGGGCGACGGGGCGCGCGCGCCGCATGGAACGCCTGTCCGAGAAGCTGGCCCGGCACCTGGACCCCGCCGCCTGGTCCGCGCTGTTCCAGGGCGAGGCCGCGCAGCAGGTCGGCTTCGACACGCGCATCCTGGCGCTGGTCCACGCCGAGGGCCCGGGGCTGGTGGACCTGGTGCCGCCGGAACTGGCGCGTCTGCGCAGCGAGGTGGCGGAACTGGCGCAGGCCTACCACGGCCGGCTCGACGAGTTCCGCGACGACGCGCTGCTGGCCTGGTTCGAGGACCCGGCGGATGCGCTGGGCATGGGCGAAGCCCTGCAGCACGCCGCCGCGGCGCTGCGGCTGCGCGTCGCGGTGCACGCCGGTCCCTGCGACCTGGTGCGCTTCGAGCGCGACGGCCGGCCGGACGGCACGGTGCTGGGCGAGGCCGTGGACGCGGTCGCGCGCGAGGCCCAGGCCGCTGCGCCGGGCGCCCTGGCCGTCACCGCCGAGCTGCGGCTGCTCGCCGGGCCGTTCAGCCTGGAAGCGGGCACAGACAGCCCCCACGACCCGCTGGGCCTGCCGCTGGTCCGCTTCTGAGTCTGCGGGCGCCGGCAGCGCTGAGAGCCGCTGAGCCAGGGCTTCCTTGGGGCTGAAGGCGCCAGCCTACACCGCGTGGCAGGGCGGGACTGCATCCGGCCCGGGCCCGGGGCGCCACAGTGCGTCCATGGCCAATACCACCACCAGCGTCGGACGGGGCCCGGCCTCCGGCGGCAACGAAAACCACGACGGCGATCCCACCCGCACCACCCTGGGCGAGACGGCGGCGCAGGAGCCGCCTGCAGGCCGCGACGCGGTCGACGGCGCTCCCGACATGCCGGCCGGCGTCCCCGGCGGCGAGGCACATCCCGCGATACGCCGCGGGCCGCAGTCCTGGCCCGACGGCCCCAACGTGGAGGACAGCCCCTGGGAGCTGGATGCCGCGCGCGGGGTGCTGCCGCCGCAGGGCCCCCGCCCCGGTGGGCAGGACGGCAGCGGTCGCCAGGATGAGGACGGCGGCGGGGGCCGGGGCCCCGGCCGCCAGCCCGGGGAATAACCCGGCGCCAGCAGGGGCTGAGGGCGCTGCCCAGAATGCAGCTTCCAACTTCACGGGACACACCCATGCGCGCTGCTTCTGTCCTGATGCGTTCGGCCGCTCTGGCCGCTGTTGTGGGCCTGGCCGGATGTGCCGGTGGAATGATGGGCTACGGCGGCGGTTCGGGCGAGCACTACACCGCCACCCTGAGCGGCGCCCAGGAAGTGCCGGCCAAGCCCGGCAATGGCTCGGGCACCGCCGACGTGACGGTGGACCCGGCCACGATGAAGGCCACGTACACGGTCAGCTTCAGCGGCCTGTCGGGCCCGGCGACCAGCGGCCACATCCACGGCCCGGCGCCCGAAGGCAAGAACGCCGGCGTGGTCGTGCCTTTCGCCAGCGTGGCGGCGTCCCCGGTGACCGGGGAGGCAACCCTCACGGCGGCGCAGTATGCCGAGCTCAAGGCCGGCAACATGTACGTCAACATCCACACCGCCGCGAACCCGGCGGGTGAGATCCGCGGCCAGCTCAAGCCCCGCTGAGCCTGCGGCGGCGCGGCAGGCGCTGGCCCGCCGCGCCCGAATACCCCTCGCGCACGCCCGGCAGGGTGGGCCGGTAAAATCGCGCACCTCCTTCTGACGGCGCGCGTGAGCGCCGCCGTGCCATGAACGCCCCGGTCGACGTCTCCTTCTTCGCGCGCGCCGCCAAGCCCATCACCAGCTACCGCAAGTACTGGGCGAGCCGCTTCGGCAACGCACCCTTCCTGCCCATGAGCCGGCAGGAGATGGACGCGCTCGGCTGGGACAGCTGCGACGTCATCCTGGTCACCGGCGACGCCTACGTGGACCACCCCAGCTTCGGCATGGCCGTGATCGGCCGCGTGCTCGAGGCGCAGGGCTTTCGCGTCGGCATCATCGCCCAGCCCGACTGGCAGAGCGCCGAGCCCTTCAAGGCGCTGGGCAAGCCGAACCTGTTCTTCGGCGTCACCGCCGGCAACATGGATTCCATGATCAACCGGTACACCGCCGACCGGAAGATCCGCAGCGACGACGCCTACACGCCGGGCGGTGAGGGCGGCCGCCGGCCCGACCGCGCCTCGCTGGTGTACTCGCAGCGCTGCCGCGAGGCCTGGCCCGAGGTGCCCATCGTCATGGGCGGCATCGAGGGCAGCCTGCGCCGCATTGCCCACTACGACTACTGGTCGGACAAGGTGCGGCGGTCCATCCTGGTCGATGCCAAGTGCGACCTGCTGCTGTACGGCAACGCCGAGCGGGCGCTGGTCGAGGTGGCGCACCGGCTCGCGGCGCGCGAGCCCGTGGCGCAGATCACCGACGTGCGCGGCACCGCCTTCATCCGCCGCGCCACGCCCGAAGGCTGGTTCCAGATCGATTCGACCGAGGTCGACCAGCCCGGCCGCGTGGACGAGCACATCAACCCCTACATGACCATCGCCGACCAGGCGAAGGCCCAGGGCGAAACCTGTGCACGGGAAGAAGGCGGCGAGGGCGCGGACGCGCCGGCGCAGTCCCAGCCGATCGCCTTCGTTGCCAACCCGCGCGTCAAGCTCAAGCCGCCGCCGCGTGAGAAGACCGTGATCCGCCTGCCCTCGTACGAGCAGGTCAAGGGCGACCCGGTGCTCTACGCGCACGCCAACCGGGTGCTGCACCTGGAAACCAACCCCGGCAATGCCCGCGCCCTGGTCCAGGCCCATGGCGACCGGGACGTGTGGCTGAACCCGCCTCCCATCCCGCTGACCACCGCCGAGATGGACCATGTGTTCGGCCTGCCGTACGCGCGCAGCCCGCACCCCCGCTACGCCGACGCGGACGGCCGGCACGACGGGCCGACCAAGATCCCGGCCTGGGAGATGATCCGCTTCTCGGTCAACATCATGCGCGGCTGCTTCGGCGGCTGCACCTTCTGCTCCATCACCGAGCACGAGGGCCGCATCATCCAGAGCCGCAGCGAGGACTCCGTCATCCACGAGATCGAGGAGATCCGCGACAAGGTGGAAGGCTTCACCGGCGTCATCTCCGACCTGGGCGGTCCCACGGCCAACATGTACCGCCTGGGGTGCCGCTCGCCCGAGATCGAGGCCGCCTGCCGCAAGCCCAGCTGCGTCTACCCGGGCATCTGCCAGAACCTCACCACCGACCACGGGCCGCTGGTGCACATGTACCGGCGTGCGCGCGCGCTCAAGGGCATCAAGAAGATCCTGATCGGCTCCGGCCTGCGCTACGACCTCGCGGTGCAGTCGCCCGAGTACGTGAAGGAGCTGGTGCAGCACCACGTGGGCGGCTACCTCAAGATCGCGCCCGAGCACACCGAGCAGGGCCCGCTGTCCAAGATGATGAAGCCGGGCATAGGCACCTATGACCGCTTCAAGGCCATGTTCGAGAAGTACAGCGCCGAGGCAGGCAAGAAGCAGTACCTGATCCCGTACTTCATCGCGGCGCACCCGGGCACCAGCGACGAGGACATGATGCAGCTCGCGCTCTGGCTCAAGCGCAACGGCTTCCGCGCCGACCAGGTGCAGACCTTCTACCCCAGCCCCATGGCCACCGCCACGGCGATGTACCACAGCGGCCGCAACCCGCTGCGCAAGATCCACCGCGTGGCGGCCTCGGCCGAGGAGGCGGTGGACATCGTGCGCGGCGAGAAGCGCCGGCGCCTGCACAAGGCCTTCCTGCGCTACCACGACCCGAACAACTGGCCGCTGCTGCGCGAGGCGCTCAAGACCATGGGGCGCGCCGACCTGATCGGCAACGGCAAGCAGCACCTGGTGCCCAGCTTCCAGCCGCTCACCGACGGCGGCTACCAGAGCGCGCGGCGCAAGAACTCCACGCCGCCCGGCCGCGCTGCCGCGGTCAAGCCGCCGGCCAAGGGCACCCTGCTGACCCAGCACACCGGGCTGCCCCCGCGCGTCACGGGTGCCGGCCGTCCCGGCGGCCCGCGCAAGCCCCGCTGAGCCCTGCGCCCGAGGCGGCGCGGCCACCATAATCGGCCGCATGCCCCAGTTCCCCACCGCGCCCCTGGATGAGGACGACGCGCGCCGCGTGCTGTTGGCGCGCGCCGTGGAGAGCGCCAGCGACGGTGCCCTGCTGCCCGCGGCCGAGCGCAGCCGGATCGACCGCAACGCGCGCGACGAGCTGCTGCGCGAGGCCGCCGGGCGACCGGTGGACCCGCGACGGCTGCTGCGCCTGCGGGCCGACCAGGTGATCGCGGCGGTGGGCGTGCGCGAGCCCGGCCTGGTCGCGCTGCTGGCGCCTTCGCCCTGGCCGGGCCGGATCGCCTGGCTGCTGCCCCTGCTGGCCCTGGTGCTGGGCGCTGCCTCCGACTGGGTGGGTGATCCGCACCGCGTCAACCTGCTCTCGATTCCGCTCGCGGGCCTGCTGGCCTGGAACCTGGTGGTCTACGGTGTGCTGCTGGCCAGCCTGCTGCGCGGCAAGGGCCGCCACAGCCCCTGGCTCGCCGGACTGGCCGGCTGGACCGACGGCGAACGGGCGCTGCGGCGCGGCGGTCCCGCGCGCCTGCAGGCCCGGCTCCTGTTCCAGCGCGACTGGCTGAAGGCCAGCCGGGCGGCGGAAACCGCCCGCTGGACCCGGGTGCTGCACCTGTGCGCCGCCTGCTGGGCCCTGGGCTGGCTGGCCTCGCTCGCGGTGCGCGGGCTGGTGGTGGAGTACCGCGTCGGCTGGGAGAGCACCTTCCTCGGGCCCGCGCAGGTGCACGCCGTGCTCGCGGCCCTGCGCGGGCCGGCAGCCTGGCTGCAGGCCCTGCCGCCGCTGTCCATGGAGGAGGTGGCAGCCCTGCACTTCGGTGCGGGCGGGGGCACCGCCACCGGCGGGCGCGCCTGGGTGCTGATGGTGGCGGTCCTGCTGGCCGCCGTCGTGGTGCTGCCCCGGCTGCTGCTGGCTGCCGTTGCGGCCGTGTCCCAGGCCAGGGCGCGGCGCCGGCCCGGCGTGTCGCTGGACGACCCGTACTTCGCCCGCATCCTGTCCCTCCTGGACACCGGCCGCGTGGCCCTGGCCGTGCTGGAGACCCGCGACGAGGACCTGGACTGGCTGCGTCGGCGTTTCGCCCAGGATGCGCGAGCCTGGCCCCTGCTGGGGAGCTCCGACCAGGGCGACGAGCTTCGCCTGCTGCTCGGCGCACCGCCCGCGCCGGCCGCCGTGCCGGCACGAGGCAGCGCCTGGTGGCCCTGGCGTGGCCCCGTGGCCGCGCCAGCGTCCGCCGCCGCCCAGGCGCAGGGCGCGCTCTGCGTGGTGCGCAGCCCCCAGGCCCTGGCGCAGGCCCGCGATGCGGCCCAGGCCGCGGGGGGACTGCCCCTGCTGGCCCTCTGGCGTGGCGAGGTCCCCGGCCCCGCGTCACAGCCCGGCTGCACCGTGCTGCGCGAGGACGAGGCCGGTGCCTGCTGGGTTCAGCGCACGCGGCTCCACCAGGCCCTGGCGGGCCTGCTGCCCACGCCCCAGGCCGAGGCGGTGCGGCGCGTGGGCGAAGCGCTCGCGGCCAGCGATGCCCAGCGCCTGCAGCAGGCCATGCATGCCGCTGCGCTCTACCTGCTGTCTGCGGCCCGCCAGCAGGAGGAACTGCACGGCCTGGCCAGCGGCGCCTCGCGCCTGCTGCCCGGGCCCAGGCGCGAGGCGGCGCAGGCGCAGGAGCGCGCCATGGACGGCATCCTGGGGCGCGTGCGCGAGGCCGGCCAACGCTACCTGGACCGCCTGCGTGAGCTCCATGCGGTCCCCGAGGGCGAGATGGCGCTGGCCGAGCAGCAGCTGGAGGCGCGCTTCCAGGTCGATTCGCCGGTGCATGCGCCGCAGGCCGGCATGGCCGGGGCGGCCACCGGCGCTGCAGTGGGCGCGACGGTGGACCTGGCCGCGGGCGGCCTCACCCTGGGCGCGGCCGCCGCGCTGGGCGCGCTCGTGGGGGGCGGGGCGGCCTATGTGGGCGCGCTGTGGAAGAACAGGGCCACCCCGGGCGGCGGGACCCTGGTGCAGCTCAGCGAGGACATGCTGCAGGCCCTGGCCGAAGCCGCGCTGATGCAGTACCTGGCCGTGGTGCACGCCCCGGCGGCCACCGACCTGGCCTGGCCCGGCTGGGTGACGCAGGCCCTGGCGCAGCGCCGCCCGCAGATGGCGCCGTTCTGGGCCCAGGCGCGCACCCAACCCGATGCGCACCGGCTCGCCCAGCCCCTGGGCCACGTGCTGGAGGGCGCGATGCGCGAGTTGCTGGCCCGCGCCTGGCCCGAAGGAATCCTTTCTTCTTAGGATGAGCACGCAACGCACGCAAAGCTGCGGTCTTGTCCTACAGGTCCACAGCAGAGCTTGGGCCAGCATCAACGCTTCTTTCACCAGGAGCTGTCTCATGCAGGAAACCCTCACCACGACCCCGCTGGACCCGATGCCCTCCTCGGGCGAGCCGACGCGCCGCCTGCGCGGCTTTGCCGCCATGTCGCCCGAGAAGAAGAAGGAGATCGCCAGCATGGGTGGCCGCGCAGCCCACGCCTGTGGGCGCGCCCACCAGTTCAGCAGCGAGGAAGCCCGTGCCGCTGGCAAGAAGCGCCACCAGCGTCCCGACAGCCCGGCCGCCTGAAGCCGCGCAGCGCACCCCCCACGAAAAAAGGGCCGCTCTCGCGGCCCTTCTTCATTGGCGCGGCCCCTGGCTCAGGGCTTGCGCGTCAGGTTGTCGGCAGCCTGCTCGACGTCGCCGGTCTTCTTTTCGACCTTGCCTTCCATCTCGCGGGCATGGCCCTTGGCTTCCTGCTCGGTGCTGCCGACGGCGCGGCCCATGTGCTCCTGGGCTTCGCCGGCGACTTCCTTCATCTTGCCCTTGACCTGTTCCTGGTTCATCTTGACTCCTTCGGTTTGCAAGAGGTTCATCGTGCGGCCCGGCCTTGGCGCGCGGTGCAGGCCAAGGCCGGCTCGGGTCGTGGGCCGTGGACCACAGCCCGCGACGGCTTACTTCGAGCCCGAGCCCGAGGCACCTGCGCCCGCGCCACCGGCCGCGCCCGCCGCGGAGCCGGAGGCCGAGCCACCGCCACCGCCGGTGGTGCCGGTGCTGTTCTCGTTGCCCAGGCCCGTGGTGGCACCGGAGGGCGTCATGTTGCTGTCGCGGCTGCTGGCCCCCATGCTCGTCGAACTGCCGGAGGTGCTGTCCATGCCGGTCGTGGTGCCCCGGCCCATGTTCTGGCAGCCGGCGAGGGCTGCCGCAGCAAACAGGGCGCAGAGGGTGAGGGAGGTCTTTGCTTGCATGAATCGTCCTTCTGGGTTTGTGCGCTGACGCGCGGGAATTGCGGCGAACCGCGGAACTAGCCGGCCGTGGCGGCCGGGAAAACAGTGAGCGCATTGCGCACGCGCCAGACACCGGGCACGTCCACCAGCCCGACCAGGAAGCGTTCGCGCTCGCTGGCCTGCACGCGGCCGGAGACGCGCACGATGCCGTCCTCGACACGCACCTCGACGGCATCGGGCTGCGCGAGCATGTCCTGCGCATGGGCCCGGACCCGGCGCGCGACCACCTCGTCGCTGGCATGCGCCGCGTGGCCGCGCCAGCGCGCGGCGAGGCCGGCAAGGCCCCAGGTGAGCGCGGCGCCGGCCGCGAAGGCCATGACGGCGGCCAGCGGGGCGAGGCCAGGACGGTCTTGGAGTCGGTTCATGCGGCTTTCTTGCGGGGCTTGGGCTTGACGGTCGCGGTGGCCGTGGCGCGAGGCGCGCGCTTGGCCGCGGCGGCGCGGCGGGGCGCGGCCGGGGCCTGCTGGGCCTCGTCGTTGGCGGCCTTGGCGCGGCGGGGGGCCTTGGCAGCGTTCGGGGATGCGGCTGCCGGGGCAGGCGCCGTAGCGGGCGCCGGCGCGGCGGCAGGCGTGCCGGGCTTGCGCAGGCTGCGCCGCAGCAGTTCGGTGAGGTCGATGATGTCCGCGCTGGCGGGCATTTCCTCGCCCTCCAGCGGCTGGGTCACGTGGGCACCCTGGCCCGCGCGCACCTTCTCGTCGACCAGCTGCTGCAGCTTCTCGCGGAACTCGTCGTGGAAGCTGTCGGGCTGCCAGTCGCCGGCGAGCTCGCCCACCAGCTGTTCGGCCATTCGCAGCTCGCGGTCGCTGACTTCGGTCTTCGCGGCATCGGGCAGCGGCAGGCCGGCGGTGTCGCGCACCTCCTCGGACCAGCGCAGGAGTTCGAGCACCAGCCCGTGCTCGGCCGGCACCAGCGCCGCCAGGTGCTGGCGCGTGCTGATCACGACGCGGGCGATGCCGACCTTGCCGGTGCGCCTCAGGGTCTCCAGCAGCAGCAGGTAGGGCTTGTCGCCCTTGCTGGCCGGGGCGACGTAGTAGGGCTTGTTGAAGTAGGGCGTGGGGATGCCCGCCATCTCCACGAACGCCTCGATCTCGATGGTCTGCGTGGAGCGGGGCAGGGCGGCCTTGATCTCGTCCGGGCTGAGGACCACGTACTGGTCCTTCTCGTACTCGAAACCCTTGACCACCTCGTCGCGCGCCATGGCCTCGCCGCTGGTCTTGTTCACCTGCTGGTTGCCCACCGGGCTCATGGTGCGCTTGTCGAGCAGGTTGAACTTCATCCGGCTCTCGGCGGTGGCCGAGTGCAGGGTGACGGGGATGTGGACCAGGCCGAAGCTGATCGCCCCCTTCCAGAGCGTGCGGGTGCTGGACGGTGCCATGGAAAGCACCTTAGGCGCGGCACCCGCGCCCCGACTGTAGGACGGGAGAGCCAGGCCGTGTGCGGCCGTGGCACCCGCCGTGTGGCGATCAGTCGATCAGCTTGTTCTTCAGCGCGTAGTAGGTGAGGTCGCTGTTGGAGGCGAGCCCCATCTTTTCCATGAGCCGCGTGCGATAGGTGCTGACGGTCTTCACGCTCAGCGACAGGGCATTGGCGATCTCGCCGGCCGTCTCGCCCTTGGCCAGCTTGAGGAAGACCTGGAACTCGCGTTCGGACAGCAGGTCGTGCGCGGCGCTGCCCTCCTTGCGATTGAGCTGCTGCGCGATCAGC
Source organism: Ramlibacter aquaticus (assembly GCF_015159745.1). Classification (GTDB taxonomy): domain Bacteria; phylum Pseudomonadota; class Gammaproteobacteria; order Burkholderiales; family Burkholderiaceae_C; genus Ramlibacter; species Ramlibacter aquaticus. The sequence continues at coordinate 1,614 of NZ_JADDOJ010000107.1, read as the reverse complement.
TCGGCCACCGAAGGCGAGATGTAGCGGCGACCCAGGGCGATGGTGCGGATCGCGTTCACGATCTCCATCGGCTCGCATTCCTTGTTCAGGTAGCCGCTCGCGCCCTGGCGGATCAGGTTCACCGCGTACTGCTCCTCCGGGTAGCCGGAGAGGATCAGGATGCCCACGTCGGGCGCCTTGGCCCGGATCATGGCCAGCGCGTCGATGCCGCTCTGGCCGGGCATGGACAGGTCCATGATCAGCACGTCGATCTCGGTCGTGCGGACCAGGTCGATGGCCTCGCGGCCGCTGGCGGCTTCGCCAACGACGCGCAGGTCGACCATTTCGGACAGGAATTGCTTGAGACCGGCGCGGACGATCGCGTGATCGTCGACGATGGCAACCTTGACGATGGAGTCGTTCATGTTCGGGGTCGTTTTTGCTTCAAAGCCTCATCAACCCCCAGTGTGCGCTGCAAAGCCAGCCGAAACGCCCGGCTCGTGCGACGGCCCCCGAAGTCTCGCGTTTGTCCTACAGGCGCTGTAGGACCCGGCCTTCAGGACGGCTTTCAGGCCAGCGTGTGCAGCGGCAGGTCGCGCTCGGCGGCGAGTTGCTCCAGCTGCGCCCGGGTGCAACCTGCGAACCAGGCCGCCAGGCCCTCGTGCGTGGCGGCCGCCAGCATGCCGCCGCGCGCATCGGCGCCCGGCAGGCCCGCCGCCTCGCACAGCGCGGCGGCGAAATGCGGCTCCAGGGCCGCCACGGCGACGCGGCCGTCGCGGCAGGGATACACCTTGTAGCCCGCATGGGCGCCCCCCACCGAGCCTTCCGGGGCCGTCAGGCCCCAGCGGCGCGGCAGGCCCAGGTAGCCGGCTGCGTCTGACAGGGCGACCTCGAAGTAGCGTCCCGGCTGCAGGTCCCCGCTGCCGTCGTAGCGCTGGGCCTGCAGCAGCGCCGCCTGCAGCACCGCCTCGGCGGCCATCAGCGAGCCGCCCATATCGGCATACAGCGTGGCCGGCAGTTCGAGCCCGGGCACCAGGCCGTTCTGCGCCAGGTAGGTCAGGTCATGGCCCGGCTCCTCGGCCCGGGCGCCCGGCGCGCCCACGATCGCGACCTGCGACAGCTGCGGATAGCGCGCATGCAGGGCCTTCCAGCCCAGGCCCAGCTTCTCCAGGGCCGAGGGCCGGAAGGAGGTCAGCAGCACGTGCGCCTGGGCCAGTTCTGCGTGCACCCGCTGCTGGCCCTCGGCCGTCTTCAGGTCGGCCGTGAGCACCTTCACGCCCTCGTGGAGTTCCCCGTAGGCGGCCGGGTTGTAGTGGCCCATGGGGTCGCCGGCCGGCGGCTCGACTTTGGTGCAGGTCGCGCCCATGCGGCGGCAGCGCATCAGCGCCGCGGGGCCGGGCAGGTTGAGGGCGAGGCTGAGGATGCGGGTGCCGTGCAGCACCGGGGCCGTGCGAGTGCTCATGCGGGCAAGCCTAGCAGAGGCGCGGGCCGGGAGAGTACCGATGCGTCGACCGGGCGCCGCGGCCTATGCTCATCCGTCCGCGATCCGCGCGGGCCAAGAGAACAACAGGTCAGGAGACACCATGATTTCCCGTCGCATCTGGGCGGCCGCCGCATTCGGCGTCGCCTTCGCCG
>NZ_JADDOJ010000106.1 GCF_015159745.1 Ramlibacter aquaticus | reverse complement strand
GGCCGAGCCCGCGGCCGGGCCCGGGCCCGCTCCGGCGCCCGCACCGGGCACCATCGGCGGCGCCCCGGCGCCGGCCCCGGGCCCGGTGGCGGGCGCACCGCCCGCGCCCGCGCCCACGCCGGCGCCCCAGATCGCCAGCAGCGGGGCGGCCATCGGCGTCAACCTCAGCGGTCTGCAGATGGCCGTGACCAACCTGCGCTACGGCAGCGGCACGCAGCAGGACATCAACTACAGCGTGCCCCGCCGCGAGGACGTGCAATGGCTGGCACGGCAGGGCTACAAGAAGAGCCGGCTGCCGATCCAGTGGGAAATGCTGCAGCCGGTGCTGTTCGACAGCAAGCCCAACGCCGCGACCGCGGCCATCCTGGGCCAGCCCGGCGCCTTCGATGCCACCTACCAGGGCCATGTGCAGAGCATCCTGGACGCGCATGCCGCGGCGGGCACCAAGGTCATCCTGGACCTGCACAACTACTGCCGCTACCGCGACTTCATCTACCAGCCGGACGGCTCGGTCAAGGGCCTGGTCAACCCCGGCGGCGGGGTGCTGCCCTACACCACCGACGCGAGCCAGGTCTACACCCGCATCTTCGCGACCGCGACGGGCGCCACGCTCACGCCCGCGCACTTCACCGATTTCTGGACCCGTGCGGCCAAGCTGTGGAAGGACCATCCCGGCTTCGGCGGCTACGGGCTGATGAACGAGCCCTACAACCTGCCTTCGCCCGGCATGACGACCGAGAGCTTCGACGGCACCGAGGACCTGTTCATCTGGCCCACCTTCGCGCGTGCCGCCATCGACGCCATCCGCGCGCTGGACCCCACCGGCCTCATCTACCTGGACAGCAACGAGTACAGCGGCGCCTTCAGCATCGCGCAGAGCAACCCGGCCTGGCCCATCGCGGGCACCAACCTGATCTACGAAGTGCACATGTACCTGGACGCCGGCAGCAGCGGCCAGGCCTACGACTACGACACCGAGGTGGCCAAGGGCTTCACTGCCGGCTTCGGGCCGGTCCCGATCAACCTGGACACCGGCGTCGACCGGCTCAAGGTGGCGGTGGACTGGGCCACCCCGCGCGGCGTGACGCTCGCGCTGTCGGAAACCGGCATGCCCGTGGACGACCCGCGCTGGCAAGAGATGTTCCAGCGGCTGTGCAACTACGCGCACGCCAACAACATCGAGGTCTACGACTGGAACGGCGGCAACCACTGGAGCCTGCACAACTACGGCATCAACCACGTGCCGGGCTGGCACCAGGACCGCACGCTGGAGCCGCAGGCCTCGGGCGTGATGAAGGCGTCGGCCGGCATCTCCGGCGCCACGCTCTTCGACGACGGGCCGGGCTATGGCCCCGGCGGCACGCCGGTGACGATCACGGTCTGGGCGCGCGGCAACCTGGCCGCGCCGGTGACGCTGTCCATCAGCGCGAGCAGCGGCAGCCTCTCGGCCACCACGCTGAGCCTGGCCGCGGGCGCGAACCCGCAGGCCACCTTCACGTTCACGCCCGCGGCCAACACGATCGCCACGCTGAGCTACACGGTCAGCGCGGGCAGCGCCAATGCGCCGGCGCCGCGCAAGGTCTACTCGCTGGCCGACCCGGTCGCCTACGCGGCGACCAGCCTGCCCGACGCGGCCGGCGCCCTGCTGGCGAAATACGCGGCCGCACAGTGGCTGATGGCCGACGCCTACACCGACTACCTGGACGGCGTGCCGGCCGCCGTCGGCCAGGGTGTGCGTGCCGTGGCCGATTCCGGCTGGGCCTCGGGCCCCGGCAATGCGATGGAGATGCTGAACTGGTTCAACACCGAGCGCGACCCGGCCTTCACGCTGCCGGTGATGCGCGAGGTGAACGGCAAGCGCTGCACCGACCACTCGGGCGCCAACGCCACCGGCCTGTGGTGCCGCAAGGTGGTGCCCTTCCCCGGCGTGCAGCCCAACCCGGCCAACCGCGCGCCCTGGGACCTGCAGGACGCCCACTTCGTGGTGGCGGCCGTGGCCCCTGGCGGGCGCGACGGGCTGGTGTTCCAGGCCTCCACCGCCGAGCACGCCTACGCGGCCGAGCTGTCCATCGCGGGCGGCCGTGCGGTGGCGCACTGGGTGGACCCCACCGGCAACGCCGTCACGCTGACCAGCGCGTCGGCCGTGGCCGCGGGGACGCCCGTGGTGATCAGCATGGCCTCGCAGACCGGCGCGCAGCGCCTGCGTGTCAACTCGGTGGCGGCGGGCAGCGGCAGCAGCACTTTCGCCACCGCGCCCATCGGCCAGCTGCTGATCGCCTGGGGCTTCAAGGAGTACTACCCGAACGCCGGCTTCGGCGGCCAGGTGTTCGCCGTGGTCACGGGCAAGGGATCGCCCACGGCGGCCGAACTCGGCGTGATCGAAAAGTGGCTGGGTTCGCAGGCGGGCCTGTAGCCCGATCCCCGCGGGGCTGATGCCGGCCGCGCGGCGCGTTGCGCCGCGGCCGGCTCAGGCCGACTGTTCCACCACCTTGCCGCTGGTGCCCCGGCTCACGGCCTCGCCGTCGCCGCGGCGCAGCCCCCAGAACGAGGCCGAGGACAGCACGGTGATGGCCGCCAGCGTGAGGAAGGCGTGGTGCAGCGCCGATGTCACCTGCGCGCGGTCGGTCTGCGGCACCTCGCCCAGGAACCAGGCGGCCACCAGCGAGCCCGCGGCCAGGCCGAAGCTCATGGACAGCTGCTGCATGGAACTCGCCAGCGTGCTCGCCATGCTGGTGTCCGGGCCCTCCACGTCGGCGTAAGCCAGCGTGTTCATGGACGAGAACTGCAGCGAATTGAAGAAGCCCTGGCTCAGCGCCAGCCCGACGATCGCGGGCACGGGCGTGGCCGCGTCCACCAGCGAGAAGCCGCCGATGGTCAGGCCGATGAGCACGGTGTTCGCCACCAGCACGCGGCGGTAGCCCAGCGTCTTCAGGATGGGCTGGGTCATGGTCTTGGTGGTCATCGCGGCGGCCGCGGCCGGCATCATCAGCAGGCCCGACTGCCAAGCCGGCCGCCCCAGCCCCACCTGGTAGAGCAGCGGCAGCAGGAAGGGCATGCCGCCCAGGCCGATGCGCGTGACGAAGCCGCCGCCCACCGAGATGCGGAAGGTGCGTATGCGGAACAGCGCCAGCTTCAGCAGCGGCCAGGCGCTGTGCGAGGCGTGCAGCCCGTAGGCGCCCAGCAGACCCAGCGCGACCAGCAGCAGCACGCCCGCCGAGGTGAGGTCCAGCCGGTGCTCGCCGAAGATCTCCAGCAGCCACGACAGCAGCGCCACGCCGGAGCCGAACAGCACGAAGCCCACCGTGTCCAGCGGCCGCGGCGCGTCGGCGTGGTAGTCGGGCAGGTAGCGCGAGATCATCCAGAGCGCGAGCAGGCCCACCGGCAGGTTGACCCAGAAGATCACCCGCCAGGAGGCGAAGTGCACGATCAGCCCGCCCAGCGTGGGCCCCAGCAGCGGGCCCACCAGCGCCGGCATCACCACGAAGTTCATCGCACCCAGCAACTCGGCCTTGCTGAAGGTGCGGATGATGGCCAGGCGCCCGACCGGCATCATCATCGCGGCGCCCGCGCCCTGCAGCAGCCGGGCCGCCACCAGCATGGGCGCGTTCAGCGACAGCCCGCACAGCAGCGAGGCGGCGGTGAACAGGCTCACGGCGGAGAAGAACACGCGCCGGGTGCCGAAGCGGTCCGCCATCCAGCCGCTGACCGGGATGAACACGGCCAGGCTGAGGATGTAGCTGGCGACCACCGCCTTCAGGCTCAGCGGCTGCACCTGCAGGCTCTCGGCCATCGCCGGCACGGCGGTGTTCACGATCGTCGTATCCAGCGTCTCCATGAACATGACGATGGCGACCACCCAGGGCAGGTAGCGCTTGGTGTCGGCGGGCGGGCTGGTGCTCATCCCGCCATGGTAGGCATGCGGGCAAGTCCCTGCTGTCGGCCGGCGCCCTTGACGCGATACTGGCCGTGAATCCCCATGGACGAGGAGACCCCCGAGATGGACACCACAGTCCGCCGGCAGACCATCGCCGACCTGCTGCACCGCACCGCCCGCCGCCTGCCCGGCAAGACCGGCCTGATCTGCGGCGCCACCACCTGGACCTTTGCCGAGTTCGACGCGGTGGTCGACCGCGTCGCCGCCGGCCTCGCGCGGCTGGGCGTGGCCCACGGCAGCCGCGTGGCGGTGCTGGCGCGCAACTCGCACGGCTTCGCCGCCCTGCGCTTCGCCCTGGCCCGCCTGGGCGCGGTGATGGTGCCGATCAACTTCATGCTCAAGGCCGAGGAAGTGGCCTACATCCTGCGCCACGCGCAGGCGGGCATGCTCGCCACCGACAGCGGCCTGGCCGCGCTGGCGCGGGAGGCCGCGGCGCTGGACACGGCGGTGACGCAGTTCGTGTGGCTGCCCTCCGAGGACCCGACCGAGCCGGTGGCCGGCATGACCTCCTTCGACGAACTGGCCGCCTGCACGGGCCCGCTGCCCGCCACGCCGCTGCAGTCCTTCGACCTGGCGCAGATCGTCTACACCAGCGGCACCGAGTCCAGCCCCAAGGGCGCGATGCTCACGCACGACGCCGTGATCTGGCAGTACGCGAGCTGCGCGGTGGACGCCTGCATCACGGCCGACGACGTGATGCTGCACGCGCTGCCCCTGTACCACTGCGCGCAGCTGGACGTGTTCCTGGGGCCGGCCGTGTACGTGGGCGCGACCAGCATCGTCACCGCCAAGCCGGTGCCGGACAACCTGCTGCCGCTGATGCAGCGCTGGCGCATCAACTCCTTCTTCGCGCCGCCCACGGTGTGGATCGCGCTGCTGCGCTCGCCGCAGTTCGACACCACCGACCTGTCGCAGCTGCGCAAGGGCTACTACGGCGCATCCATCATGCCGGTGGAGGTGCTGCGCGAGCTGGCGCGCCGCCTGCCCGAGGTGCGCTTCTGGAACCTCTACGGCCAGACCGAGATCGCGCCGCTGGCCACCATGCTGGGCCCCGAGGACCAGCTTCGCAAGCCCGGCTCCTGCGGCCGGCCGGTGCTGAACGTGGAGACCCGCGTGGTCGACGAGGACATGAACGACATCGCCCCCGGCGAGGTCGGCGAGATCGTGCACCGCAGCCCGCACCTGATGCTGGGCTACTACCACGACGAGGAGAAGACGGCGGCGGCCTTCCGCGGCGGCTGGTTCCACTCCGGCGACCTCGCCACCCTCGACGAGGAGGGCTACATCACCGTCGTGGACCGCAAGAAGGACATGATCAAGACCGGCGGCGAGAACGTCGCCAGCCGCGAGGTGGAGGAGATGGTCTACCGCATCGCCGGCGTGTCCGAGGTGGCGGTGGTGGGCGTGCCGCACCCGCGTTGGGTGGAGGCGGTGGTGGCCATCGTGGTGCCCAAGGCCGGCCACGTGCTGACCGAGGCGCAGGTGCTGGAACACTGCAATGCGCACATGGCGCACTTCAAGGTGCCCAAGGCGGTGGTGTTCACCGAGACCCTGCCCAAGAACCCGAGCGGCAAGCTGCTCAAGCGCGAGCTGCGCCATGCGCACGAGCGCCATTTCGTCCAGGAGAAAGAATGAACGAGAACAACAACCCTGTCGCCCTCATCACCGGCGGCGGCACCGGCGTGGGTGCGGCCACGGCCCTGCAGCTGGCCCGCCAGGGCTGGCGCCTGCTGCTGAACTACGCCCGCAGCGCGGCCGAGGCCGAGGAGACCGCGTCGCGCTGCCGCGAGGCCGGGGCCGAGGCGGTCGCGGTCCAGGGCGACGTGGCGCAGGACGCCGACTGCCGGCGCCTGGCGGAAACAGCCCTCGCGCGCTGGGGCCGCATCGACCTGCTGGTGAACAACGCGGGCGTGTCGGTGTTCGGCAAGGACGCGGCCTGGGACGCGCTGGACGCCGCGGCCTTCCACCGCATCCTGGACGTGAACACCCTGGGCAGCTTCCAGATGCTGCGCGCCTGCCTGCCTGCCCTGCGCGAAGCCCGCGGCGCGGTGGTGAACGTGTCGTCGGTGGCCGGTGCGCTGGGCGTGGGGTCCTCGCTGCCCTACATCGCGTCCAAGGGCGCGGTGAACGCGATGACGCTGCACTGGTCGCGCGAACTGGCGCCGGCGGTGCGGGTGAACGCGGTCTGCCCCGGCCTGATCACCTCGCGCTGGTTCGAGCGCGGCGTGGGCGCCGAGGCGGCGGAGAAGGGCCGCCAGGGCTACGAGGCCGGCGTGCCGCTGGCCAACTCCTGCACCCCCGACGACGTGGCCCAGGCCATCGTCTACCTCGCGCAGGCCCGCACGGTCACCGGCGAGCTGCTGCTGCTGGACAGCGGCATGCACCTGGGCGGCGTGATCCCGCGCCGCTGAGCCCGGCTGCGGCCCGGCCCCTGCGGCGGCGCGAGGCATCGCGCACAATGCCGCCTATGCTCTGGAAGGACTCCCGCATGGAAAACCGCAAGCTGGGCCGCTCGGCCCTGAGGGTCTCGCCGCTCTGCCTGGGCGGCAACGTGTTCGGCTGGACGGCGGACGAGAAGACCTCCTTCTCCATCCTGGACGCCTGGGTGGACGCCGGCTTCAACTTCATAGACACCGCGGACGTGTACTCGCGCTGGGCGCCCGGGCACCATGGCGGGGAGTCCGAGACCGTGATCGGCAAGTGGCTGGCCCAGGGCGGGCGGCGCGACAAGGTGGTGATCGCGACCAAGGTCGGCTTCGACATGGGCGAGGGCCGCGCGGGCCTGGCCCCCGCGCGCATCCGCGAGGCGGTGGAGGCCTCGCTGCGCCGCCTGCAGGTGGACGTGATCGACCTCTACCAGTCGCACGTGGACGACGACAAGGTGCCGCTGGAGGCCACGCTGGAAGCCTATGCCCGCCTCATCGAGGAAGGCAAGGTGCGCGCCATCGGCGCCTCCAACTACAGCGCGCAGCGCCTGGCCGAGGCACTGGCCACCAGCGCGCGGCTGGGCCTGCCGCGCTACGAGAGCCTGCAGCCGCTGTTCAACCTGTACGACCGCGCGGTGTTCGAGCGCGAGCTGCAGCCGCTGTGCGTGCGGGAAGAGATCGGCGTGATCAACTTCTATGCGCTGGCGGCCGGCTTCCTCACCGGCAAGTACCGCAGCGGCGAGGACCAGGGCAAGAGCGCGCGCGGCGCCAACACGGTCAAGAAGTACCTCAACGAGCGCGGCCTGAAGATCCTCGCCGCGCTGGACGCGGCGGCCGCGCGCACCGGCCACACGCCCGCCGAGCTGGCCATCGCCTGGAACATGGCCCAGCCGGCCATCGCCGCGCCCATCGCCAGCGCCAGCAGCGTGGAACAGCTGCAGGGCCTGGTGCGCGCCGCCCGAGTGACGCTGGACGCCCAGACCCTGGCCGAGCTGGACGCCGCCAGCCGCGAGTGAGGTCGGGGCGGCCCCGGCCGGCGGCTCAGGCGCCGGCGGCCAGCGGCTTCAGCCGCATGCGCAGGCCGGCCGGGTACATGGTCAGCGAGACATGCTCCTCGGGCGCGCCGCCGTCCTCGGTGGCGACGGACACGATCTCGAAATTGGCCAGCAGCATGGAGGCCGCCATCTTGATCTCGGCCAGCGCGAGGTAGCGCCCGGGGCACATGCGGGGCCCGGCGCCGAAGGGCATGACCACGCGCTTGGCGGAGTTGAGCGACTGCGCGGCATCCCCTTCGCCGCGCAGCCAGCGCTCGGGGCGGAACTGCTGCGCCTCGCCGAAGCGCGCTTCGTCCACCGCGCCGGGGCGCATCAGGCAGAACACCAGCTCGCCGGCACGCACCCGCACGCCCTCGACCTCCTGGTCCTTCTGCGCCTCGGCGCCTATGAGCGGCGCCACGGGCTTGAGGCGCATGGCCTCCTGGGCGCAGGCGTCGATGTAGTCCATCTCCGCGAGTGCTTCGGTGCTGTCGGCGCAGGGGCGGCCGGCCAGCACGGCCCGCGCCTCGGCGCGGGCCCGGGCCTGGGCCTCGGGGTGCATGGCCAGCAGCCAGGTCATCCAGGCCAGGGTGTTGGCGGTGGTGTCCTCGCCCGCCAGCAGCATGGTGAGCACGTTGCCGGACACGTCCTCGTCGGTGAGCGTGGCGTCGCGGTCGCGCGCGGCCACCAGCGCCTGGATCAGGTTGGTGGGCTTGTCGCGCAGCGCCGGCTCGGCCGCGAGCTTGTCGCGCGTCTTGGCGATGAAGCCCTGCACCGCGGCGCGGATCGCGTCCAGGTGGACCTGCAACTCGCGCTGGCGGCCGGGCTGCAGCCGCTGCAGGGCCGGGAAGGCGGTGAACAGCTGGCGCACCAGCGCCGGGAAGACCTGGTTCAGGTGCTGCTGGATGCGCTGCGCCTGCGGCGCCTCCAGGGTGTTGATGTCCTCGCCGAAGGCCAGCGCGGCGGTCACGTCCACGGTGTAGAGCATCAGCTCGGCCTGCAGGTCCACGGCGCGGCCCTCCTGCGCCGCCGCCAGCCAGCGCCGCTGCAGGCGCTGCGTGACCGTGACCAGGGTGGGGAAGAAATCGCGGATGTGGGTCGGGTCGAAGCTGCCCAGCACCATGGGGCGCTGCCGCTTCCAGGTCTCGCCGTTGGCGCTGAACAGGCCCAGGAAGCCCATGCGGCGGGAGACGGACTCCAGCCGCGCGGAGCGCTTGAAACCCTCGGGCCGGTTGCGCAGCACGCGCGCGATGGCCTCGGGGTCGGAGATGACGAAGAAGCGGCGCGGCCCGATGGCCAGGCGGTAGACCTTGCCGTAGCGGCGGGCCCAGTCCTCCAGGCGCAGGTGCATGCGCTTGCCGCCCAGCTGCAGCGCGTTGCCCAGCAGCGGCCAGCGCGGCGGCCCAGGCAGTTCGTTCCAGTCACGGGCGCGGGCGGCGGGTTCACTCATCCGCGCATTCTGCCGCGCCGGCGCAGCGCGTGCCAGGCGCGGGCCTGACGGCGGGTTCCTACGCGACGATGGCGACCGGCGTGCGCCCCGCCGCTGCCTGCGACTACAGCACGCGGCCGGGCCCCCGCCTACCGTCGGTGCTTCTTCCCAATTTGGCACGGAGGTTCCATGGACCAGAACATGATGCTGATCCTGCTGATGATCGTGGCCCTGGTGGCGATCGCGGCGGTGCTGCACTGGCGACGCCACGAGTCGCAGGTGCTGGAGAAACGCTTCGGACCCGAGTACGGCCACGCGGTCGAGACCCTGGGCAGCCGCACCAAGGCCGAGGCCGAGCTTCGTGCGCGCGAGAAGCGCGTGGAGCAGCTGGACATCGTGCCGCTGGCGCCGGCCGACGCCTCGCGCTTCGCGCAATCCTGGAAGGCGCTGCAGGCCCGCTTCGTCGACAACCCGCGCGGCGCGCTGGCCGAGGCCGACCAGCTGGTGCGCGAGCTGATGGGCAAGCGCGGCTACCCCATGGGCGACTTCGAGCGCCGCGCCGCCGACATCTCGGTGCACCACCCGCAGGTGGTCGAGCACTACCGCGCGGCCCACGACATCGCCGATCGCGACCGCCGCGGCGAGGTGGACACCGAAGGCCAGCGCCAGGCGCTGATCCACTACCGCGCGCTGTTCGAGCAGCTGCTGGAAACCGCCGCGCCCGCCGAAGACACCCGTGGCCGCCCGCTGGGCGCCGCATGACCGCAAGGAGCGCAACGATGGCACGCGAACAGGACGACCGGCTGGGCGAGACCTCCCTGGAGCCCGGCATGGGCCGGGGGAACGACCGGCCCGCGATGGGCACCGCCGACCTGGTGGCCGCCGCCGAGGGGCGGGGCGCCGGCATGAACGACATCCAGGACGTCGAGGCGCATGCGCCCCGGCAGTCCCCCGTGCAGACCGACCCCGGCCGCGAGGTCCCGCAGGCCGACGCGCGCACGGGGCAGGCCCGGCCGCAGGGCGCGGGCCGCGAAGCCCTGGCGGCGCTGTTCGAGCCCTCGGCCGCCAGCGGCTTCCGCGAGCGCTGGCGCGAGGTGCAGGTCGGCTTCGTGGACGACCCGCGCCAGGCCGTGCAGCATGCCGACGAGCTGGTGGCGCAGGTGATGAAGAGCCTGGCCGAGAGCTTCGCGCGGCAGCGCAGCCGCATCGAGGCCGAGGTCGGGCAGGGCGACGCGCAGGCCTCGACCGAGAACCTGCGCGTGGCGCTGACGCGCTACCGCTCCTTCTTCGAGCGCCTGCTGTCGCTCTGAGCGGGGCCTGCGCTCACCAGCTGGCGGCCATGGAGTCGGGCGAGAAGCGCGGGTCGCTGGTGACCGCCTTCAGGTCCACGAACTCCATGTTGGCCATGGTGATCGCACGCAGCTGGGCCGAGGTGGCCGGGTCCCAGGCCGCGTCGGGCTCGCCCTGCACGTAGAAGTCCATGCCGTTGTCGGCCACGTACATGCCGTACTGCTTGGCGGCGGTGGCGACGGCCTTGGCCTGCGGCGTCCAGCTGTCCGGGATCTGGAAGTCCGCGCGCAGGCGCAGCAGGGCGCCGAAGGGGATGGCGCCCGGGTTGTCGGCGCCGGCCGCGAAACGGGCGGGCCAGCGGTGCTGCAGGGCCAGCGCGGCGTCGCGGAAGGTCACGCGCAGCGCATGGTTGATGGCACCGGTCGAGGCTTCGGCGGCCTTGGCCAGGAGCGGGGTGATCGGCAGGCCGGCGGCGTCGGCCGAGGCCCAGCCGTCCGGGCGCAGCGAGAGCGAATTCAAGTTCCAGGCGGCGGTCGAGGCGGCGTACCACTGGCCGTTGATGGGGAAGGCGTAGAAGGCTTCCCACAGGCGGCAGGCGCCCTTCTCGATCACGGCCACGTGATGGTCGCCGCAGCTGCCGGGGCCGGCGCAGGTGCCGCCCTCGGCGACGAGGTTCTGCGACGGGAAGGGGAAGCGGCGCTGGCCGCTGCCCAGCTGCGAGCAGCCCTGCACGATGCTGAAGCTGCCGTCCGCCTGCTGCGAAGCGCAGTCGCTCTTGTCGGGGTAGCCCTGGTCCGTGCTCTGGCCGGAGGCCGCGAAGTCGAACGACACCGTGGGCCATTGCGTGGTCGCGCTGGTGCCGTCGACCACGTTGACCGGAATGCCGTAGTAGCCGCCGAGGTCGGCCGGGTTGCTGGTGGTGCCCCAGTTGGGCATCAGCGAGGTGCCGGCGCCCACCAGGTTGACCCAGGCGCTGCTGCTGGGGTCGGCGGGGAATTTGCTCGTGTCGTCGATGCGGGTGTTGAAGATCGCGTTGGACGGGAACATCTGGCAGTCGCCCAGCACGGGGGCCGGCCCGCTGGCGGGCGTGGTGCTGCCCGCCGAGGCCGTGGTGGTGGTGCTGCCGCTGGCCGTGCCCGTGCCGGTGACGGTGCCGCCGGTCGTCGTGCCCGCGCTGCCCGTCGCGGCGGTGGCCGCGGATGGCGATGCGCTGCCGGCCGTGCCGGGCGCGGAAGCCGCGCTGGTGCTGGTGCCGGCGTCCGCCGTGGCCGCCGTGGGGCTGCCCGCCGACGCCGTGGTCGCGCCGCCGCCGCCGCCGCAGCCCGCCAGGGCCAGCGCTGCCGCCGTACCGCACACCATCCAGGCCAGTTCGCGTTGCTTCTTCTGCAGGGTCATCAGTAATCGCCTCGAGTTCAACAAAAGGGCCCGCATTCTGAGCGGCATGCCCCTGTTCACAGACGTCACGATCTGCAAGGACTGCGGGCCATCTGTGAGCTCAGCAGTTCCCGGGTGCGGAAGATGTCACGCTTTCGCGGTCGAATTGACGCGAAGGTGTTTTGCGGGTGTGTAAACAGCAGCCGGGACTACAGCCCGATCCCGGCCCGCCGTGGGCCGTGCACGCGGCCTGGCCGGCGGCTCAACCCCGCTGCCGGAACTCCGCCGGCGTCATGCCGGTCCACTGTCGGAAGGCGCGCATGAAGCTCTTCTCGCTGGCGAAGCCGCTGGCCTGCGCGACCTGCTTGATGGGCCGCGGAGTGCGCAGCAGCAGCTCACGCGCCCGCTCGCTGCGCACCTCGTCCTTGAGGGCCTGCAGCCCGGCGCCGGCGTCGGCCAGCTGCCGGTGCAGGGTGCGCACCGAGATGTTCAGCCGCGTGGCGACGGCGTCCGCGTCCTGCGCGCCGGCGGCCAGCGCCTGGCGCACCTGCTGCAGGAGCAGGCGGTCGTGCCGGTACTGCAGCACGGTGAGCGGCAGGGCGCGCTGCAGCATCTGGCGCATCGCGCGTTCGTCGCGCCGCAGCGGCAGGCCCAGGTAGCGCGCATCGAACTCGACCGTGGCCCGTGCGGCGCCGAAGGACCGCGGCCCCGGGAACATGTGGGCGTAGGCGTCGGCGTGGGCGGGCGCCGCGAAGGGAAAGCCCGAGCCCTGCAGCGGGATGCGCGAGTCGATGTACCAGCAGGCCAGCCCGTGGATGTTGCGCAGCACGTGCACCAGGCAGAACTCGCGTGCGGCCTCGCCGTGGCGGGCGATGCCCGGGCCTTCCTCGATGGCCAGCGTGGCGCGGCTGCCCTCGACCTCGAGCGCGAGGGCGATGTCCGGCGCGATCAGGCCATGGTGGCGGCACCAGCGCTTGACCGCGATGCCCAGGTCCGGCGCCGTGAGCGAGGCGCGGGCCAGCATGCCGTAGCTGCCCCAGGGCAGCGGCCGCGAGAAGGCCCCCAGGCCCTCGTCGTCCAGTTCGCGCATGGCGGCCTCGGACAGCTGCTCCATCTGCAGCGAGGTCAGCCGGGCCTCCGGCAGGGCCAGCGCCTGTGGCGTGATCTGTGCCCGGCGCAGCGCCCCGTCCGGGTTCATGCCGCGCCGGCGGTAGGCCGCCGCGATGACCCGGGCGAACGCCATGGGGGTGGCGGCGGCCTACCGC
>NZ_JADDOJ010000105.1 GCF_015159745.1 Ramlibacter aquaticus | reverse complement strand
GGCAGGAAGCCGCCGAAGCCCGAGACCAGGGTGATGAACAGCGCCACCAGCCCGCCCAGGACGCCGAAGACCACGCTGGCGGTGACCAGCCACACCACGGCGCCGAAGCCCGCACCTGCCGCCACCGCGCCCAGCGGGCGGCCCAGCATGCGGCGCAGCAGGCCCCCTGCCACCGGCACCAGGAACAGCAGGAACACCAGCAGGTCGTTGAACTGGAAGTTGTCCTGCGCCGGGGCCGCGCCGTGGCGCCCGGCCGCGGGCGGCGGCAGGGCCTCGCCGTTCACGCGGGCGATGAGCTGGTCCACGCCGGCGCGCAGGCCGCCGGCGAAGTCGCCGTTGCGGAAGGCCGGCCGGATGGCGTCGTCGATGATCTGCTTGGCCGCGAGGTCGGGGATGGCGCCCTCCAGCGTCTTGGCGACCTCGATGCGGATCTTGCGGTCGTCCTTGGCCACGAGCAGCAGCACGCCGTCGCCCACGCCCTTGCGGCCGATCTTCCAGGTGTTGCCCACGCGGTTGGCGAAGCTGGCGTCGTCCTCGGGCCGGGTGGTGGCGACCATGAGGATCACGATCTGGGTGCCCTTGGCCTGCTCCAGCGCGGTGAGCTTCTCCTCCAGGCCCTGGCGCTCCAGGTCGTCCAGGGTGCCGGTCAGGTCGACCACATGGGCGCTCAGTGCCGGCACGGGCTGCAGCGGCTGGGCCGCGGCCGGCGCCAGCAGCAGGCAGGCCGCGGCCAGCGCGGGAAGCAGCGCGTGCAAGCAGCCACGCAGCAGGCCCATGGCGCTACTTCTTGGTGCCGAAGTCGACCTGCGGGGGCGCGGAGATCTGCGCCTCGTTCTGGACCGTGAAGTTCGGCTTGGGCTGGTAGTGGAACACCATCGCCGTGAGGTTGCTCGGGAAGCTGCGGGCCAGCACGTTGTACGCCTGCACCGATTCGATGTAGCGGTTGCGGGCCACGGTGATGCGGTTCTCGGTGCCCTCGAGCTGCACCCGCAGATCGCGGAAGGACTGGTTGGACTTCAGGTCCGGGTAGCGCTCGGAGACCACCAGCAGGCGGCTGAGCGCGCTGGACAGCTCGCCCTGCGCCTGCTGGAATTTCTGGAAGGCCTGCGGGTCGTTCAGGGTCTCGGGCGTCACGGTGACGGCGGTGGCCTTGGCGCGCGCCTCCACGACCTTGGTCAGCGTGTCCTGCTCGAAGTTGGCCTCGCCCTTGACGGTGGCGACCAGGTTGGGCACGAGGTCGGCACGGCGCTGGTACTGGTTCAGCACCTCGCTCCAGGCCGACTTGGTCTGCTCGTCCAGGCGCTGGAAGTCGTTGTAGCCGCAGCCCGACAGCGAGATCGCCGCGAGGACGATGAGTAGCCAGCGCTTCATGGGGGAGCCCTCCTCGATGGAAACAGGACGGTAGCATAGATGGATGTCCGCTCCTGGCCTTCAAGCCCCCTCCGTGATTCTGGCCGGCGCCACCGGCGTGCTCGGCCAGGAGGTGTTGCGCCGGCTGGCCGGGTCGCACGCCTTCCGGCCCGTGCACGTGCTGGCCCGCGAGCCCATGCGCGATGGCCTGCGCGACGTGCGCACCCACGTGCTGCCGGCCGACGGCCCGGCGCACTGGCCGGTGCTGGCGGCCGAGGTCGCGGTGGTGCTGTTCGAGCCGCCGCGCATGTTCCACGAGCGCGAGCGCGCGCTCTGGGTCCCCGCGCCGGAGCAGCTGCCGGAGCTCGCGGCCTGGCTGCGCCGCTGCGGCGTCAGCACGCTGGCCGTGGTGCTGCCGCACGCCCAGATGCGCCTGCCCGAAGCGCTCAAGCGGGGCCTGGCCTCGCTGGACGAGCACGCGGTGGTGGGCCAGGGCTTCGAGCGGCTGCTGATCGTGCGCTCGGCGCAGAAGCCGGGCGCACCGCCCCCCGCCAGCCTGCCGGTGCGCGTGGCGCGCGGCATGCTGGGCGTGCTGCGCTACATGATCCCCAGCAGCGAGCAGCCCGTGCGTGCCGCCAAGGTGGCGGAGTTCGTGGCCTGGGCGCTGCGCCTGGCGCCGGCCGGCATCCACGTGGCGGCCTCGGAGACCGTCTGGCATGCGGCGCAGGGCGAGGTGCGTGCCGGGGTGACGCGCTGGCTCGCCGGCTGAAACGCGGCACAATCGGCCCAGCCCATGGCCAAGAAATCCAAGCTGCAGGCGGCCAACCTCGAAGGCAACGCGGACGAGGTGGAAGCCGCCTTCTACGAAGCCCTCCAGGATGGCGACATCGAGCGCCTGATGGCCTGCTGGGCGGACGAGGACGAGATCGTCTGCGTGCACCCGGGCGGCCCGCGCGTGGTCGGCCCCGTGGCCATACGCGCCACCTTCGAGGCCATGTTCGCGAACGGCAGCATCCGCGCCTGGCCGCAGCGCGCCTTCAAGTCGGTGGCGGTGGCCAGCGCCGTGCACAACGTGCTCGAGCGCGTGGAGGTGCTGGGCCCCGAGGGCCCGGCCCAGGCCTGGGTGATCGCCACCAACGTGTACCACAAGACCGCCCAGGGCTGGCGGATGGTGGCCCACCACGCGAGCCCCGGCACGCCCAGCGAGATCCAGGAGATTTCCGGCGCGCCCCAGGTGCTGCACTGAGGCCCGCGGGCATGCTCGATTACCGCGCGCCCTGGTGGCTGCCCGGCGGCAACCTGCAGACCATCTGGCCGGCGCTGTACGCGCGCCGCCACTTCGGCGCCCCGCCGCGCTACCGCCGCGAGCGCTGGGACACGCCGGATGGCGACTTCATCGATGTCGACTGGCTGGACAGCCCCGCCCGCGGCGACGTGCTGCTGGTGCTGCTGCACGGCCTGGAGGGTTCCTCGCGCAGCCACTACGCGGAGGCCTTCGCTGATTTCGCGCGCGAGCGCGGCCTGGCCTTCGCCATCCCGCACTTCCGCGGCTGCGGCGGCGAGCTCAACCGCGGCCCGCGCGCCTACCATTCCGGCGACCACGAGGAGATCGGCTGGATGCTGTCGCGCCTGCGTGCCGGCCACAGGGGGCCGATGCTGGTGGCGGGCGTCTCCATGGGCGGCAATGCCCTGCTGCGATGGGCCGCCGAGGCGGGCGAGTCGGCGCGCCAGGTGGTGGACGCGGTCGCGGCCATCAGTTCCCCGCTGGACCTGGCCGAGGGCGCGCGCAGCATCAGCCAGGGCTTCAACCGCCGGGTCTACACCCCCATGTTCCTGCGCACCATGAAGCCCAAGGCACTGGCCAAGCTGCGCCAGCACCCGGGGCTGTTCGACGCCGCGCGGCTGCGCGCCGCGCGCGACCTGTTCGAGTTCGACGACGTGTTCACCGCCCCGCTGCACGGCTTCGCCGGCGTGCATGATTACTACGCCCGGGCCTCGGCCAAGCCGCACCTGCACCGCATCCGCATCCCGGCCCTGGCGCTGAACGCCCTGAACGATCCCTTCGTGCCGGCCGCCAGCCTGCCGCGCCCCGGCGAGGTCGGGCCCTGCGTCACCCTGTGGCAGCCCCGGGGGGGCGGCCACGTCGGCTTCCCGGCCGGGCGCCTGCCCGGCCACGTGCGGCACATGCCGGACGCCGTGGGCGACTGGCTGCTGGCCCAGCGCCAACGCTGAGCCGGACGGCCTGGCGCGTCCATTGCGGCGGCGTCCTACGGGCGCGGCTGGGGCAGGGGCCGGATGATCCGGGCATGGCCCAGGATGCGCAGTCCCAGCCCGTGGCGCTCAAGGACGCGGTCGGCTTCGCGCTCGAGGAAGCCCGGATGGTGCTGCCCGGCATCCAGGCCCTGTTCGGCTTCCAGCTCATCGCGGTCTTCAGCCAGCGCTTCGACGAGGTGTTCGACGGCTGGCACCAGGGCCTGCACCTGGCTGCCCTGGCGCTGGTGGCGCTGGCCTGCGGCCTGGCGATGACGCCGGCCGCCTACCACCGCCAGGTGGAGCGCGGCCGAGTGTCGCAGCGGCTGCTGGACCGTGCGTCCGCCTTTATCGGCTGGGCACTGCTGCCCCTGATGCTCGCCATCTCGATCGACCTGGGGCTGGTGGGCTACGCCATCACCGGCTCCGACGGCGTGGCGCTGGCCCTGGGGCTGTGCAGTGCGGCCGTGCTGTCGGCCTGCTGGCTGGTCTTCCCGCGCGTCGCGAAGCGGCGGCAGGGCTGAGCGCTGCGGCGGCGCGCCCGCCTCAGGGCTGGGCCGCCGCCGAGCTGGCCGAGGCCGCGGACGCCGCCGGCGCCGCGCCCGTGGCCGCGCCGGGCGGCCAGGCCACCTCGGCCGCGTTGCGCGGCTTGCCGATGGGCGTGGTGGCCTGGCCCTTCTTCACCGCCGCGATGTCTTCCTCGCTCGGGTACTGGCCGAGCAGGTAGTAGTCGAAGGCCCGCCGGGCGATGGGCGCCGCGGCCTGGGCGCCGAAGCCGCCGTTCTCCACGATCATGGCGATCGCGATCCTCGGGTTGTCGGCGGGCGCGTAGGCCGTGAAGAGCGCATGGTCGCGGTGCCGCTCTTCCGTCTGGGCGGCGTTGTACTTCGCGTTCTGGGCAATGGTCAGCACCTGGGCCGTGCCGGTCTTGCCGCCGCTGGTGTAGCCGGCGCCGCGGAAGGCCGCGGCCGAGGTCCCCTCCAGGTTCACGCCCACCATGGCGTTGCGCACGATCGCGATGTTCTCGGGTTTGGCGATGCGCTCGCCCACCACCTGCTGTTCGGCCGTGATCACCGGCTTGTGGCTGACCACGTCCAGCACCTCGCGCACCAGGTGCGGCTTCATCTTCACGCCGTCGTTGGCCAGCGTGGCCGTGGCCGTGGCCAGCTGCAGGATGGTGAAGTTGTTGTAGCCCTGGCCGATGCCCAGCGAGATGGTTTCGCCGGCGAACCACTTCTTCTGCTCCGGCCGCTTGTAGTACTCCCGCTTCCAGGCCGTGGAGGGCAGCACGCCGTGCGATTCGCCGGCGATGTCGATGCCGGTGAGCTCGCCGAAGCCGAACTTCTGCATCTGGTCGTGGATGGTGTCCACGCCCATGTCGTTGGCGAGCATGTAGTAGTAGGTGTCGCAGGACTGGACGATGGAGCGGTACATGTCCACCGCGCCGTGGCCGCCTTCCTTGTCGTCACGGAACTTGTGGCCGCCGAACCAGAAGTAGCCAGGGTCGTTGTAGATCGTCGCCGGGTTGCGCTTGCCGGTCTCCAGCGCGGCCAGGGCCATGAAGGGCTTGTAGGTGGAACCGGGCGGGTAGGTGCCGCGCAGGGCCCGGTTGAGCAGCGGCTTGTCGATGGACTCGTTGAGCGCGCTCCAGTTCTCCTGGTCGATGCCGTCGACGAAGAGGTTGGGGTCGAAGGTCGGCTTGCTGACGAAGGCCAGCACCTCGCCGGTCTTGGGGTCCATCGCGACGAAGGCGCCGCGCCGGTCGCCGTAGAGCTGCTCCACCAGGTTCTGCAGCTTGATGTCGATCGACATCTTCACCGTGTTGCCCGGCGTAGGCGGGTGGCTGGCCAGCTTGCGCATGGCGCGGCCGCCGGCCGAGGTCTCCACCTGGTCGACGCCGGTGGTGCCGTGCAGCTGTTCCTCGTAGCTCTGCTCGATGCCCAGCTTGCCGATGTATTCCGTGCCGCGGTAGTTGGCCTGCTGCGCGTCGGGCCAGTCCTCCATCGCGGCTTTCTCGCTCTGGTTGATGCGGCCGATGTAGCCGATCACGTGGCTCGCCAGTTCGCCCCAGGGGTAGTTGCGGAACAGGCGGGCCTTGATCTCCACGCCCGGGAAGCGCCAGCTCTGGGCGGCGAAGCGCGCCACCTCCTCGTCGGAGAGGCGGCTGCGGATGGGCAGCGACTCGAAGTTGCGCGATTCCTCCAGCAGCTTGCGGAAGCGCCGCCGGTCGCGCGCCTCGATGTTCACCACGCCGGCCAGGTCGTCGATGACCTTGTCCAGCGGTTCGGTCAGGCGCGCGGGCGTGAGCTCCAGCGTGTAGGCCGAGTAGTTGGTGGCCAGCACGATGCCGTTGCGATCGGTGATCAGGCCGCGGTTGGGCACCACGGGCACGATGGCGGTGCGGTTGTTCTCGGCCTGTTCGGCCAGGTCCGCATGGCGGATCACCTGCAGGTACACCAGCCGGCTGGCCAGCAGCAGGAAGCACACCACCACCACCAGGCTGGCGGCGAAGACGCGCAGCCGGAATCGGAACAGGTCGGCTTCGACGTTGCGCAGCTCGGTCACGGCGTCCCCTTACAGCGGGCGGTTCTCGTCCGGGTCGGGCGCGCGGCGCTGTGGCGCGAGCAGCACGATGCTGACCACCGGCCAGAGCGCGGCCTCGAGCAGGGGCGCCAGCACCAGGCTCCAGCCGGGGAAGGCACCGCCGGTGAGCATGCGGATGGCCAGCGCGATCAGGTGCGCGGCGGCGAACAGGGGCAGCACCTGCAGCGCCTGGGAAGGCACCGTGAACCAGAGCAGGCGGCGGTGGATGGTGATGGCGAAGAAGCTGAGCGCGGTATAGGCCAGCGCGTGCTGCCCCAGCAGCGAGGCCTGGTGCACGTCCATGGCGACGCCGAACAGGAAGGCCGCGCCTATGCCCACCCGCAGCGGCTGGTGCACGCTCCAGAACACCAGCACCAGGGCCAGTATGTCGGGCATCCAGGGCGTGCGGCCCAGCGGCAGCATGCCGAGCATCAGGGCCACCAGCAGGCTGCCCCAGATGAAGAGCGGGTTGGCGGGCAGCAGCAGCTGCTGGCCGGGGCGCATGATCATGGCCGGCGCTCCCTCACTTGCGCGCTCCCGGGCCCTTGCGGCCGCCCGGCCCCGGCGCGTCCTCGGGCGCGGGGCGCGGCGGCAGCTGCCGGGCCAGCGAGCCCAGCACCATCACATGGCGGGCGCCGTCGACGCGGGCCAGCGGCTCGCAGGAGATGCGCGCGAAGCCGGCGTCGGCCTTGCGCTCCACATGGGTCACCCGGGCCACGGGCAGGCCGGCCGGGTACACCCCGTCCACGCCGCTGGTGGTGAGCAGGTCGCCCGGCTGCACGTCGGCGTTGCCCGCCATGAAGCGCAGCTCCAGGGTGCCCAGGGGCGACTTGGGGTCGCCGTAGGCCACGCTGCGCGCGCCGGTGCGCGTGTTGAGCACCGGGATGGCATGGTCGCGGTCGGTCACCAGCGTCACCTCGGCCACCAGGGGCTGCACGCGCGTCACCTGGCCCAGCACGCCGGATTCGTCCACCACCGGGGCGCCGGGCGTGATGCCCTGGGCCAGGCCGCGGTCGATGATGACCTTGCGGGTGTAGGGGTCGGCCGCGTCGTACAGCACCTCGGCCGCCGTGGCCGTGACGGCCAGGCGTTCGCGCAGGCCGAGCAGCTGGCGCAGGCGCGCGTTCTCCTGCAGCAGCTGCTCGACCTGGTTGGCGCGCAGGCCCTGCTCGGCCAGCTTGCGCCGGGCGGCCTGCTCGCTGGCCTGGGCGCTGTGCAAGGATTCGAAATAGTCGCCGGCCATGCGCACGGCCAGCACCGGCCGCAGCACCAGCCACTGCACCGGGTAGAGCACGGTGGAAACGCCGGCGCGCAGCGGCTGCGAGATGCGCAGGCGCGTGTCGGCCACCATCAGGAACAGGGCGAGCGCGCTGAACACCATCAGCTTGGACAGCGCGGACGGGCCCTGCTTGAAGAAGGGCGGCGGTGTCCGGTCTAGGGTGCCCAGGGGCATGGCAGGTGGGGGCGCGTCGTTGGGCGGATGGGGCTGGCGCCCACCGCCGCGCGCTATTGTGTCACCGTCGCGAAGGCAGGGTCAGGCCGCGGGGCGCAAGCCGCCGCGGCAGGGGGCTCACTCGCTGGTGAAGATGCTGCCCAGCCGCTCCATGCGCTCCAGGGCGATGCCGCAACCGCGCACCACGCAGGTCAGCGGGTCTTCGGCCACCAGCACGGGCAGGCCGGTTTCCTCGGCCAGCAGGCGGTCCAGGTCGCGCAGCAGGGCGCCGCCGCCGGTCAGCATCATGCCGCGCTCGGCGATGTCGGCGCCCAGTTCGGGCGGCGTGCTTTCCAGCGCGTTCTTCACCGCCGAGACGATGTTGTTCAGCGGGTCGGTCAGCGCCTCCAGGATCTCGTTGGACGAGATGGTGAAGGAGCGCGGCACGCCTTCGGAGAGGTTGCGGCCCTTGACCTCGATCTCTTTCACTTCGGAGCCGGGGAAGGCCGAGCCGATGTTCTTCTTGATCGCTTCCGCGGTGGGCTCGCCGATCAGCATGCCGTAGTTGCGGCGGATGTAGCTGATGATGGCCTCGTCGAACTTGTCGCCGCCCACGCGCACGCTGCCCTTGTAGACCATGCCGCCCAGGGAGATGACGCCCACCTCGGTGGTGCCGCCGCCGATGTCCACCACCATGGAGCCGGAGGCTTCAGAGACGGGCAGGCCGGCGCCGATGGCCGCGGCCATGGGTTCCTCGATCAGGTACACCTCGCTCGCGCCGGCGCCCAGCGCCGATTCGCGGATCGCGCGGCGCTCGACCTGGGTCGAGCCGCAGGGCACGCAGATGATGATGCGCGGGCTCGGCTTGAGGACCGAGCGCGGGTGCACCATCTTGATGAACTGCTTGAGCATCTGCTCGGTGACCGTGAAGTCGGCGATGACGCCGTCCTTCATGGGGCGGATCGCCTCGATGTTGCCGGGCACCTTGCCCAGCATCGCCTTGGCTTCGTGGCCCACGGCCTGGATGGTCTTCTTGCCCTGGGGCCCGCCTTCGTGGCGGATGGCCACCACGGACGGTTCATCCAGCACGATGCCTTTGTCCCGGACAAAAATCAGGGTGTTGGCCGTGCCCAGGTCGATCGCCAGGTCGGTGGACAGGTAGCGTCGGAAAGCTCCGAACATCAGGAATCCTCTTCGGGAAGGCCGGGGGCGCACGCGGCGCCAGCCAGCGGATCATTCACTTTTCCCAGCAAATCAAGGCGCCTTGGCGCCCGTTGCATCAAAGGCGGGATAATACCCGATCCCCTGTGGAACCCCCGCCACGGGCGGGGCGGAATTTCCACCTTCCACCCCCTCTTTTGCCCTTGATTCCTTCCATGGCGCTCACCCCGCAAGACATCGCCCGCATCGCCAACCTGGCGAGGCTGGAGCTCGACGCCGAGCAGTCGGGCCGCATGCTCACCCAGATCAACGGCTTCTTCGACATCGTCGAGAAGATGCGCGCGGTCGACACCGCCGGCATCGAGCCCCTGGCCCACCCCGTCGCCGCCCTCCAGGACGTGCAGCTGCGCCTGCGCGAGGACCGGGCCAGCGAACCCGACGACCGCGCCGCCAACCAGCGCAGCGCCCCCGCCGTGGAGCGTGGGCTGTTCCTCGTGCCCAAGGTGATCGAATGAGCGCCGACCTGCACGACATGACCGTCGCGGCCCTGGCGGCCGCGCTGCGCGCGCGCCAGGTCTCGGCCGAGGAGGCGGCGCGCCACTTCCTGGCCCGGGCCCGCGCGCACGACGACCTGGGCGCCTGGCTGGCGATGGACGAGGACGTGACGCTGGCGCAGGCCCGCGCCGCCGACGCCCGCATCGCCGCGGGGGACGCCACCCCGCTGGCGGGCGTGCCCATCGCCCACAAGGACATCTTCGTCACCCGCGATTTCCCCAGCACCGCCGGCTCGCGCATGCTGGAAGGCTACCGCTCGCCCTTCGACGCCACCGTGGTGGCGCGGCTCGCGGACGCCGGCTGCGTCAGCCTGGGCAAGCTCAACTGCGACGAGTTCGCCATGGGGTCCGCGAACGAGAACTCCGCCTGGCGCCCGGCCCGCAACCCCTGGGACACCTCGCGCATTCCCGGCGGCTCCTCGGGCGGCAGCGCCGTGGCCGTGGCGGCCCGCCTGGCGCCCGCGGTCACCGGCACCGACACCGGCGGCTCGATCCGCCAGCCGGCCGCCTTCTGCGGCATCACCGGCATCAAGCCCACCTACGGCCGCGCGTCACGCTACGGCATGATCGCCTTCGCCTCCAGCCTGGACCAGGCCGGCCCCATGGCCCGCACGGCCGAGGACTGCGCGCTGCTGCTGTCGGCCCTGTGCGGCCCCGACCCGGACCGCGACTCCACCTCCCTGGACATGCCGCCCGAGGACTTCAGCCGCTCGCTGGGCGACTCGCTGGACGGCCTGCGCATCGGCGTGCCGCGCGAGTTCTTCGGCGAGGGCCTGGCCCCCGGGGTGCGCGCCGCGCTGGACGCCGCCCTGGCCGAGTACGTGAAGCTGGGCGCCCGGCTGGTCGAGATCAGCCTGCCGCGCACCGAGCTGGCGATCCCGGTGTACTACATCATCGCCCCCGCGGAAGCCAGCTCCAACCTCTCGCGCTTCGACGGCGTGAAGTTCGGCCACCGCGCGAAGCACTACGGCGACCTGCAGGACATGTACAGGAAGACCCGCGCCGAAGGCTTCGGCGACGAGGTCAAGCGCCGCATCATGGTGGGCACCTACGTGCTCTCGCACGGCTACTACGACGCCTACTACCTGCAGGCGCAGAAGATCCGCCGCATGATCGCCGACGACTTCCAGCAGGCCTTCCAATCCTGCGACGTGATCGCCGGGCCGGTGGCGCCCACGGTGGCCTGGAAGCTGGGCGAGAAGTCGGCCGACCCGGTGGCCAACTACCTGGCCGACATCTTCACCCTGCCGGGCTCGCTCGCGGGCCTGCCCGGCATGAGCATCCCCTGCGGCTTCGGCGAACACGGCATGCCGGTGGGGCTGCAGCTCATCGGCAACTACTTCGGCGAGGCGAAGCTGCTGAACGCGGCCCACCGCTTCCAGCAAGCCACCGACTTCCACCTGCGCGCGCCCCAAGGACTGTGAGCCCCCACGCGCGTCACTTCGTGTATTCGCTGCCCCCCGGGGGGGCCGGCCTGCCTTGGGGCGGCCCGGCGCAAGGCCAATCATGACCATGAAACTCATCCACGGCTACGAAGTCGTCATCGGCTTCGAAACCCACGCCCAGCTCTCCACGCAGAGCAAGATCTTCAGCCGTGCGCCCACGGCCTTCGGCGCGGCGCCCAACACCCAGGCCTGCGCGGTGGACCTCGCGCTGCCCGGCACGCTGCCGGTGATGAACCGCGGCGCCGTGCAGCGCGCCATCGAGTTCGGCCTGGCGGTGAACGCGAAGATCGCCGAGCGCAGCGTCTTCGCGCGCAAGAACTACTTCTACCCCGACCTGCCCAAGGGCTACCAGATCAGCCAGTACGAGATTCCGGTGGTGCAGGGCGGTGAGGTGAGCTTCTTCCTGGACGGGGAGAAGAAGACCGTCCGCCTGGTGCGCGCCCATCTCGAGGAGGACGCCGGCAAGTCCCTGCACGAGGATTTCGTCGGCCAGTCCGGCATCGACCTGAACCGCGCCGGCACGCCGCTGCTGGAGATCGTCACCGAGCCCGACATGCGCTCCTCGGCCGAGGCCGTGGCCTACGCGCGCGAGCTGCACAAGATCGTCACCTGGATCGGCATCTGCGACGGCAACATGCAGGAGGGCAGCTTCCGCTGCGACGCCAACGTGTCCGTGCGCAAGCCCGGCCAGCCCCTGGGCACGCGGCGCGAGATCAAGAACCTGAACAGCTTCAAGTTCATGCAGCAGGCGATCGACTTCGAGATCCGCTGGCAGATCGAGGAGCTGGAGGACGGGCGTGCCATCCAGCAGGCCACCGTGCTGTTCGACCCGGACACCGGCGAGACGCGCGCCATGCGCACCAAGGAGGACGCGGCCGACTACCGCTACTTCCCCGACCCGGACCTGCCCCCGCTGGTGGTGGCGCCCGCCTGGGTAGAGCAGGTGCGTGCCGACATGGCCGAGCTGCCGCGCGCCATGGCCGCGCGCTTCATGGCCGACTACGCGCTGCCCGAGTACGACACCACCACGCTGACCCAGAGCCAGGCCATGGCGGCCTTCTTCGAGGCCACCGCCAGGGCCTCCGGCCAGCCCAAGCTGGCCAGCAACTGGGTCATGGGCGAGCTCTCTCGCCGCGTGAACGCGGGCGAGTCGGGCTTCGAGGACAGCAAGGTGGACGCGGCCACGCTGGCCGCGCTGATCCGCCGCATTGCCGACGGCACGGTCTCGAACAACGCGGCCCGCCAGGTGTTCGACGCCCTGTGGGCGGGTGAAGGCGCGGAAGTGGATGCGCTCATCGAGGCCAAGGGCCTCAAGCAGATGAACGACACCGGCGCGCTGGAGAAGATCGTCGACGAGGTGATCGCCGCCAACCCGGACAACGTGGCCCAGTTCAAGGCCGGCAAGGACAAGGCCTTCAACGCCCTGGTCGGCCAGGTCATGAAGGCCAGCAAGGGCAAGGCCAACCCGGCCCAGGTGAACGAGCTGCTGCGCAGCCGCCTGGGCTGAGGCTCAGCGGGCGTTGCTGCCGGGTGCCTTCGCGGGCGCCGCTGCGGCGGGTGCCGCTGTCTGGGCCGACGGGCCCTTGCCGGTCCAGAGCTCGGCCAGGCGCTGCAGTTCGCGGTCGTAGCGCTCGTTGATGCGCTGCCGCTCCTCCTGCTGGGTGGCGATGTAGCGGGTCTGCGCCTGCTGCTGCTGCTCGTTCTCGTCGATCTGGCGCTTCAGGCGCGCGGGCGTTTTCTTGGGGTCCCGGGCGTAGAACTCCATCTCGGCGTCCAGCTTCTTGCGCTGCTGCACCAGCTCGGCGTCGCGCTTGCTGGCCGTCGCGATCACGGCGTCCACCGCGGCCAGCGCCGCCTGCCGCTCGCGGTCGTGCGTGGCCCGGTCGGGGTAGCGCAGCAGCAGGGCGCGGTCGCGCCGGCGCTGATCCAGCTGGCGGTTGCGCTCCTCGGCCTCACGCCGTGCCTGCTCCTCCTGGGCCGCGCGCTCGTCGGCCGTCAGCGAGGGCCCGATGCGCTTCTTCACGCCGCTGGGCGTGAGCTCGGTCTGCTCGCGGTCTATGCAGTCCAGGATGGGCCGGTCGGCGGTGATGCGCCGGCCGTGGCTGTCCACGCAGGAGTAGATGTCGGCGGCCCGGACGGCGGGCGTGGCCAGCGTGGCCGCGAGCAGCGCGGCCACGCTGGCCA
>NZ_JADDOJ010000104.1 GCF_015159745.1 Ramlibacter aquaticus | reverse complement strand
CCCGGGGAGGGGGCGTGGGGCGCGATGGCCAGGCCCGGCGCATCGGCGTGCAGCTGCCGCGCGAGCGCGGCCTTGCCGGCGGGCTCCACGGTGGCCAGCGCCTGCAGCGCGCGTTCCCTCAGCTCCATGCCGGGATTGTAGGGGCCGGGTCTGGCTATCATCGGCAGGGAAAGGACCCCCCACCCATGGCCATCTACGAACTCGACGGCAAGGCCCCCACGCTGGGCACGGACTGCTGGATCGCCGACAGCGCCGAAGTCATCGGCGCGGTCGAACTCGGCGACCACGCCAGCGTCTGGTTCGGCGCCGTCATCCGCGGCGACACCGAGACCATCCGGATCGGGCGCAACAGCAACGTGCAGGACCTGTCGGTGCTGCACGCCGACATCGGCATGCCGCTTTCCATCGGCGACAACGTGACCGTGGGCCACCAGGTCATGCTGCATGGCTGCACCATCGGCGACGGCTCGCTCATCGGCATCCAGGCCGTGGTGCTCAACGGCGCGAAGATAGGCCGCAACTGCATCGTGGGCGCCGGCAGCGTGGTCACCGAGGGCAAGGAATTCCCCGACAATTCGCTCATCATCGGCTCGCCGGCCAAGGTGGTGCGCACGCTGGACGATGCCACCGCCCGCCGGCTGGCCGAATCCGCCGCCCACTACGTGCACAACGGCCAGCGCTATGCGCGGGGCTTGAAAAAGATCGGCTGAGGCGGCACCTCACCTGTTTCCCCGAAGAAGTCTGTCCCCTTGAGCGAACTCCACCGTTTCGTCTTCGATGGCCTGCCCGTGCGCGGCAGCATCGTCCGCCTCACCGACGCCTGGCAGGAGGTGCTGGCGCGCCGCCGCGGCAACAGCCAGACCGGCGACTGGCCGCCCCCCGTGGCCGAGCTGCTGGGCGAGATGGCGGCCGCCGGCGTGCTCATGCAGTCGAACATCAAGTTCAACGGCGCGCTGATCCTGCAGATCTTCGGCGACGGCCCGGTCAAGGTCGCGGTGGCCGAGGTCCAGCACGACCTTTCGCTGCGCGTGACGGCCAAGGTGATGGGCGACGTGGCCGTGGACGCGACGCTGGCCGACATGGTGAACGCCGGCAACCGGGGGCGCTGCGCCATCACCCTGGACCCGCGCGACAAATTCCCCGGCCAGCAGCCCTACCAGGGCGTGGTGCCGCTGCACGGCGACCAGCACGAGAAGCTGGGCCGGCTGTCGCAGGTGCTGGAGCACTACATGCTGCAGTCCGAGCAACTGGACACCACGCTGGTGCTGGCGGCCGACGGCAAGGTGGCCGCGGGCCTGCTGATCCAGCGCCTGCCCATCGAGGGCGAGGGCAACCTGGCCGGCAGCCTGGTCAGCCGCGCCAACGAGGACGAGATCGGCCGCAACGAGGACTACAACCGCATCGCCACGCTGGCCGCCAGCCTGACGCGCGAGGAGCTGCTGGAGCTGGACATCGAGACCGTGCTGCGCCGGCTCTTCTGGGAGGAGAAGCTGCTGCGCTTCCCGCCCCAGGTGCCCAGCTTCGCCTGCACCTGCAGCCGCGAGCGCGTGGCCAACATGATCCGCGGGCTGGGCCGCGCCGAGGCCGACAGCATCGTCGAGGAGCAGGGCCAGATCGAGGTCGGCTGCGATTTCTGCGGCCGCCAGTACCGCTTCGACGCGGTGGACGCGCGCCAGCTCTTCACCGACCCCGGCGACCAGCCGCCGGGCACCGGCACCCTGCAGTAAGGGCCCGCGAGACCGGCCGTGCTCAGCCGGCGCCCCGCACCAGCCCGGTGAACAGCCGGTGCTCGCAGTCGGGGTCCGAGCATTTCTCGCAGGTCCAGGCGCGCCGCGGGCGGATCTCGCCGTCGGGGTGGCCCTCGATCGCGGCCAGCGCGTTCTTCAGCCGCTCCTCGCCCTGGCCATAGACCACGCGCCAGGGCAGGCTGGCCTTGCCCAGCATCTCGCGCACCAGCGCATCCACCGGCCCCTGCACGTGCGGGCCGTCGCGCTGCAGGCCGTCGGGCACCCAGGGCAGGTCCAGGCCGGTGAGCAGGGTGTGGTCGTAGACGCGCTGGCGCTCGACGGCGAAGCGGTAGAGGCTGCCGTCCTCGAACAGCATGGCGCTGTAGACCGCCACCATCATGGCCGTGGTGTCGGCGACCACGATCTCGGCGCGCGCCTGCGCCTCGTCCACCCGCCGCTCCTGCTCCTGGGCGATGGCCATCTGCTCCTCGGGGCGTGGGGTGCGGCCCATGGCGGCGCACCAGTCGCGCAAGGCCTCGGGCACCGCCTCGGCGCTGCGGCCGCGGGCGCGCCAGTGGGCCGCCAGGGCCTGCGCCAGCTGCGTCTTGCCGGTGCTCTCGGCGCCCAGCAGCGCGATCTTCATGCGCCGGCCCCCAGGCGCGTGCGCCACTCGCGCCAGCCCAGCACGCACAGGGCGACGAACAGCAGGTAGAGGCCCAGGGTGAGCCACAGGCCCTTGTAGGCGAACAGCGCCACGCTCACCGCGTCGACCACGCCCCAGGCCAGCCAGTTCTCGATGAACTTGCGGCCCAGCAGCACCTGCCCGACCACGCTGCCCGCGGTGATGAAGCCGTCGGACCAGGGCGTGGTGCTGTCGGTGAAGCGCATCAGGAAGAAGGCGCACGCCGGCCACAGCAGCGTCCAGGCGGCCAGCGTGAAGGTCCAGCCGCGACGGCGAAGGCGCGTGGCGTGCAGGGGGCTGCCGTCGGCGCGGCGGCCGCGCAGCCATTCCCACCAGCCCCAGGCGGAGGCGAGGGCGAAATAGACCTGCAGCGAGGCATCGCCGTAGAGGCTGTCATGCCAGAAGAGCAGCAGGTACATCAGCGAGGCGAGCGCGCCCAGCGGCCAGCCCCAGTGGATCTCGCGGATGTTGCAGCCCACCATCACCACCGAGATGAGGACGGCGGCCACTTCCAGCCAGGTGGTGGGCGCGCCCCAGAGCGTGAAGGCGGGGGCGAACAGCAGGTCGGTCATGCGTGCGTGCGGGGCGGCGGCGCCGCCCTACTTGCCGATGTTGACCAGGATCTCGTTGGGCTTGACCATGCCCAGCTCGGAGCGGGCCTTCTCCTCGACCATCTCCAGCCCTTCCTTGAGGTCGCGCACCTCGTTCGCGAGGCGCTCGTTGACCTGCCGGGCCTGGTCGTTGGCGCTGCGCTGCGCGAGCAGCTTCTGCTGCAGGGCCGCCACATTGCTCACGCTGCCCCGCCCGAACCACAGCTGCGCGTGGACCACGAGCAGCGCGGCGAGCAGGAACAGCGGAACGAAGCGGTTGCCCAAGGCCGTGTCAGCGCAGGTTGTAGAAGGCGTCGCGGCCGGGGTACACCGCCACGTCGCCCAGGTCTTCCTCGATGCGCAGCAGCTGGTTGTACTTGGCCATGCGGTCCGAGCGCGAGAGCGAGCCGGTCTTGATCTGGCCGGCGTTGGTGCCCACCGCGATGTCGGCGATGGTGCTGTCCTCGGTCTCGCCCGAGCGGTGCGAGATCACGGCGGTGTAGCCGGCGCGCTTGGCCATCTCGATGGCGGCGAAGGTCTCGGACAGGGTGCCGATCTGGTTGATCTTGATCAGGATGGAGTTGGCGATGCGCTTGTCGATGCCTTCCTGCAGGATCTTGGTGTTGGTGACGAACAGGTCGTCGCCCACCAGCTGCACGCGGCTGCCCAGGCGCTCCGTCAGGTGCTTCCAGCCGTCCCAGTCGCCCTCGGCCATGCCGTCCTCGATGGAGACGATGGGGTACTTGTCGCACCAGGAGGAGAGCACGTTCGTCCATTCGGCGGCGTCCAGCACCAGGCCCTCGGCCTCCACGTGGTACTTGCCGTCCTTGAAGAACTCGCTGGAGGCGCAGTCCAGGCCCAGGGCGATCTGCTCGCCCGGGCGGTAGCCGGCGGCCTCGATGGCCTGCAGGATCATGCCGATGGCGGCCTCGTGGTTGGCCACGTTGGGCGCGAAGCCGCCCTCGTCGCCCACGGCGATGCTCATGCCCTTGTCGTGGATGATCTTCTTCAGGGCGTGGAACACCTCGGCGCCGTAGCGCACCGCCTCGCGGAAGCTGGGGGCCCCCACGGGGATGATCATCAGCTCCTGCAGGTCCAGGTTGTTGTTGGCGTGGGCGCCGCCGTTGACCACGTTCATCATGGGCACCGGCAGCTGCATGCCGCCCATGCCGCCGAAGTAGCGGTACAGCGGCAGGCCCGATTCCTCGGCGGCCGCGCGGGCCACGGCCATGGAGACGGCCAGCGTGGCGTTGGCGCCCAGGCGGCCCTTGTTGTCGCTGCCGTCCAGGTCGATCAGGGTCTTGTCCAGGAAGGCCTGCTCGGAGGCGTCCAGGCCCAGCACGGCCTCGGAGATCTCGGTGTTGATGTGCTCGACGGCCTTGAGCACGCCCTTGCCCAGGTAGCGCGACTTGTCGCCGTCGCGCAGCTCGATGGCCTCGCGCGAGCCGGTGGAGGCGCCCGAGGGCACCGCGGCGCGGCCCATGGTGCCGGATTCCAGCAGCACGTCGCATTCCACGGTGGGGTTGCCGCGCGAGTCCAGGATCTCGCGGCCGACGATGTCAACGATTGCGCTCATTCAGTGTGTCTCTCGTGCAGGTTTCTAAAATCGGATCAGACCGGCGCGGCCACGCCCTCGACCAGCACCATGTTGAAGTACTCGGTCGCCCCCTGGCGCAGCTTCTTCACCTCGGCGTAGGGGCCTTCCTCGTAGAAGGCCTTGGCCTGCGCGTAACTGGGGAAGCGCAGCAGGGCCACGCGGTGGGGCTGCCAGTCGCCTTCCAGGGTCTCGTGGCGGCCACCGCGCACCACGTACTCGCCGCCGTAGGCCTTCAGGCAGGCCGGCGCCGCCGCCATGTACTGCTTGTACTGTTCCATGTCGGTGATGTTCATCTCGACGATCAGGTAGGCGGGGGCGGACATCGGTGGGTTCCTCGTGGTCTTTCCAGGGGGCTCGTTCAGGCCTGGAAGCGGTCTTCCAGGTAGCCGTTCTTCTTGGTGACGGCGTCCAGTGCGACCAGGGTCTCGAGCAGGGCGCGCATGTGCTTGAGCGGCACCGCGTTGGGCCCGTCGGACTTGGCGTTCGCCGGGTCCGGGTGGGTCTCCATGAACAGGCCGGCCACGCCCACGGCCACGGCCGCGCGCGCCAGTACCGGCACCATCTCGCGCTGGCCGCCCGAGCTGGTGCCCTGGCCGCCGGGCAGCTGCACCGAGTGCGTGGCGTCGAACACCACCGGGGCGCCGGTCTCGCGCATGATGGCCAGCGAACGCATGTCCGAGACCAGGTTGTTGTAGCCGAAGCTGGCACCGCGCTCGCAGGCCATGAAGCGGTCCTCGGACAGGCCCTTGTCGCGCGCGGCGGCGCGGGCCTTCTCGATCACGTTCTTCATGTCGTGGGGCGCGAGGAACTGCCCCTTCTTGATGTTCACCGGCAGGCCGGACTGCGCCACGGCATGGATGAAGTCGGTCTGGCGGCACAGGAAGGCCGGCGTCTGCAGCACGTCCACCACCTTGGCGACCTCGGCGATCTCGGCCTCCGAGTGCACGTCGGTGAGCACCGGCACGGCGAGTTCCTTCTTCACCTTGGCCAGGATCTCCAGGCCCTTGTGCATGCCCGGGCCGCGGAAGCTGGTGCCCGAGGACCGGTTGGCCTTGTCGTAGCTGCTCTTGAAGATGAAGGGGATGCCCAGCGCCGCGGTGATCTCCTTGAGCGTGCCCGCGGTGTCCATCTGCAGCTGCTCGCTCTCGACCACGCAGGGGCCCGCGATCAGGAAGAAGGGCTGCTGCAGGCCGATCTCGAAGCCGCAGAGCTTCATGCGACCGCCTTCAGGGGCTTGCCCTGGCTCTGGTGGTCCAGCGCGGCCTTGATGAAGGCGTTGAACAGCGGGTGGCCGTCCCAGGGCGTGGACTTGAACTCGGGGTGGAACTGCACGCCCATGAACCAGGGATGCACGTCCTGCGGCAGCTCGACGATCTCGGTCAGGTGCTCGCGCTGCGTCAGCGCGGAGATCACCAGGCCGGCCTTGCGCAGCTGGTCCAGGAAGTTGACGTTGGCCTCGTAGCGGTGGCGGTGGCGCTCGGTCACCACGTCGCCGTAGATCTTGTGCGCCAGCGTGCCGGGCGCCACGTCCGAGCTCTGCGCGCCCAGGCGCATGGTGCCGCCCAGGTCGGAGCTCTCGGTGCGCTTCTGGATGGAGCCGTCGCGGTCCTTCCACTCGGTGATCAGGGCGATCACCGGGTTGGGCGTCTCGGGCTCGAACTCGGTGCTGTTGGCGTCCTTCAGGCCGGCGACGTCGCGCGCGTACTCGATGGTGGCGACCTGCATGCCCAGGCAGATGCCCAGGTAGGGGACCTTGTTCTCGCGCGCGAAGCGGGCGGCCGAGATCTTGCCTTCGATGCCGCGCTTGCCGAAGCCGCCGGGCACCAGCACCGCGTCGAAGCGGGCCAGCTGCGAGACGGTCTCCGGCGTCAGGGTTTCCGAATCCAGGTACTCGATCTTCACGCGCACGTGGTTCTTCATGCCGGCGTGGCGCAGCGCCTCGTTCAGCGACTTGTAGCTGTCCGACAGGTCCACGTACTTGCCGACCATGGCGATGGTGACCTCGCCCTGCGGGTGCTCGGTCTCGTAGACCAGGTCGTCCCAGCGCTTGAGGCTGGCCGGCGGCGTGTTCAGGCGCAGCTTGTCGCAGATCAGCCCGTCCAGGCCCTGCTCGTGCAGCATGCGCGGCACCTTGTAGATGGTGTTCACGTCCCACATGGAGATCACGCCCCACTCGGGCACGTTGGTGAACAGCGAGATCTTGGCCCGCTCGTCGTCCGGGATCTTGCGGTCGGCGCGGCACAGCAGGGCGTCGGCCTGGATGCCGATCTCGCGCAGCTTCTGCACCGTGTGCTGGGTGGGCTTGGTCTTGAGCTCGCCGGCGGCGGCGATCCAGGGCACGTAGGTGAGGTGCACGAAGGCCGTGTTGTTCGGGCCCAGGCGCAGGCTCATCTGGCGCGCGGCCTCCAGGAAGGGCAGGGACTCGATGTCGCCCACCGTGCCGCCGACCTCCACGATCGCGACGTCGGCCGCGCCGGGCTCGCCCACGCGGGCGCCGCGCTTGATGAATTCCTGGATCTCGTTGGTGACGTGCGGGATGACCTGCACCGTCTTGCCCAGGTAGTCGCCGCGGCGTTCCTTCTCGAGCACCGACTGGTAGATCTTGCCGGTGGTGAAGTTGTTGACCTTGCCCATGCGGGTGGTCACGAAACGCTCGTAGTGGCCCAGGTCCAGGTCGGTCTCGGCGCCGTCGTCGGTGACGAACACCTCGCCGTGCTGGAAGGGCGACATGGTGCCCGGGTCCACGTTGATGTACGGGTCGAGCTTGATCAGGGTGACTTTGAGGCCCCGCGACTCGAGAATCGCTGCGAGGGAGGCTGAGGCGATCCCTTTGCCCAGGGATGACACCACACCGCCTGTGACGAAGACAAACTTGGTCATGTCTTGACCGGGATGCCGGGCTCCCGGGAGGTGGTAAAGCGAGATTATACGGGCCGGGGGCCGGCCGCCCGCACCTGCTACATTCCCGCCCATGATGGATCTCCAAGGCAAGCACCTGGTCCTGGGCCTGACCGGCGGCATCGCCTGCTACAAGTCGGCGGAGCTGTGCCGGGCCTTCGTGAAGGCCGGCGCCAGCGTGCAGGTGGTCATGACCGAGGCCGCGGAGCGCTTCATCACGCCGGTGACGATGCAGGCGCTGTCGAATCGGCCGGTGTACGGCTCGCAGTGGGATGCCCGCGAGCCGAACAACATGCCGCACATCAACCTCTCGCGCGAGGCCGATGCCATCGTCATCGCCCCCGCGAGCGCCGACTTCATCGCCAAGCTGGTGCACGGGCGGGCCGACGAACTGCTCAGCCTGATGTGCCTGGCCCGGCCCGTGGACCGCGTGCCCCTGCTGCTGGCCCCCGCCATGAACCGCGAGATGTGGTCGCACCCGGCGACGCAGCGCAACCTGGCGCAGGTGGCGGCCGACGGCGCCACCCTGCTGGGCGTGGGCACCGGCGAGCAGGCCTGCGGCGAGACGGGCGATGGCCGCATGCTGGAGCCGGCCCAGATCCTGGAGGACGTGGTCGCCTTCTTCCAGCCCCGGCGGCTGGCCGGCAAGCGCGTGCTGGTGACGGCCGGCCCGACCTACGAGGCGATCGACCCGGTGCGCGGCATCACCAACCTCTCCAGCGGCAAGATGGGTTTCGCCATCGCCCGCGCGGCCCGCGAGGCTGGCGCCGAGGTGACGCTGGTGGCCGGGCCGGTGGCCCTGCCCACGCCGCGCGGCGTGACGCGCATCGACGTGCGCTCGGCGCGCGAGATGCTGGCCGCCACCGAGCCCGCCGCGGCGCAGGCCGACGTGTTCATCGCCACCGCCGCGGTGGCCGACTGGCGGCCCGCCACGGCGGCCGACCAGAAGATCAAGAAGGACGGCACGGGCCAGGCCCCGCAGCTCGCCTTCACCGAGAACCCCGACATCCTGGCCACGGTCGCGGCCTCGCAGCGGGCCGTGTCCGGGCGGCTGTTCTGCGTCGGCTTCGCCGCCGAGAGCCATGACCTGGCGGCCCATGCCCGCGCCAAGCGCGAACGCAAGCGGGTGCCGCTGCTGGTGGGCAACATCGGCCCGGCCACCTTCGGCGCCGACGACAACGCGCTGCTGCTGGTCGATGCGCAGGGCGAGCGCGAGATCCCCCGCGGCCCCAAGCTGGCCCTGGCCCGCGCCCTGGTGGCGGAAGTGGCGAAACGACTATGAAGATCGACCTGAAGATCCTGGATCCGCGCATGGCGGACCAGCTGCCCGCCTATGCCACGCCCGGCAGCGCCGGCCTGGACCTGCGCGCCTGCATCGACGAACCCCTGGTGCTCGAGCCCAACGGCTGGCGCCTGGTGCCCACCGGCATCGCACTCTGGCTGCGCGACCCCGGCTATGCGGCCATGATCCTGCCGCGCTCCGGCCTGGGCCACAAGCACGGCATCGTGCTGGGCAACCTGGTCGGGCTGATCGACAGCGACTACCAGGGCCAGCTCATGGTCAGCGCCTGGAACCGCAGCGACGTCGCGTTCACGCTGCAGCCCATGGAGCGCCTGGCCCAGCTGGTGATCGTGCCGGTGGTGCAGGCCGAGTTCAACGTGGTCGATGAGTTCCCGCCCAGCCAGCGCGGCGAGGGCGGCTACGGCTCCACCGGCAAGCACTGAGGCCGGGCAGGGCGGCAGCGCCTTTCCCGGGCCGCCGGCGGCGCCCGGGCTTGCGGCGAGCCATCGCGCCCCTCCCGGGGTGCAAGGCCCGGGACCGGGTGCTGCGGGCCGCTCTTCCTTGCCCTCCTACCGTCCCGGTCCCGGGGTTCCTACAGCCATGCGCGGCGATGGCTGCGGCCGAGGTGCGCCGGTGCGTCCTGTAATGGTTGCACGAGGCCGCAGCCGCGGCCGCGCTGCCTACAAGGAGAACCCCATGCGCCCCATCCGTCTCACTTCGATCGCCGGCGGTGCCGCATTCGCGGCCCTGCTGTCCGCCTGCAGCACCAGCCCCTCGGTGCCGGTCTCGGTCAACGTGCCCCCGCCCACGGTGGTGAACGCGCCGGCCCCGGTCGCGGCCGCGCCCATGTCGCTGGAGTACGGCCGGGTCGTGTCCATCGACTACTACGCCGGCGGCGTCTCCAGCGCGCCCAGCATCCCCGGCGCCATCATCGGCGGGGTGGCCGGTGCCGTGCTGGGCAACCAGATCGGCGGCGGCTCGGGCCGTGACGCCGCCACCGTGCTGGGCGCGGTCGGCGGTGCGGCGGTGGGCAGCCAGGTGGGCCGCGGCGCCACCGCCGCGCAGCCGACCTACCGCGTCACGGTGCAGACCGACCAGGGCACGATGCGCTACTACGACGTGGGCGCCACCGGCGACCTGCGCGTGGGCGACCGCGTCCGCGTGGAAAACGGCGTGATCTACCGCAGCTGAGGCCCGCCATGGACACACGCATCCTCAAGATCGCCGGGGCCGCGGCCCTGGCCACCGGCCTGGCCGCCTGCGCCACCTACCCGGCACCGGGCTACCCGCCCACGGCCGGCCCCGCCTATTCCGTGGTCACGCCGCCGCAGCAGCAGCCCTACTACGGCAACACGCAGGCGGCCGCGGTGGAGTACGGCCGCATCACGAACGTGCAGCTGGTGTCGCAGGGCACCAGCGCCGCCAACACCAACAACAACACCGCGGGCACCCTGCTGGGCGGCGTGGTGGGCGGCGTGCTGGGCAACCAGATCGGCCACGGCGGCGGCCGCGCGGCGGCCACCATCCTGGGCGCCGTCGGTGGCGCCGCGGTGGGCAACCGCCTGACCAACCCGCCCGGGGGCGCCTACGCGCAGGCCAGCGGGCCGGTCTACCGGGTCTGGGTGCAGATGGATTCGGGCGTCACCCGCACCTACGACGTGAGCGCCATCGGCGACCTGCATCCCGGCGACCGGGTGCGCGTCGAGAACGGCGCGATCTACCTGTCCTGATCGGCCTCAGCCGATCTGGAAGAAGCCGGTGCCGGTGGAGCCCCGGCCGATTTCCTCTTCGGTCGCCTCGCGCACGCCTTCCACCTTCAGGCGCAGGCGCAGCGCGATGCCGGCCAGCGGGTGGTTGGCATCCAGCACCACGTGCTCGGGGTAGATCTCGGTCACGGTGAACAGGGCCTTGTCCGGCGCGCCTTGCGAGGTGGCGCCGGGCGGCAGGCCCTCGAAGCTCATGCCTTCCTGCAGTTCGGCCGGGAACAGGCCGCGCGGCTCCAGGAAGACGCGGTTGCCGTCATAGTCGCCGAAGGCGTCCTCGGGCTCCAGGTGCAGGTCCAGCGTGTCGCCGGGCTCGTGGCCTTGCAGCGCTTCCTCGATCTTGGCGAGCAGGTCCTTGCCGCCGACGAGGAACTCCACCGGTTCGTCCAGTTCGTCCAGCACCTCGCCCAGCGTGTCCTTGAGGGTCCAGGTGAGCGCGACCACGCACTGCGGGCTGACTTGTCGGGTTTCCATAGGAGAATTGTCGCAGTTCCATGGACATCTCCAGCCCCACCCCCACGCTGGGCGGCCTCTCGCCCACCCAGTTCATGCGCCGCCACTGGCAGCGCAAGCCCCTCCTGGTGCGCGGCGCCTTCCCCGGCATCACGCCGCCGCTGAAGCGCGCCGCCCTGTTCGATCTCGCCGCCTCGCAGGACGTGGAGTCGCGCATCGTCGAGCAGCAGGCCGGCGGTGCCTGGAAGATGCGCCGCGGCCCCTTCGCGCGGCGCGCCCTGCCCCCCCTCTCGCGGCCGGGCTGGACCCTGCTGGTCCAGGGCCTGGACCTGCACCTGGAAGCCGCCCACCAGCTGCTGCAGCGATTCGCCTTCGCGCCGCAGGCCCGGCTGGACGACCTGATGCTGAGCTACGCCACCGACGGCGGTGGCGTGGGGCCGCACTTCGACAGCTACGACGTGTTCCTCATCCAGGTCCACGGCCACCGGCTCTGGCGCTGGGGCCGGCAGGACGACCTCTCCTTGCGCGAGGACGTGCCGCTGAAGATCCTCTCGCACTTCGAGCCCGAGCAGGAGGCACTGCTGGCGCCCGGCGACATGCTCTACCTGCCGCCGCGCTACGCGCACGACGGCATCGCGCAGGGCGAGTGCATGACCTGCTCGGTGGGCTTCCGGGCCCCGGCCCGGGGCGAGCTCGCGCGCGAGCTGCTGCAGCGCCTGGCCGAGGACGCGGCAGGCCTCGCGGGCGACGCGCTCTACCGCGACCCCGCCCAGCCGGCCACGCAGGCGCCGGGCGAGATCCCCGCGCCCCTGCAGGCCTTCGCCGCCCAGGCCCTGAAGGCGGCGATGGCCGATCCGCACGCCATGGCGCGCGCGCTGGGCGAGGTGCTGACCGAGCCCAAGGCGCAGGTCTGGTTCGAGGCCGGCGGGCCCCTGGGCCGCCGGGCGCGCGGCCTGGTGCTGGACCGCCGCACCCGCATGCTCTACGACGGCCGCCACGTCTTCGTCAACGGCGAATCCTGGCGCGCTTCCGGCGCCGACGCGCGGCTGATGCGCGCGCTCGCCGACGGTCGCCAGCTCGACGCGGCCGCGCTGGCCGGGGCCAGCGTCGGCGCGCGTGCGCTGCTGTCGGCCTGGTGCGAGGACGGCTGGGCGCATCCCCTGCCTTGAACCCCCCGGGAGCCCGCATGGACGACGCATCCGACACCGCCCCGGCGCCGCTGCCCGAGGGCGCCTTCAGCGGCCGTGAGGCCTTCCAGGACGCGGTCCGGCGCGCGCTGGCGGCGGCGGCCCGCGAAGGCTGGCGCGAGCTGATCCTCAGCGATGCGAGCTTCGAGGACTGGCCGCTGGGGGAGCGGGCCACCATCGCCTCCCTGCAGGCCTGGTCCGCGTCCGGGCGGCGCTGCATCCTGCTGGCGCGGCGCTGGGATGCGGCGATCCGCCGCCATGCCCGCTTCGTGGAGTGGCGGCGCACCTGGTCGCACATCGTCGAGGCCCGGGCCTGTCCCGCGGCCGACCCGCTGGAGCTGCCCAGTGCGATCTGGACGCCCACCTGGGTGCTGCAGCGGCACGACGTGGAGCGCAGCCGCGGTGTCGCCGGGTCCGAGCCGCAGCGCCGGCTGCTGCTGCGCGAATCGCTGAACGAATGGCTGGGGCGCAGCACCCCGTCCTTTCCCGCGCACACCCTGGGCCTGTAGCCGGCTGCATTTGCACGGCACTGATACCACACGTTACTGCTCTACAGTGCCCCAGGGAGGGGCAGATCCTCCATGAAGTGGAGCAGACTCAGGGTTTTCGTGCATATAATCTCAGACTGAGCAGCAAGAGCTCGAGTCCTTGCTCCTCGGTCATCCGGCAGCCACCTGCCTTTGACAATTTCCGGAAATTGTTCTTCCCTACAAAAGGAAACCCTCAAATGAAGAAATCGCTCGTCCTGGCGACCCTGATTGCTGCCGCCGCCCTCGCCGCTTGCGGCAAGAAGGAAGAGCCGGCGCCTGCTCCGG
>NZ_JADDOJ010000103.1 GCF_015159745.1 Ramlibacter aquaticus | reverse complement strand
CACGCATTCGCTTCTTGGCCGCCTCGCTCAATCGCTTTTGCACCATACCCATATTCTCCAGGAACAAGCCTGAAGACATAACGCAAGAGCGACACAACGGTTGTCATGTGTTTAGAGAAGATCAATAGTTCTCCTACTAATGCCGAAGAACCTTATCAATTAGAAAAGAGCCTGAGGCGCCGCCCCGGGCGGTGTGGAAAAGTCGCTAGAGCTGTTAGACCTACTTGCGTGCGAGCGAACATACGCATATCGAGCGAAGCCGATCATTGCGCAAGTACACGAGCGCATAAAGGACACGGTTCCTGGTGCAAGCGTCATTCGCAACCTTTGCCCTCGTCCATCGAGGCGTGCACGGCATCACTCAGGCAGTCATAGCGGTACCCGCCAAACCGAAATCCGAATCCATCGAGTTCGATACTATGGGCCGCCATCAGTATGCGCTCTTGCGACGTGGTCATTTCAAGTGGCCTCACTTGCGAGCCGACCGAGTCGTTGCCTGTTCCCCGCTGCAGCATCGGGCGGCTACTGACCAAGAGCGGCGTGGAAGGAAGAAGGTCTTTCACGCGAGGCTCCGGGACTTCAAAACCGGCTCGGAAGTCGCACGTCGGTGCATTCGCAACCTTGCAAGCTGGAGTTCGAGCGCCTCCACCAGGAAGTACGAGGTGAGGTACTGCTCGCCGCCGCCTCCTCCTTGCTGCAGAAGGGCGGTGTGGGTAGTGGCGCGTTGCAGCCGCGTCTGTACCTGCTTGATCTGTTCTTCAATGGTCATACCATCCTCCTTTGAGATCCACTTCAAGATAGGGGGCTCTTGGAGCCCGCTCGCGTGTAGTTGAGCCCTTCGCTCACACGGTTGTCACCTTGACCGAGCTTGTCATGTACGACGCGGGAACGGGGAAGATAGGCCTTGAGCCTGCCGTATCTGAAGGCGCAGTCATTGAAAGATCCTCATGCGATGGTGCGCCTTACCGCGCTCAATTGCGGGTTTCGGGTGCAACTCTTTGTCTGGTCACGTTCGCTCCGCGCGGTACCGTGATTGTGATTGTGATTGTGATTGTGGAGACACAGACATCGGAATGGTCAACACAGTTCTGCCTCCAGCAGGGCCTCGTAGGGCTCGCTCACACGATCCTCCGCAACATCGCGGCGACCGCCATCAGTGCTTCTTTGCTGCCGAGCGATGCGTCCGCAGGCCAGGACTCGACCAATTGGGCGCAGCGCTCGCGCTCGGCTGATGACACGTCGCGCGCGAGCAGGTTGCGATCCTCGCTGCCATAGGGCGGAGGCCCCTGAGCGGGGTGGTGCGAATCGCCCGCAGCTCGCTGCTGGGCCTTGATGGCTTCTACTTCGTCCTCGCTGTGCGATTGCCACATCCTGCTGGCGGCTTGCTGCTTCGTTGTCATAGGAGCGCCTTTCTGACGGGCATCATGCGCCCGCTCTGCGAGAATTGCTGCTCAGCAGTGGCGCTAATAATCTCAAGGGGACCCTGCAGAAATGCCGGACTAACCCGCATGAGCCCCGCCCCGGCGGGCGGTTCGGTGAGCCCCCGGAGTACATGTTCGACATTGCTAAGGAGGACTGGACCTATGCGGTGGAGAACGCGCCGTCCGGCCTGTTGTCGGCGCTTGACGCACCCGTATTGAAGCGCCGTGCCAATTGCACAGGTCTTTACTGCCAGCTCTTGTCCAAGATCACTCGTGCCGGTGTGGCAGGCATGATCGTCAAGATGCCCAGCGGCATTTTGAGGCGGTCACCGCTGATGGGTGTGATCCGTGACCTGGCGCAGGAAATGAAGGGCTACGAGTTTGAGATGGGGTTCACCCCAGCATCGCGCTCGCCTGTCCCTCAGGAGGCTGTAGACAAGAATGACCTCTGGGCAGAGATCGCTGGGCGATTAGGGCTTCGGCTCTGCCCAATTCGGGGTGATCATCATCAATCAATCAAGGCCTGAGTTGGTCCGACGCTGAGGTCAGCGTATCCAGCAGCGCTTGAAACGCTTTCATCTGTGCCGAGTCGAACTGGAAAGTCGTCTGGTCCAGTCCATCTTGATCGCAACCTGTATCCGGAGCGTTGGGTGGTGTGGGATTCGTGACGCGATCAGTGGTTATTGAGCCAGTTCTCGATGACTAGGGCCTGTTAACACAAACTGCGAAGACCATCGGCTACCAGGACGAAGCTGAGGAAGCCAAGGAACATCGCATCGAGTTTCTCGAAGCGAGAGAAGATGCGCCGGAAGCCCTTGAGGCGCCGGAACAAGCGTTCTACTTCATTGCGCCGCTTGTACATCTGGCGGTCGTACTCCCACGGCTCGATGCGGGTCTTCATCGGCGGCACCACCGGGATAAATCCAAGGTCGAGCGCGAGCTGGCGTGTCTCGTTGCCCTCGTACGCTCGGTCCATGAGCAGGTGAATCGGGCGGCTCGTTGCGCCCAGGCTCTCCAGCAGCCGCCTGCCTTCAGGGGCGTCATGAGCCTGCCCGGGCAAAAGGCTGAACGTCACGGCCGTTCGAGCATCCGCGGCAACCATATGAATCTTGGTGTTCCATCCACCCCTGGATTTTCCAATGGCCTGCGGTCCGTTTTTTTTAACGCACCGGTGCCGTCGGGATGTACCTTGATGCTGGTGCTGTCCAGCGAAACCGCCTCGATTCTGATGCGCACCACCTGCTCGCGCTGCAACTGCTCGAACATCTTGTCCAGCACGCCCGCCTTGGTCCAGCGATTCATGCGCGTGTAGATGGTGTGCCAGTTGCCAAAGCGTTTGGGCAAGCCGCGCCACTTGCACCCGTGCTCGGCCACATACAGGATGGCATTGACCACTTGTAGATTGCTCAAGCTGACGTTGCCCCGCTGCGTGGGCAGGCAATGCTCGATGAGGGCAAACTGCTCAGGCGTGATTTCCATGCGCAGCAGTCTCGCGCTTTTCTTCTGACCAGTCTATTAGTGTTAACACGCCCTAG
The DNA here is from genome assembly GCF_015159745.1 of Ramlibacter aquaticus. Classification (GTDB taxonomy): domain Bacteria; phylum Pseudomonadota; class Gammaproteobacteria; order Burkholderiales; family Burkholderiaceae_C; genus Ramlibacter; species Ramlibacter aquaticus. Next base: position 10,283 of record NZ_JADDOJ010000103.1, on the reverse strand, counting down.
ACTCGAAACGCCCCCGAAACCAAGCGTCGCCATGGCGCTGCATGGCCACCTGCACAATGTTCGAAGCCCTGGAACGGCCAGCAGGCCGGGTCAGCCTCGTCCCGGGAAATTCGGGATCTGCCACGGAGGCGAGGCCAGCCTCGCCCAGGCTTGTGGCGGCCCTGGCGCCGGGAGACTGGCCCGCTTCCTATGTCGCGTCCGCGGGGTTCGGTTTTGCCGTGCAAGGCACGCCTGCTGGATGTGTCGTGGCAGTTGCGCGCGCTGAGAGAGGGCACAACGCCGCCACGGAGTGAAGGCATGCCACGTCACGCCGGTGTCGTGATGACCGATTCCAATGGGCCATGGCGGACTTCAGGCACGGATCTCCCGGAGGCTCCAACCCGGGCGCGCGCGCGCGTGCGAGGGTTCCCGATTGGCATGCGGACCTGGCGGTGGGCAACGCCCTGCTCGACAGGCAGCACATCGAGCTCTTCGACGTGCTGCGCTCCCTGGCCTCGGACATCGACAGCCTGGACCGCCGGGCCATGCTCCGATCGCCACGTGGCTGCATGCGCACCTCGTCGACATGGACCTGCCCGCGGCTGCGAGCATGGGCCAACTGCCGCCCAAGCGGGGTGCTTGCGGCTCCTGAGCCTGTCGATCGGCATGCCGCCGCCCGGCCGCCCTCGCAGCCGGCGGCGCCCCGGGGACGGCCGCCGGCGCCGCGTCAGGCCGCGTCGCGTCGCGGGCGCTGCAAGGTGAAGCGCTCGAAGGGCTGGAGCTGCCCGCCGGGGCCCGTGACGTCGTAGTAGACAACGGACAGGCGTGTGGTGTCGCCCGGGTGCCGGCCCGGGTCCACCGTGAAGGCCGCGAAGCCATAGGCATGGGCCGCATTGCGCACCGCCGACCAGGGCGCGCCTTCCATGACGTAGACAGGCGGCCGCTTGCCGGTCTTCGCATCGGCTTCGCCCACCGAGACGATCACCCGGCACGCCGGCGGGTTGTAGAACAGCTCATGCGAGGGCACGGAGGTGCCGCCGCCACCGATCACCATGTGCACCGCACCCTGGGTGGTGTCGATCACGTCCGTCGCCGTGCTGGCGGGCCGCGGCGTGCGCGTGCGGTTGTCGTCGCACCCGTGCAGCGGGTGGGAGCGCTCGTAGTGGTGCTCGTGCCCGCAGACCACCAGGTCCACGTTGTACTTGTCGAACAGGGGCAGCCACTCCTCGCGGATCCCCAGGTCGGCACCATTGAACTTGTCGGCAGTCGATATCGCGACCTGGTGCATGCACACCACGATCCAGTCGATGTTGCGGTTGGCGCGTGTGGCCGCCAGCTCCTTCTCGAGCCAGGCCTTCTGCGCGCCGCCGGAGTAGCCGCGGACGTAGCTGTTGCCGCCGTCCTGGTAGGTGACGTCGTCATTGGCCAGGCTGATCACGCGCACGGCGCCTGCGGTGAACGCATACCAGAGGCCGCGCGTGGTGTCCGTGTGGCCGCCGGCCTCGGGCAGGGAAAAGTAGGCCTGATAGGCCTGGTAGCCGATGGGGCCGTTGCCGAGTTCGTTCTCGTGGTTGCCGGCGCAAGGCATCCAGGCGCGGTGGCGCGCACTGCGGGAATTGTTTTCCCAGAAGTCCCACCAGGTGCGGACGCGGTCCTCGGCGATGTTCGCGTAGCACAGGTCCCCGTTGAGGAGGTGGAACAGCGGCTGCAGCCGTTCCACTCCGAGGGTCGTGTCGGCGGCGGCGGGAGAGCCCAGGTTGTCGTTGACGTAGAGGGGCGCCTGCAGTGTCACGCCTGCGGGCGGTGCGTACTTGCGGCCCATCGTCGGCGTCCCCTGGTCACCGAAGCTGGTGAATGTGAATGCGGCACGCCCGGAGGGCGCCGTGCGGAAGCCTGCGAACTCCGGCGTGGCGCCGCGATGCAGCGCCGCATACATGTAGCTCGTGTCGGGCCGCAGGCCGCGCAGCCGGGCGTGGAAGACATGAACTGTCCGGCCCGATTTGGCATCGGTGTAGCTCGTGGGGTTCGCAGCCACCACCCGTTCCAGCCGGCCATCCGGCATGCCCAGCAGCACGCGCGGGTGATCGACAGGTTGCAGGCTGTGCCACGACACCACCACTTCAGTGGACGCATCGGCACCGAACTGCAGGTGCAGCCCGGACACCGGACCGGACTGGGGATCTGCTTCGGTCTTGCCGGAGAGATGGGGGTCGACGCGGCCTGATGCATGGGCCGATTGCGCCTGCGCGGTGGCCGCGGCCGCCAGTGCGCCAGGGGCGAGCCCGGCTGCCAGGAGCAGGCGGCGGCGCGCGGGATCGGGTTCGACGTTGCCGGTGGTCATGGGGATGGCCTTTCGTTGACGGGGTGGACGGCGGGCTCGGGACGTTGGGCGCACGCAGTTGTCCGGGCCGACGGGTGCCGATCATTGCGGGCCTGGATGACTTTGTGATGGCAGGCCATGGGCGCGTGCGACCGGTCCGCGCCGTCACGGACCTGTCATTCCCAGCCCATAGATTGATTCCGTTGCACACGGGGTGGGCGGTCCCCATGTGGCCGAACTGAGTCACCGCGGCTTGTCGACCAAGGAAACAAAGATGCGTGTCAATCGTTTTGGCCACATGGTGCTGTTGGGCCTGAGCTCGATCCTGGCAGCCTGTGGTGGCTCCAGTGCCCCACCTTCACTGGGGACTGTCAGCACGACCCCGTTGCCGACGGGCCAGCTCATGTCGCCGACGGCGACGCCGGGCGCCGCCTACATGACCCTGGTGCCGGGCTTCAAGACCAATCCCTCCCTTCCCGCAGGCTTCGCCCAGTCGGAAGCGCTGAGCCCGGATGCCAAGACGCTGCTGGTGCTGACCAGCGGGTACAACTACGTGGTGGATTCAAGCGGCAAGCAGGTGCCCGGCGACTCGACGCAGTTCGTATTCGTCTTCGACGTGAGCGCAGGGGCGCCGGTGCAGAAGCAGGTGCTGCCGGTGTCGAACAGCTACGTTGGGATCGCGTTCGCGCCGGACGGCAAGAAGTTCTATGTGCCTGGCGCAGGTGAGGACAACATCCATGTGTTCGCCTTCAACGGCACCGCCTGGGCCGAGTCGGGCACGCCGATCAAGCTGGGGCACACGTCCGCGAACGGGCTGGCCCAGGGGCCGACGGCCACCGGCATCGCCGTCACCGCCGATGGCACGCGCGCGGTGGTGGCCAATCGCTACAACGATTCCGTGACCATCGTCGACCTCGTCAATGCCAAGGTCATCGCCGAGCAGGACCTTCGCCCCGGCAAGAGCGGTGGTGCGAGCGGCACACCGGGCGGCGAGTACCCGAACTCCGTCGCCATCGTCGGCAATTCGACGGCCTACGTCAGCAGCGAGCGCGACCGCGAGGTCGTCGTCGTCGACCTGTCTCCCGCGACGCCGTCCGTGAAGGCACGCATCCCCGTGGCCGGCAACCCCAACAAGATGGTGCTCAACAAGGCGCAGTCGGTCCTGTATGTGGCGTCGGACAACGCGGACGTCGTGTCCGTCGTGGACACCGCGAAGAACGTCGTGACGGCTAGCATCCCCACGCTGGCGCCCACCAGTGTCCTGACGGCCGCGCAGGCCCGCTACAAGGGCGCCTCGCCCGATGGCTTGGCGCTTTCGCCCGACGAGAAGACCCTGTACGTGACCAACCGGGGCACGAACTCCCTGGCAGTGATTTCGCTGGCTTCGACGCCCGCGGCCGTCACTGGCCTCATTCCCACGGGTTGGTATCCGTCGGATGTGCGCGTGTCGGCGGATGGGTCGCGGCTCTATGTCAGCAACGCCAAGACGCCGCCCGGCCCCAACCCGGGCAACTGCCTGGGTTACGAGACGGTGCCCTGCCCGGTGGCGGGCAGCCCGGTCACCTTCGGTGCGAACCAGTACGTGGAGAACCTGACGGGGTCCGCGCTGCTCAGTTTCCCGGTTCCGGGCGCCGGCACGCTGGGCCTGCTGACCACCCAGGTGGCGAGCAACAACAGCTTCAATTCGGTGCCCAGCGATGCCGATGCCCAGCTGATGGCGACGCTGCGGTCCAACATCAAGCACGTGATCTACATCGTCAAGGAAAACCGCACCTACGACCAGATCCTGGGTGACCTGGGCAAGGGCAACGGGGCGCCCACCCTGACGGAATTTCCGCAGAAGACCACACCGAACCTGCACGCGCTGGCGAACACCTTCGTCACGCTCGACAACTTCTTCGACAGCGGTGACGTGAGTGGCAACGGGTGGCCCTGGAGCACGGCGGCACGCGAGTCCGATGCGGGCGCCAAGATGCTGGCCCCGAACTACGCGGGCAATGGCGGCGGCGGCTCCTACGACTGGGAAGGCAGCAATCGCAACGTGAACGTCGGCCTCGCCGGCAGCGCGAGAAACGCGGCCAACCCGCTGTCGCAGTCGCTGGATGCCGACACGCTGCCCGGCACCGGGAACGTGGCCGCACCGGACGGGCCCGACGGGCAGGTCCAGCAGGGCTACCTCTGGGATGCCGCCCTGCGTGCCAAGCTGAGCGTGCGCAACTACGGCTTCTTCATCGACCTGACCCGCTACCATCTGGCCGGCACGCCCTATGCCGGGCTGCAGATCCCGACCGACCGTACGCCCTTTGCCAGCGGGATCGTGCAGGCCTACGCGGCCAACTCCAACCTCGCGCCGCTGACCGATGCCTACTTCCGCGGCTTCGACGACAACTACCCCGACTTCTACCGTGAGCAGGAGTGGGAGCGGGAATTCGATGGGTATGTCGCTGGATCGAACCTGCCCAGCCTGAGCCTGGTGCGCTTCATGAACGACCACACCGGCAGCTTCGGCACCGCGATCGACGGTGTCAACACGCCGGAGACGCAGGTCGCCGACAACGACTACGCGGTCGGCCGCCTGATCGAGAAGGTCGCCAAGAGCCCGTACGCGTCGAACACCCTCATCTTCATCGTCGAGGACGACGCGCAGGACGGCCCTGACCATGTGGATGCCCACCGCAGCACGGCCTTCGTGGTCGGCCCCTATGTCAAGAAGGGTGCTGTCGTGAGCAACCGCTACACCACGGTCAACGTCCTGAGGACGATCACCGACATCCTGGGCCTGGACCACCTGGGCGTGTTCGACGCCAGCCAGTCGCCCATGACGGCCGTGTTCGACCTGGCGCAGACGAGCTGGACCTACACAGCGACGGCGTCCAGCCTCCTGAAGGCCACCGCACTGCCGCTGCCGACCACGGTGGCCTATGCCGCCGCGGCCAAGCCGACCCACGACGCGCGCTACTGGGTCGCCAAGACCCGGCAGTTCGATTTCTCCGAGGAGGATAAGGTGGACGCCATGGCCTACAACAAGGTGCTGTGGGCGGGGCTGATGGGTGGCAAGCCCTATCCGTCGAAGGCGCGCGCTGTCGAGCCGACCGCGGACGGGCAGAAGCTGCCCAAGGCGGCGGCCCAGCGCCCAGCGGCCGTGACGGCCGCCGGCTGATGCGGTGCGGCCCGCTGCACGGGGCAGCGGGCCGGCGTCCCGGCGTGCCCGCACGCGCGCCCCAGCCCCTGGCGGCCGCAGGTGCCAGGGGCCGAGCTGAGCCCAACTTCCATGACATGCAGACTTCTTGCGGCCGCCGCCATCGCATGCTGCGCCACCGCGGCCGCTGACGCGGCTCTCGCCGAGCAGGCTTCCAACCGGTCGCCCCTGGACAAGGTCCAGGTCACCGCCACCCGCTTCGGCGAGCAGGTGCAGGAAGTCCCCCTGTCCATGACGGTGGTCACCGGCGAGGACATCCGTGCTCGGGGCGCGCGTGACCTGCGCAGCGCCCTCGCCCTCGTGGGCGGCATCCAGGTCGCCCAGGGTGGCGATGCCGGGCCCTCCGGTGCCGTGCCCGGCTTGCTGGGCATGCGTGAAGTGGACGACTTCCTCCTGCTGATCGACGGCATCCCGGCAGGCGGGGCCTTCCTCCCGCAGTTCGAGGCCGTCAACCTCAACAACGTCGAGCGGATCGAGATCCTGCGCGGGATGGCGCCTGTCTACTTTGGCACCACGGCCTTCGCCGGCACGGTCAACGTCGTGCATTACCCCGCGGGCAAGGCCGCCTCGGCGATGACGCTCACCTATGGATCGTTCGGGGCGGCCGGCGTGGAAGGTTCCACCGTGCTGTCCACGGGTGAGCTGAAGCAGTCGATCAGCGGTGCCCTGGAGAGCCAGCCGGACTCCAACCCACGGTCGGGGTTCAAGCGGGCCGAAGCGACCTACCGGATGGCCATGCCACTGGCCGGCGGCGTGGTCCGGGTCGACCTAAGCGCCTTGGCGCTGCGCCAGAAGCCCGGCAGCCCCTCGCCCGTCGACAACGCGGGCCGCCTGGGCGCCGGCTTGCCGGTCGACTTCAACCAGAACCCGGCGGACGCGCGACTCAACACCGAGCGGTACCAGCTGGTGCTGGGGTACAACCGCCGCCTCGCCATCGGGGACTGGGGAACCACGGTCTCGCTCACGCATTCCACGGTGAACAGCACGCGGGGATTCCTGGTCGACCGCTTCCTCGACGCCGCAGGGGACAACGCCGCAGGCGCGGTGCAACACAGGCAGCTGGCCGACGTCTTCATCGATTCGCACATCACCGCGAGGCCCGTCCCGTGGCTGATGGTGACCTATGGGTTCAACGAGCTCTACGGCCGGGCTTCCCAGCAAAGCACGGCGTTCACCTATGCCGTGCCCCTGGGGGCCGGCATGGCCCCGGCCAGTTCGGCGGGGACACCCACCGATGCCGAGTCCCTGGCCGATCGCCGGAATTTCTTCGGTGTCTATGGCCAGACGCGCATCCTGGCGAGCGACCGCCTCAGCATCCTGGCCGGCCTGCGCTGGAACCACACGGACGAGCGCCGTGTCGGGCAGGATGCCGACGGCAGCCTGGCGCAGGCGCAGACCAACAACCGGTGGAGCGGCTCGATCGGCGCGCAGCTGAAAGTCTGGCGCGATGCGAGCGGCGATTTCGATGACGTCATGGTGCATGCCAACCTGGGCCGTACCTTCCAGCCCACCCAAGTCGACTTCGGGCCGGACGCGGCGCGTTCCCCCATCCTCCAACCTGAAACGCAGCGCAGCTTCCAGGCGGGCATCAAGGCGGACGGGCTGGATGGGCGGTTCGACCTCGACCTGAGCGCCTTCGCCGTGAACTTCGACAACCAGGCCGTGACGGCCCAGGAGGACGGCCAGCCCGTGCTCAGGAATGGCGGGCGCCAGCGGGTGACCGGGTGGGAACTTGAAGGCACATACCGGCTGCAGCCGGGCTTGAACGCCGTCGCGCATGTCAGCCACAGCAAGGCGCGCTACGTGGACTTCAACACGTTGCAGGATGGCGTCGTGACGCAGCTGGCGGGCAATGCCCTGCCGCTCAGCGCCCGTGTGCTCGCGGGCGCCGGGCTCATGTTCGCCCCGATGAGGGGCTGGCAGGCGTCGCTGGTGGCGTCGTACACGGGGCGCCGCTTCCTCGACATGGGCAATGCGGTCGAAGTGCCCGGCTACACGACGATCGACGCCTCGCTCGGCTACGTCTTCGAAGGCGGCGTCAAGGTGTCCATGACGGGAACCAACCTCTCCAACCGCCGGGACGCCGTGCTGGCCAGCGAGATCGGCGAAGGGCAGTTGTACAGGAGGCCGGCGCGCCGCTGGACAGTCGGGCTGACCGTCCCGCTGCACTGACGGGACCGTCCGGCCTGGCCTGCTGTGAACGCCCCCCGAGGGCTTTCACAGGCCTTGCAAAATCAACAACTTACGCGTGCCGGTTCAGCGTAAACCAAGGCCGCCAGTCAGGCATCGAACGCCGCCAGAGCACCGCCAGCGGTTACTTGACCGTATCGCAGACGAGATACATAATTGCGGAAACGGAGGATTCGATCATGGCTCATTCCACGATGCTGCACGTCCGGGTGGACGACGAAATCAAGACGCAAGCCAGTGAGGCTCTGGCAGCCATGGGGCTGTCGGTGTCTGATGCCGTGCGCATCCTGCTCAAGCGCGTGGTGAACGACCAGGCCTTCCCGCTGGAGTTGAAGGTGCCTAACGCCCAGACCCGCGCGGCGATGGAAGAAGCCCGCGCCATGGCCAAGGCGCGCACCGCCCGTTTTGGGTCTGCAGACGCCCTGATCGATGACCTCGAAAAAGCCCGCCAGCAGTAAGCGGGCGCCGCTGCCCAGGGCGAGCGATTACACCAAGACTTTCCTCAAAGACTGGGAACGCCTCTCGCGTTCGGGCCGCTACGACCTGAAGCGGCTGAAGGAGGCGATGTTGCTGCTCATTGGCAACGATGCGCCGCTGGGGCCTGAATGGCTGGATCACCCGCTGAAGGGTGATTGGGCTGACCACCGCGAATGTCACATCGGCGGCGACTTCCTGCTCATTTACCGCCTGTATGGCAACGCCATCATCTTTGTGCGGGCAGGCACGCACTCTGAATTGTTCGAGGAGTGATCCGTGGCGATTGAATCACTGCCCACTTTCACCAAGCCAGCCCGTCAGCGCTGGGAATCGATTCCCTCCAATATCCGCCAGCGGCTGCTGTCCAACGTCTGGGGCGGCCACTGCCATCACGAAACAACGATCACCAATTTCAGCGGAAACATCAAGGGCGGCGACTTGCTGCTGGTGGGCAAGTGCGCCGAATGCCGCGGTGATGTGGCACGGGTGATCGAGGGCTCGTAACCCGGTCAGGCATCAAACATGGAAAGACGGGCCGCTGGGCAAGATCCAAAAGTTTGATGTCGTGGTCGCCAAGAATTACCTGACCGAGCCCGAAATGGCGCAACTATCCCGCCTGGTCAACGCCTATCTGGGTGTGGCCGAGGACATGGCACAACGCAAGATCCCGATGACCATGCAGGATTGGGAGACGCGCCTGAACCGCTTCATCGAGGCCACCGATCGGGAGGTGCTGCAGGACGCGGGCAAGGTCACGGCGGAAATCGCCAAGGCTCACGCCGAAAGCGAATTCGAGAAATACCGCATCGTTCAGGACCGGCTTTTCGTGAGCGACTTTGACCGGGCGCTCAAACGAATCGAGTCCGACGGCCAGCCGGACATCGCCGAGGAATAGGGCGAATGGTCACGAAGAAGAGCTCACCCACCTGGAGCGACGTCAAGTCCAGGCTCGCCGGAGTCGATCGTGCTGGCCTGCTTGGGTTGGTGCAGGACTTGTACGCGGCGAGCAAGGACAATCAAGCGTTCCTGCACGCCCGCCTCGGACTCGGCGACGACGTACTGAAACCCTACAAGACCATCATCGACCGCTGGCTGTGGCCCGATGTGTTCAAGAATCAGGACACCTCGGTCACCAAGGCGAAGAAGGCCATCGCCGACTACAAGAAGGCCATAGGCCAACCAGAAGGCTTGGCGGAGCTGGCTGTGTTCTTCTGCGAGCGCGCTGTCGGCTTTAGCAGCGATGTGGGCCTGCAGGACGAGGGCTACTTCAACGCCCTGGTGCGGATGTTCGAGCAGGCGTTGACGACTATCGGTTCGCTGCCCGAGGATCGCTGGCACGCACTGCCGGCCCGTCTGGACGCCGTGCGGCGCCTCGGCCATAACCTTGGCTACGGTGTCGGTGATGACATGGACGATCTGCTCTCAAGGTCCGGATTCGATGCCGGATCGCGATGAACTGTCCGGATTGCGAGCCGAAAACGCCCGCCTGATCGCCCTGCTCGAATCGCACGGTATCCAGTGGCGTCCGCCGCAACCGGTCGTCCTGGTGGCGCGAGAGCCGGAGCCGTCCAAGCTTTCCACCGCCGAGAAGGTGGCACTGTTCCGTCGGCTGTTTCGTGGGCGCACGGATGTTTACCCGATCCGCTGGGAGGGCAAGACCTCCGGCAAGACTGGCTACACGCCCGCGTGCGCAAACGAATGGCGCGCCGGTGTCTGCGAGAAGCCGCGCATCAAGTGCGGGGACTGCAGCAATCGTCTGCTGATCCCTCTGTCCGACGCAGTGATCTACGACCATCTGGCCGGTGAGCACACAGTCGGGGTGTATCCGCTGCTGGAAGACGACAGCTGCTATTTCCTCGCGGTCGACTTCGACGAGGCGGAATGGCGAGCCGATGCGCTGGCATTCCTGAAGTCCTGCGATGAACTGGGCGTACCGGTGGCGCTGGAGATTTCCCGCTCCGGGAATGGAGCGCACGCGTGGGTGTTCTTTGCTAGTGTCCTGTCCCGCTAATTCATAGGCACGAAAACTGCATGGGATGAGGCATCCTCGGAGATGCCTCATGCCCAATGCATATACCCGCACCAGCAACATCGAGCTCACTGACGCGGAGCGCGCGG
>NZ_JADDOJ010000102.1 GCF_015159745.1 Ramlibacter aquaticus | reverse complement strand
CTTCCTGCATTCCCCCGGCCCCACGCCCATCCCCGACGACGTGCTGCACGCCATGAGCGGCCAGCCCATGGACCTGGGCGACCCGCGGGTGGACGCCACCATCGCCGCCTGCGAGCAGGGGCTGCGGCGCCTGCTGCACACCCGGGGCGACATCTTCATGTACGCCGCCAACGGGCACGGCGGCTGGGAGGCGGTGATCGAGAACCTGCTGCCCCCGGGCGCGACCGCCCTGGTGTGCGGCACCGGCCATTTCAGCGAATCCTGGGCCGTGCAGGCCGAGGCCCTGGGCCGGCGCGTGGTGCGCACGCCCTGGCGCGAGGGCTACGCCCTGGACGCCGGGGCCGTGGAAGAGGCGCTGCGGCAGGACCGCGAGCGCCGCATACGCGCGGTGTTCGCGGTGCACACGGACACCGCCAGCAGCATCACCAGCCCGGTGCAGGCGGTGCGCGGCGCCATCGCCGCCGCGGACCACCCGGCCCTGCTGGTGTCCGACGTGGTGGCCTCGCTGGGCGCCACCCCCTTCCACATGGATGACCTGGGCGTGGACGTCGCCGTGGGCGCCTCGCAGAAGGGCCTGATGTGCCCGCCCGGGCTCGCCTTCATGGCCGTCAACGAGCGCGCCTTCGAGGCGGCGCGGGCCAACACCGGGCCGCGCCACTACTGGGACTGGGTGCGGCGGCGCGCCGATCTTTCCTACATGAAGTTCTGCGGCACGCCGCCGCAGAACCTTCTGATGGGCCTGGAGGCGGCGCTGGGCCTGTTGTTCGCGGAAGGCCTGGAGGCGGTCTGGGCGCGGCATGCGCTGGTCGCCGGCGCGGTGCATGCGGCCGTGGCCGGCTGGCGCGAGGCCGGCGCACTGGACTTCTTCGCGGTGGAGCCCGCGAGCCGATGCATGTCCGTCACCACCGTGCGGGTGCCGCCGGGCACCGACATCGACGGCCTGCGCGATGTGGCGCGCGAGCGCTTCCAGGTGGCCATGGCCGGCGGCCTGGGCGCGCAGACCGGCCGTGCCTTCCGCATCGGCCACCTGGGCGACTGCAACCCGGCCATGATCCTGGGCGCGCTGGCGGGCGTGGAAGCCGCGCTGCACGCCTGCGGCCTGCCGGTGGGCCCTGGCGTGGACCGCGCGGTGCGCCACCTCGCCGCCGCGGCCGCGCCCGGCCATGCCTCACAATCCTGACCCCATGAGCGAGACTTCCCAACGCCCCCCGCTGCCCGACCACCTGTCGGCCGATCCGCGCAGCCCGCACCACGTCGCCGCAATCTTCGAGCACGACGTGGGCATCCGTTTCAACGGCAAGGAACGCCACGACGTCGAGGAATACTGCATCAGCGAAGGCTGGGTGAAGGTGCCGGCCGGCAAGACCCTGGACCGCAAGGGCAACCCGCTGATGCTCAAGCTCAAGGGCAGCGTCGAGCCTTTCTACCGCTGAGGCGGGCCGCGGCCCGGCGCTTCAGCCCGGGTCGCGCTGGCCCAGCGGCACCGTGGCCGCGTCCGGGTCGCCGCCGATGTGGTCGATGAGCTTGCCCAGCTGGCGGTCCAGGCTGGCCAGGGTGCGGGCGTCGAGCTGGCGCAGGGCATTGGGCAGCACGCCCTCGAAGGGGCCCGGCACCTTGTCCAGCACCTTCAGCCCCTTGGCGGAGATGTGCAGCTGCACGGCCCGGCGGTCCGCGCCCTCGCGGTCCGCCGCCACCAAGCCACCGGCCAGCAGCGAGCGCAGCAGGTTGCTGGCCGTGGACTGGTGGATGTCCATTTCGCGCGCGAGGCCGCCCACGCCGATGCCGGGGCGGTCACGGACCACGCTCAGCGCCCAGACCTGGGCGCCGGCCAGCCCGGCCTTCTTCTCGACCTCGCGGAAGTGGCCCCGCATGGCGTTGAACACCACGCGGAAACGGCGGAGCACGCGCGCCGCGGGCTCCACCACTTCAGGCTGCGTCTTCACCTTGCTGCTGCGGCCTCCCGCCATTGCGTCCCCTCCAGGCTGTCTTTGCGTCGAGTATAGGGCGGCGATCCGCCAGCCCATCCGGAACACCGGATGGCCCTTCCTTACATTTGCGCGAATCCTTTTGCTAGAGTTGAGGCTCAGCAACACAAAACCGTCCTGAAGGCTGTCCCATGAAGATCTCCCTCTCCACCACCCTCGCCCTCGCCTGCGCCGCCACGCTGTGGGGCTGCAGCAGCACCCCCAAGGTCGAAACGGCCCCCGTCGCCGCCGCCCCGGCGCCGGCCAAGGCCGCGCCTGCACCGGCGACCCCGGCGCCCGCCGCGGCCAAGGCCGCCCTGCCGGCCTGGCTGGACCCGGCCAACCCGGTGTCCAGCAAGCGCAGCGTCTATTTCGGCTTCGACGACAGCAGCATCGCGGCCAAGGACCGGCCCGTGGTCGAACTCCAGGGCCGATTCCTCGCGGCCCACCCGGAGGTCTCGGTGCGCGTCGAAGGCAACACCGACGAGCGTGGCAGCTCGGAATACAACCTGGCCCTGGGCCAGCGCCGCGCCGAGGCCCTGGAGAAGGCGCTCAAGGTCTACGGCGCGCGCGATTCCCAGATGGAAGCCGTGAGCTGGGGCAAGGAGAAGCCCAAGGCCCAGGGCCACGACGAAGCGGCCTGGGCCGAGAACCGCCGCGCCGACGTGGCCTACCCGGCGCGCTGAAAGTTCCCGCGGCGGCGCTGGTGCATTCCCCGATGCCGATCTTGCATTTGTAGGAATACATTTACCAGGTCGGGGCAGCGTCCATGCGCCGCGCCGGCAACGAGAGTCTTTGTTTGTACGGGTATCTCCGAACGCCCCGGCCTCACGGCCGGGGCGTCTTTTTTTGTGGGCCCTGGGCCAGGCGCGACGCCTAGGCGGCCATGCTGCCGTCGACCACCTGCAGCGTGCGGTCGCAGCGCGCCGCCAGGGCCGGGTTGTGGGTGACGAAGAGCACCGTGGTGCCGCGCTCGCGGCTGGCGTCGCGCAAGAGGCCGAACACCAGGTCGGCGCTCTTGCTGTCCAGGTTGCCGGTGGGCTCGTCGGCGAGCAGCAGGGCCGGGTCCATGGCCAGGGCACGCGCCACCGCCACGCGCTGCTGCTGGCCACCGGAAAGCCGCCCCGCCGGCTGGTCGCGCCAGGGCGCCAGCCCCACCTGCTCGATCAGCCCCGCGGCGCGGCGCGCCATCTCCTCGCGCGGGAGATGGCCGGCCGCCAGCATGGGCATCATCACGTTCTCCACCGCGCTGAAGGCGCCGATCAGGTGGTGGTACTGGAAGACGAAGCCGATCGCGTGGCCGCGCAGCCGGGTCAGCGAACGGTCGTCCAGGCGCGTGGTCTCCTCGCCGCAGATGGCGAGCTGGCCGGCGCTGGGGCGGTCCAGCAGGCCGACGATGTTGAGCAAGGTGCTCTTGCCCGAGCCCGAGGGCCCCATCAGCGCATAGAACTCGCCGCGCTGCAGGCTGAGGTCGATGCCGTGCAGCACCTCGGTCTCGTTGGGCTCGCCGACGTTGAAGGACTTGCGGACCCCGCGCATGGCGACCACGGGCACGCCCGGCTGGAATTCGAAGGCGGTCATCCGCGTATCGCCACGGCAGGGTCCAGCCGCGCCGCGCGCAGGGCCGGCGCGAAGGCGGCCAGCAGGCCGGTAAGGGTCGCGATGACCAGGCTCGCGGCCGCCAGCCCCGGCTCCAGGGTCAGCACGAACAGGGGCGTGCCGTCGGGGTTGCGCGCCAGGCGCTGCCACAGCACCAGCGACAGCGCGCCCATCGCGGTGCCCGCGATCGAGCCGCCCAGGGCCAGCAGCCCGCCCTGCAGGAGGAAGACGCGCAGGATCTGGCCGCGCGAGATGCCCATCGCGCGCAGGATGCCGATCTCGCGCGACTTCTGTACCACGGACACCACCAGCACGCTGGCGATGCCCAGCGCCACCGACAGCGCGACGAAGAAGCGGATCGCGGTGTTCGCCGTGGTCTGCGCGCTCACGGCGCTGAAGAACTGCTCGTTGGTCTTGATCCAGCTGTCGGACTCGACGCCGGTCTCGGCCGCGATGCGCTGCGCCACCTGTTCGGCCGCCCAGACGTCGCGCACCGTCACGTTGATCACGCTGACGCCGCCGGGCAGCCCCAGCAGGCTCTGCGCGGTGCGCAGCCGGATGAAGGCGTTGCGCTGGTTGGCGCCCTTGCTGCCGAGGTCGAACAGGCCGGCGATGGTGAGCGTGTTGTCCGCGTTGGCCGCCGTCAGCCGAAGCTTGTCGCCCACCCCCACGCCCAGGTCGGACGCGAGCTCGGTGCCGATCAGGATGTCCGTGGCCGAGAGCGCGGCGCTGCCGGCCACGATCTTGTCCTGCATGGGGATGATGCGGTAGTAGTCCTCGGGCTCCATGCCGGTCAGGCTGATGGCACGGCTCGCGTCGCCGCGCACGGCCAGGGCCGAGCCGCTGACGGCGACCGCCACGTCCATGACCTCGGGCAGGCGCCGCAGCTGCGCCGCGACCGCCTGCCATTGGTCGATGCCCTTCTGCCTCTGCAGCGGCGACTGCACGATGGCGCCCTCGCGCTCGCCGGCGCCCCCGCGCAGGCTGCGCGCCGCCTCCCGCGCGGGCACCAGCTGGATGTGGGGCTGCCCGGTCAGCACGCGCCGCACGAAGTTGGCCTGCATGCCGCTCAGCAGCGCCGACATGAACACGATCACCGCCACCCCCACGGCCACGCCGACCAGGATGAACAGGGTCTGCATGCGGCCCTCGCGCAGGAAGCGCACGGCCACGATCCACTCGAAGGGCAGCCAGGGCGGAAAGCCACCGACCGGTGCGGCCGTGCTGGCTGGCTGGCTCGCGCCCGTGGCCATGGCCTGCCCCGCCTCAGCGCGCGCCCTGGACACGCACGCGCATGCCCTCGCGCACGGCGACCGCGCCGCCATTGGCGGCCGGGATCACGGCATCGCCCGCCGCCAGGCCTTCCAGCACCTCGCACCAGCCGCCGCTGCGCAGGCCGATGCGCAGCGGGCGGCGCCGGGCGTGGCCGTCCTCGACCCGCAGCGCCCAGGGCTGGGCGCTGTCAGGGTCGCGCACCCCGTCGGCGGCCACCAGCAGGGCCTGCGGCCGGCGCGCCACCTCGATGTCGACGGAGACCGTCATGTCCTGGCGCAGGGCGGATGGCGGGCGCGGCACGCGCAGCTTGACCTCCACCGAGCCACGCTGCGGGTCCACGGCCGGATCGATGGTCGAGACCACGGCCGGGAAGCGCTCCGCGGGATAGGCATCGGCCGAGGCCAGGGCGTCCTGGCCCAGCCGCAGCAGGTGCAGGTTCTTCTCGTCGATCAGCACCACGAGCTCGGTCACGCCGGCGGGCGACAGCACCATGAGGGCCTTGCCCGGCTGCACGAGATCACCCGGCTCCACGTTGCGGGCAATGAGCGTGCCATCGACTGGCGCCCGCACCCGGGTGTAGGCCAGCCGGGCCTGGGCGGCCTGCGCCGCGGCCTCGGCCTGCGCCAGCGCCGCCTGCGCGGCGGCCAGGTCGCTGCCGCCCGGCCGGGCGCTGGCCAGCTGCTCCTGCGCGGTGCGCGCCTGGGCCTGGGCCACCTGCTCGGCCCGCACGGCGTCGTCCAGCGCCGCCTGGCCGATGAACTTCTTCTCGAACAGGTCGCGGTTGCGCTGCAGGGTGCCGCGCGCCATGTCCAGGTTGGCCTGCGCCTGCCGCAGGGCCTGCTCGGCCACGGGTGCCTGCAACTCGCGCACCTGCCGCAGCCGGGCCTGGGCCTGCCGCACCGCCAGCACGGCCTGCGACTGCGCGGCCTGCATCTCGGACGATTCGAGTTCGAAGAGCAGGTCGCCCGCGCGCACCGCCTGGCCCTCCTCCACCGCCACGCGCAGCACGGTGCCCGTGAGCTGGACCCCCACGCTGGTGCGGTGCGGCGTCGCGACGCGCCCGGTCGCGACCACGGTCTGCACGAAGTCGCGCCGCTCCACCCGGCGCACCGGGACTTCGGGACCCAGCAGCAGGCCGGGGCCCCAGACCGCGGCCGCCACCACCACGGCCACGACGGCGGACAGCGCGACGCCGTGCCGGCGCAGCGTCGCCAGCCAGGCCCTGCTTGTTTCCATGGGCCGAGGATGCGCCGCGCAGGGGGCGCGCCGCTTGATTCACGTCAAGCCGGCGGGTGTTGGGGCTCCACGGTTGAGGCCCCACTCATGGACGCCCGGCCCGGAACGTCGAGCTTGCCCGCGCACCGGGACAACGGGCCGCAGGGCGTGGGCCCCGCGCGGGGCGCACGCCCGCCACGCGCGAGCCGGTGTCGCCCGCCTCGCCCTCAGCGCGGCAGCCAGCCCAGCCCGGCGCGGGTGCCGTCCGGCACCGCCCCGCGCGCCGGACGGTATTCGCAACCCACCCAGCCCGTCCAGCCGCAGGCCGCGGCCACCTCGTCGATGACGCCGAAGAGGTAGGGGTAATTCAACTCGCCCAGGTCCGGCTCGTGCCGCTGGGGCACGCCGGCGATCTGGAAATGGCCCACCCGGCCGGTGGGCAGGTACTGGCGGATCTTCATGGCCAGGTCGCCCTCGACGACCTGGCAGTGGTAGAGGTCCATCTGCACCTTGAGGTTGGGCGCGCCCACGGCCTGCACGACGCGGTGCGCCTCGTCCTGCCGGTTGAGGAAGAAGCCGGGTATGTCGCGGGGGTTGATCGGCTCGATGAGCAGGTCGCGGCCGGCGGCGGCGGCCTGTCCGGCCGCCCAGGCCAGGTTGTCCTCGTAGGTGGCCTGCAGGCGGCTGCGCTCCACGCCCGCGGGCGCGAGCCCGGCCATGACATGGATGCGCGGGCAGCGCAGCACCTCGGCGTAGGCCAGCGCCTGTTCGATGCCCTGGCGGAATTCGCGCTCGCGCCCGGGCAGGCAGGCCAGGCCGCGCTCGCCCGCTGCCCAGTCGCCCGGGGGCGCGTTGAACAACACCTGCTCCAGCCCGTGGGCCTGCAGCCGGCGCGCCAGCTCGGCGGCTTCGAACTCGTAGGGAAACAGGTACTCGACGGCGCGGAAGCCATCCGCCGCCGCGGCGGCGAAGCGGTCGAGGAAGGCATGCTCGTTGTAGAGCATGCTGAGGTTGGCGGCGAAACGGGGCATGGTGTCGTGTCCTTACCAGCGGGCGCCGAAGGCGACCCGCAATTCATCGATCTGCGCCGGCGACAGAGGCGTGGCCTGGCGCTGGCCGAGCAGCCAGAGGCGCGCGGTCTCCTCCAGTTCCTCGAGCACCGCGCTCGCGGCCTCGGCGCTCTCATGCCAGACCACGGGGCCCAACCGGTCCAGCATCACCCCGCGCAGGGGCGTGCCACGCGCGCGGAAGCGCAGGATGCGGTCGCGGACCTCGCCCGCCACGGCGGGGTCGCCGGGCCGGTGGTAGGGCACCAGCGGCAGGTGGCCCACCTTCATCACGTAGTAGGGCGTGAGCGGCGGCAGGATGTCGTCGGCGTGCCAGACGCCCGCCAGGCTGAGCGCCACCAGGTGCGTCGCGTGGGTGTGGACGATGCAGCGCGCCTCGGGTTCGGCGGCGTAGATCGCCCGGTGCAGGGCCAGCGTCTTGGAGGCGCGCGCCCCGCCCAGCAGCGTGCCGTCCGCGTCCACGTGCGAGAGCTGCAGCGCGTCCAGCGTGCCCAGGCAGGCGTCGGTGGGCGTGATGAGGAAGCTGCCATCCGCAAGCCGCGCGCTGATGTTCCCGGCCGTGGCATGGGCGTAGCCACGCGCATGCAGCGAGGCGCCCGCGCGGCAGATGGCATCGCGCACCGCGCCGCTCATGCGCCGGCCCCGGCCAGCAGGCGCAGCGCCTTGCTGAAGAAGTCGGTGCTGCCGAAGTTGCCGGACTTGAGCGCCAGGTGGAGCAGCTCGCCCGGGCACAAGGGCGACTCCACCCCCGTCCAGGGCACGCCCGGATCGATCTGCGGGCCGATGGCCATGCGCGTGACGCCCAGGGCCTGCACCACCGCGCCGGAGGTCTCTCCCCCGGCCACCACCAGCTGTCGCACGCCGGCGCGCACCAGGCCGCGGGCGATGCCCGACAGCGCCTCCTCGACCAGCGTGCCCGCGCGCTCGGCGCCCAGTTCGGCCTGCACGGCCTTGACCACCGCAGGCTCGGCCGTGGCGCTCACCAGCACGGGGCCCCGCGCCAGCAGCGGGGTCGCCCATTCGAGCACCGCCTCGACCACGCGCTCGCCGTGCGCGAGCGCCAGCGGGTCGATGGTGAAGACCGGCAGGCCGCGGGCCCGCCAGTCGGCCACCTGCGCATGGGTGGCCGTCGAGCAGCTGCCCGAGAGCACCGCCTGCGCGCCGCCGGCCGCCGGCAACGCATCGGCGCGACGGCCTTCGGGCAGCAGCCCGCGTGCGCGCCAGTTCTGCGGCAGGCCGATCGCGATGCCGGAGCCGGCCGTCACCAGGGGCATGCCGGCCAGGGCCTCGCCGATGCGCATCAGGTCCTCGTTGCTGATCGCGTCCACCACCGCGAGGCCCACGCCCTCAGCCTGCAGCGCCGCGAAGCGCTCGCGGATCGCGGCCGGTCCCCGCTGCACCACGTCCTGGGCCACCAGCCCGACCTTGCGACGCGCCTGCGCCTGCAGCACGCGCACCAGGTTGGCGTCGGTCATGGGCGTGAGCGGGTGGTGGCGCATGCCGCTGTCGGACAGCAGCAGGTCGCCGACGAAGAGGTGGCCCTTGAAGACCGTGCGCTGGTTCTCCGGGAAGGCCGGGCAGGCGATGCTGAAGCCCTGGCCCGGGCCGTGCAGCGCGTCCAGCAGGGCATCGGCAACGGGGCCGATGTTGCCCGCCGGCGTGGAATCGAAGGTCGAGCAGTACTTGAAGTAGACCTGCTCCACGCCCTGGGCCTGCAGCCAGCGCAGCGCCGCGAGGGACTGCGCGACGGCGTCGGCGGGGCGTATGGTGCGCGACTTCAGCGCGACCACGATGGCGTCCACCCCTGTCGGGGCCTCGCCCGCCGGCACGCCGTTGACCTGCACCGTGCGCATGCCCGCGCGCACCAGGTTGTTGGCCAGGTCGGTGGCGCCGGTGAAGTCGTCGGCGATGCAGCCGAGCAGCAGCCCGCTCATGGCCGCTGCGGCAGCGTGATGCCGGGGAAGATCTTGATCACGGCGGCGTCGTCCTCGCGGCCGAAGCCGGCGGTGGACGCCTGCATGAACATCTGGTGCGCGGTGGAGGCCAGCGGCAGCGGAAACTTGCTCGCGCGCGCGGTGTCCAGCACCAGCCCCAGGTCCTTCACGAAGATGTCCACGGCGGACAGCGGCGTGTAGTCGGCCGCCAGCACGTGCGCCATGCGGTTCTCGAACATCCAGCTGTTGCCCGCGCTGTGGGTGATCACCTCGTACAGCGCCGCCGCGTCCACGCCCTCGCGCAGGCCCAGGGCCATGGCCTCGGCCGCGGCGGCGATGTGCACGCCGGCCAGCAGCTGGTTGATGATCTTCACCTTGCTGCCGTTGCCGGCCCGGTCGCCCAGGCGGTAGACCTGCGCGGCCATGGCCTCCAGCGACCCGCCGGCCTTGGCGTAGGCCTGGGGCCGGCCCGCGGTCATCATGGTCATCTGCCCGGCGGCGGCTCGGGCGGCCCCGCCGGAAATGGGCGCATCCAGGTAGAGCAGGCCCATCGCCTCCAGCCGCGCCTCCAGCGCGATGGAGACGTTGGGGTCCACGGTGGAGCACATCACGAACAGGCTGCCCGGCTGCATGGCGGCGGCGGCGCCGCCCTCGCCGAAGAGCACGGCCTCGGTCTGGGCGGCGTTGACCACCACGCTGACCACCACCTCGCAGCGCGCGGCCAGCTCGGCGGGGGTGGCGCAGGCCACGCCGCCCTCGGCGGCGAAGGCCTGGGCGGCCTCGGCACGCACGTCGCAGACATGGACCTCGTAGCCGGCGCGGCGCAGGGAGCCCGCCATGCCCCGGCCCATCGCGCCCAGGCCCACCACACCGATGCGCCCCTGCGGCGCGGCTGTCGAATTCGTGCTCATGCCCCCATGCTAGCGCCGGCGGGCCGCCGGGTCATGCGGGGCTTACCCCTTCGGGGCCGGCCCGCCGAACTGCAGCACGCCGTCGTCCAGGCGCGAGTAGCGCAAGGTGAGCAGGTCCAGCAGGTAGTTCTGGTAGAGCCGCCAGGGCTTGCGGTCGCCCTGCTTGGGCAGCCGGTCCAGGGCGCGCACCACGTAGCCGGAGCTGAAGTCCAGGAAGGGCTGCTGTGCCACCCCGGGCGCCGCGCGCGGCACCGCGTAGGCTTGGCCCTGGCGGTCCAGGTGGCGCAGCAGGCGGCAGGCGTAGTTGGCGGTGAGGTCCGCCTTCAGCGTCCAGGAGGCGTTGGTGTAGCCGAAGGTGGACACCAGGTTGGGCACGCCGCTGTACATCATGCCCTTGTAGACCAGGCACTGTGACAGGTCCACCGGCGCACCGTCGACACTGATCTGCAGGTCGCCCAGCACGTTGAGCTGCAGGCCGGTGGCACTGACCACGATGTCGGCCGCCAGCTCGCGCCCCGACTTCAGGCGGATGCCCTGCGGCGTGAAGGTGTCGATCTCGTCGGTCACGACCTCCGCGCTGCCGCTGCGGATGGCGCGGAACAGGTCGCCGTCCGGCACCAGGCAGATGCGCTGGTCCCAGGGCTTGTAGCGCGGCGTGAAGTGGCGCGGGTCGAACTCGGGTGGCAGCTGCATGCGGGCGAAGCCGATCAGCCGCCGCTGCATGGCCTCGGGCCAGCGCCGGGCCAGGCGGAAGAAGAACATGCCCAGGCCCACGTTCTTCAGGCGCACCAGGCGGTAGGCCAGCATGGCCGGCAGGTGGCGCTTGAGCCATTCGGCGACCGGGTCCTCGGCGGGACGCGTCACCACGTAGGTGGGCGAGCGCTGCAGCATCACCACGTGGGCGGCGGTCTTCGCCATCTCGGGCACCAGGGTCACCGCCGTGGCACCGCTGCCGATCACCACCACGCGCTTGCCGGCATGGTCCAGGCCCTGCGGCCAGAACTGCGGGTGCACCAGCGTGCCGCCGAAGGCAGACTCGCCCGGGAAGGCGGGCTTGTAGCCCTGGGCGTAGCTGTAATAGCCGCTGCACATCCAGAGGAAGCGGCAGGCCAGGCGCGAGCGCGAGCCGTCGCCGTGGGCGACTTCGACGTCCCAGCGCGCCAGCGGGCTGGACCAGTGCGCGGCCACCACGCGCTGGGCGTAGCGGATGTGCGGCAGCACGCCGTGCTCGGCCGCCGTCTCGCGCACGTAGGCGCGGATGGCCGGGCCGTCGGCGATGGCCTTGGCGTCGCGCCAGGGCTTGAACACGTAGCCCAGGGTGTACATGTCCGAGTCGGAGCGCACGCCCGGGTAGCGGAACAGGTCCCAGGTGCCACCGATCGCCTGGCGCGCTTCCAGGAGGGCGTAGCGCCGCCGCGGGAAGGCCTGCTGCAGGTGCACCGCCGCGCCGATGCCGGACAGGCCGGCGCCGACGATGAGCACGTCCAGTTCTTCCGGCGGCGCACCGGCCGGCGCGGGCCGGGCCGCCCGCCAGCGCGCCTGGGCGGCCAGCATGAACGAGGCCGCCACGTCCAGCGAAGCGCGGGCCTCGGGCAGGGCCCACAGCAGCTGCCAGACGTGCGGCACCACGGGCCAGACGCGCAGCGAGACTTCCACGCCAGCATCGGCGGCCTTGCGGGCGAAGCGCACGCTGTCGTCACGCAGCGCCTCGCTTTCGCCCACGTGGACCAGCAGCGGCGGCAGGCCGGTGAGGTCGGCCAGCAGGGGCGAGACCAGTGGATGGGCCCGGTCGCCATCACCCAGGTAGGCGCTGGCGAAATGCTGCAGGCCCTCGCCGGGGAACATGGCATCGCGCTTCGCGTTGTCCAGGATGGAGGGGCTGCCGCCCGTCATGTCGGTGCAGGGCGAGAACAGGCCCGCGGCGGCCGGCAGGGGCTCGCCCGCGTCGCGCAGGGCCAGCATCAGCGCCAGGGCGAGGTTGCCGCCCGCGCTGTCGCCCGCCACCGCCGGCGGCGCCAGGCCTTCGGGCTGCAGCGCCACCAGGCCGCGCCAGGCGGCGAGGCAGTCGTCCAGCCCGGCGGGGAAGGGATGCTCGGGCGCGAGCCGGTAGTCCGGCACGAACACGCGGAAACCGCGCAGCGCGAGCGACGCGGTGACCGAGCGGTGCGAGCGCGGCGAGCAGGCCACGAACCCGCCGCCGTGCAGGTAGAGCAGCGTGCCGCGCGCGCTGCCCGACACCGCCTCCACCCATTCGCCCGGCACGCCGCCGACCTCGCCGGGCGTGAAGCGCGCGCCGCGCGGCGCTGGCAGCGGCCGCGAGAAGGCCCGGCGAATGCGGGCCACGTCGCTGAGATCGCCCAGCGCGCGGCGCACCCGCACGCGCACCAGGCCCGAGGCGATCCGTGCTTGCCAGCTTGCCATGGTCAGACCCCCACCCCACCGGTGCGCCGGCGGATCTCTGCGGCCATGAAGCGCCAGTAGCCGACCGGGAACAGGCGCTGCAGGAAGGCGGCCTGGCGCGCATCGTCGCCCACCAGCACGCGCAGCGCACGCTGCTCGATGCCCCGGGCGACGATCTCGCCCGCCTCGGCGGCGGGCATCTTCAGCATCCGCTCCCAGACCTGCTTTTGCCGGGCGAGCAGCTCGGGCGTGACGTCGCGCGGCGGCGTCGCGTTCTCGGCGATGGCGGTGCGCACGCCCCCCGGGTGGACCACGGTGACCCCCACCGGCGAGCCCGCCACTGCGAGTTCGTGCCGCAGCGATTCGGAGAAGCCCCGCACCGCGAACTTGCTCGCGCAGTAGGCCGTCTGCCCGGGCGGCGCCACGATGCCGAAGATGCTGGAGATGTTCACCAGCTGCGCGGCGGGCTCCTTCTGCAGCACAGGAAGGAAGGCCCGCGTCAGGCGGACCACGGCCTCGAAGTTGACGGCCATCAGGCGGTCGAAGTCGCTCTCGTCGACCTGCAGGAAGCTGCCGCCCACGGCCACCCCGGCGTTGTTGACGAGCACGTTCAGCCGGCCGTGGCTGTCCAGCACCTGCGCCGGCAGGGCCGCGATCGCGGCCCGGTCGGCCAGGTCGATCCGGTGCACGCTGCTGCGCACGCCGACGCCGGAAACCGCCTGCGCGGTCGCCGCGAGGCCGTCTGCATTGCGGTCGGCCAGGGCCAGGTCCATGCCGCGCCGGGCCAGCGATTGCGCCAGCGCGGCGCCTATGCCGCTCGCGGCCCCCGTCACCAGGGCCACGCCGCCGCGAAGCCAGGAATTGCGTGCTGCCATGCTCGTCCCCCGAAGTTGCCGGATTGTTCACCACCGCCCGCGCCGGGGTGTCGCCTGGGTGTCTCGGCAAAAAAAAGAGCGCCGGGTGGCGCTCTGAACGGGCGCCGTAGCACCCGGGTGGGATGTTCGCTGGAACGGGAGAACGGGGCCATGCTAGGCCGCGGGGGACGGCCGGAAGCGGCCGATCCACCAATGCACCCTGCAGGGCCACCAAAGGCCTTTCCCGCGCGACGGAACGCCGTCGGCGGGGGCTGGACAGGCGCGCGGTCGATGGCAAAGCCCGTTCCCGGAATCCAGGGGTTCGTTCCAGACGACCTTGCGCTGGTGGAAGGC
>NZ_JADDOJ010000101.1 GCF_015159745.1 Ramlibacter aquaticus | reverse complement strand
CAAGACCAGGACCCCGCCGCCCGCGCCCCCGCGGCGCAGCCGTCCCGTCGCGCCGCCCACGGCGGGCCCGGTGGTGCCGCAGCCGCGGCTGGACCAGATCCTGGAGCCCGCGGCCTTCCGCCATCCGCGTGCCAACCGCGAGGCCGCCCTCGGTGCCTCGGTGGTGGCCTTCGAGTTCAAGCGCGCGCGCCGCCGCAACATCGGCTTTATGGTCGGCCCCGAGGGGCTGGTGGTGAGCGCGCCCAACTGGGTGCCGCTGTCCGAGGTCGACGCGGCGGTGCAGTCCAAGGCGCCGTGGATCCTGAAGAAGCTGGGCGACGCCAGCGATCGCCGCCGCCGCATGGACGAGGCCCGCATCGAGTGGCGCGACGGCGCCAGCTTCCCCTTCCTGGGCGAGAACGTGATCGTGGTGCTGGACCCGCGCCATGCGAGCGCCGGCGCGGTGCTGAACACGGCCGGCGAGGCCCTGCCGGGCGTGGCCCGCCACATGCTCCACGTGGGCCTGCCGCACACGGCCAGCGAGGCCCAGATCCGCGACGCGGTGCAGGCCTGGCTGATGCGCCAGGCCACGCGCATCTTCACCGAGCGCCTGGACCACTTCGCCGCCCAGCTCGGCGTGCGCTGGACGCGCCTGCTGCTGTCCAACGCGGGCACGCGCTGGGGCACCGCGCACTCGGACGGCCGCATCCGGCTGCACTGGCGCCTGGTGCACTTCCGCATGGCCGTGATCGACTACGTGGTCGCCCACGAGCTCAGCCACCTGCGCGTGATGGACCACAGCCCGCGCTTCTGGGAAACCGTGGCGACCGTGGTGCCCGATTACGCCCGCCTGCGCGGACAGCTGCGCGAAGAGCCGCTGCCGCCCTGGTAGCCGGCTGAACGCGCCCGCAGGCTGTCGATGCAGGGTCGACTCACACTCCGCGAACGCCTGGTCGTGCTGGTGGCGGCCGCCCTGCTGCCGGTGGGCGGGCTGTCGCTCTGGGTCGCCCTGCGCGAAAGCCACGCGGCCGCCGAGCTGGCCCGCGCCCAGCTGCGGCTCTCCGCCTCGCTGCTGGCCTCCAACGAGGACCGCCTGATCACGGCGACCGAACAGTTGCTGCGGGCCATCGCCGCCGTGCCCGGGCTGGGCGCGGGCAGCGGCAGCGGCTGCCAGGCCTTCTTCCGCCAGCTGCGGGACCGCTACGGCGTCTACACCAACATCGGCCTGGCCGCGCCGGACGGCCACGTGGTCTGCCATGCGCTGGAAGCCCAGAGCGGGCCCACCAGCGCCGCCGGGCGCGACTACTTCCAGCGCGCCCTGGCCAGCGGCGATTTCGTCATGGGCCAGCCCGTCACCGGCCGCGTCTCGGGCCTGCGCGGCCTGCCGTTCGCGCTGCCGCTGGTCGACGGCGGGCGCGTCACCGGCGTGCTCTTCGCGCTGGCCAACCTCGAGCAGGCGGCCGACCAGATGAAAGGCGTGCGCCTGCCGCCCGACGCCGACGTGGCGGTGTCCGACCGGCAGGGGCGCCTGCTCATGGCCTGGCCGGCGGGCGAGGGCGATGCGCCCTCCACGCTGTCGCCGGTGCTGCCCCCGCTCTCGGGCGAGGCCGAGGTCCGCGACGCCGCGGGCGAACGGCGTGTCTACGCCTTCGGCCAGACCCGCCAGGTGCAGGGCGACGGCCTGGTGGTGCGCGTGGGCCTGGCGCGGCCGCTGCTGGGCGTGGGCGCGGCGCAGCGCATGCGGGACGTGGCCGCCGCCGCCGGCCTCACGCTGGCCGCCATGCTGCTGCTGGCCTGGTGGCTGGGCGGGCGCTTCATCCTGCGCCCCACCGACCGGATCCTGCGCGCGGTGCATGCCTTCGAGCAGGGCGACCTGGGCGCCCGCGTCCCCATGCACGAGGACAGCCGCATGGAGCTGTCGCGCATAGGTGCCGCCTTCAACCGCCTGGCCGATTCGCTGCAGGGCCGGCAGGAGGCCCTGGAGGCCGAGCTGCAGCGCAGCCACCACACCCTGGGGCTGCTGGACCTGGTGCTCAACAGCATGCAGGAGGCGCTGCTCGCGGTCGGCCCCGACGGTGAGCGCCTGCTGTCGAACCGGGCCGCGGGCCAGCTCTTCCCGCAGGTCGCGGAGGCGCCCGGGACGGGCTGGTTCCAGGCCCTGGGCTTCTTCGGGCCGGATGGCGAGACACCGCTGCCCGCGGCGGCCACGCCGCTGGCGCTCGCGGCCGCCGGCGGCACCGGGCAGGCGCTGGTGTTCCTGCGCAATGCCCAGGTGCCCGAGGGCCGGCTGGTGCAGTGCAGCTGGCAGCCGATCGGCGGCGGCCCGCCGGCTGTCGGCGGCCTGGTGGTGTTCACCGACTTGACCGAGAAGCGGCGGCTCGAGGTCGAGCAGCTGGGCCACCTGCGCGAGCTCGAGGAGGCCCGCGCCAAGCTGGAGGAAGCCCAGCGCATCGGCCGCATGGGCCACTGGGAAGAGGACCCGGTCAGCGGGCGGCTGTGGTGGTCGGACGAGGTCTTCGTGCTGTTCGGCATGGACCCCACGACCTTCGACTTCAGCCGCCGCTCCTTCCTGCGCCATATGCACCCCGAGGACCGCGGGCTGTTCGCGCCCACGCGCCTGGCCGCGCTGCGCGAGGGCCGGCTGGTGGAGACCGAGTACCGCGTGCTGCGCCCCGACGGGCGGCTGGCCTGGATGCACGAGATCGCCAAGCCCCGGCTGGACGCGGCGGGCGAGCCGACCTGGCTCTCCGGCGTGGTGCAGGACGTGACCGAGCGCAAGCTGCAGGAGCAGGCCCTGCGGGCGGGCGAACAGGCCATGCAGCGCTTCTCGCTGATGCTGCAGCGCGCCGCCGAGGCCGCGCCCACCATCACCGCGCGGCCCACCGTGGAGGGCGTGGTCGACGAGCTCTGCGGCCAGGTGCGGCGCGTGCTGGGCGCGCGCGAGGCGCGGCTGCGCACGGACCTGCCGCCCGGGCTGCCGCTGGCCGATGCCCAGGCGATGACGCTGCCCCTGTGCGGCGCCGACGGGCGCGTCATCGGCAGCCTGCAGATCACCGGCAAGCACGAGGGCGAGTTCGACGAGCGCGACCTGTCGGTGGCGCTGGAGCTGTCCCAGCTGGCGACGGTGGCGATCCGCAATGCGCAGCTGCTGGCCCAGGTGCGCGAGCTCAACGCCGGGCTGGAGCAGCGCATCGCCGAGCGCACCGCCGAGCTGTCGCGCCAGGAGCGCCTGTTCCGCGCCCTGGCCGAGCAGGCGCCCGAGGTGGTGTGGAACACCGACGCAAGCGGCGCAGTCACCTTCCTCAACCGGGCCTGGTATGCGCTGGTGGGCGGCAGCCCGGCCGACTCCCTGGGGCTGGGCTGGCTGCAGGCGGTGCATCCCGAAGACCGCGACGCCGTGATCGCCAACTGGGAGCGCTCGCGCGGCAGCCGCGCCCCGTACTCGGGGACGCGCCGCTTCCTGGGGCGTGACGGCCACTGGCACACCATGTCCTACCGGGCCACGCCCATCCTGGACGAAGCCGGCAACCTGGTGTCCTGGGTCGGCATCGACGCCGACGTCAGTGGCCTGAAGGCCATCGAGGCGGCGCTGCGCACCTCCAACCAGGAGCTGGAAGCCTTCTCGTACTCGGTCTCGCACGACCTGCGGGCGCCGCTGGCCGCCATCGCCGGCTTCAGCCAGGCGCTGCAGGGCCGCCTGGGCCAGGACGACCCGCGCGTGCAGCACTACCTCGCGCGCATCCTGGCCGGCGTGCACAAGATGGAGCGCCAGATCGAGGCCATGCTCTCGCTCTCACGCGTGACGCGTGCGCCCCTGGAGTGGACCACGGTCGACCTGAGCGCCGCGGCGGAGGACACGCTGGAGGCGCTGCGCATGGCGCAGCCGGAGCGCGTCGTGCACGCGCAGGTCCAGCCCGGGCTCGCCACCCCCGGCGATCCGCGGCTGCTGCGCGTGGTGCTGGAGAACCTGCTGGGCAACGCCTGGAAGTTCAGCGCCGGCGTGCCCGAGGCGCGCATCGAGTTCGGCCATGACCCGGACCAGCAGGCCTGGTTCGTGCGCGACAACGGCGTCGGCTTCGACATGGCCTACGCAGGCAAGCTGTTCAACGCCTTCCACCGCCTGCACACCGAGGCCGAATTCCCGGGCACGGGCGTGGGCCTGGCGACAGTGCGCCGCATCGTGGCGCGCCACCTGGGCCGGGTCTGGGCATCGTCGGCGCCGGGCCGGGGCACCACGGTCTACTTCTCGCTGCCGGAGGCCCCCCCGGCCTGGGACGCGGTGGCCGAGGCCGGCCGCGCCTGAGCGCCGCCCGCGCCGGCCCTAGGCCGGTGCGAAGCGCCAGGTGCCCGCGGCGTCCTGCATCCGCCGCAGGCGGCCCGCGAACCACAGCATGTGCAGGTGGGCGATGGCCTCGCCCATGGCGAAGGTGATCTGGTGCAGGTCCAGCGGCCGCTTGAACAGCACCGGGAGCACGTCGTGCGCCGATTGCGGCGTGCGTGCGCAGGCCTCCTCGACCTCCACCAGGCGCTCCGCGTGGTGGGTGTGCAGCTGCGACAGGCGCTCGCGGATGCCGTGGAAGGGCTTGCCGTGCGAGGGCAGCACCAGCGTCTCTTCCGGCATGCCCGCGAAGCGGTCGATGGAGGCCAGGAAGGCCTGCAGCGGGTTGGACTCGGGCTCCAGCTCCCACACGCTCACGTTGGTGGAAATGCGAGGCAGCAGCATGTCGCCGCTGATCAGCAGGCGGGCCTGCGGGCAGTGCAGCGCGATGTGCTCCGGCGCGTGGCCGAAGCCGGCGATGCAGTGCCAGCCGCGGCCGCCGATCTCCACCACCTGGTCGTCCTGCAGGCGGCGGAACTGGCGCGGCACGCGCGGCACCATGCTCGGGTAGTAGCTGGTGCGGGCGCGGATCTTCTCCAGCGAGTCCGCGTCGCGCAGGCCGTGCGCCTCGAAGAAGTCCGCGGTCGCCGGGCCGCCGTTGCCGGTGGTGGAGCGCGAGGCCTCGCGCGCCGCGTAGTAGTCGGTGGCGCTGATCCACAGCGGCGCGTTCCAGCGCTCGCACAGCCACCAGGCCAGGCCGACGTGGTCCGGGTGCATGTGCGTGACGATCACGCGCAGCACCGGCAGGCCGCCGAGCTCCTTCTCGAAGATCTGCTCCCACAGGGCCTGGGTCTCGTCCCGGCTGATGCCGCAGTCGACCACGGTCCAGCCCTCGCGGCCGTCGATGCGGTCGCGCAGCAGCCAGAGGTTGATGTGGTCCAGCGCGAAGGGCAGGCCCATGCGCAGCCAGCGCACACCCTCGGCCACCTCCAGGGTCTGGCCGGGCGCGGGCAGGGCGTCCCCGAACGGGTACTGCAGTCGTTGTTCCAGGGCATTCATGGGGCGGGGATCCTGATTGACGTTGACGTAAACGTCATATGTAATCGCCATTCTAGGGCGGCGCCACGCGTGCGCTGTCCCCCACGCGCAAGGCCCCATGGCGACTTCACCCACGTACACCATCAGCGACCTCGCCCGCGAGTTCGACCTCACCACCCGGGCGATGCGCTTCTACGAGGACATGGGCCTGCTGCAGCCCGAGCGCAGCGGCCCCGGCGGGCGCAACCGCATCTATTCGGCGCGCGACCGCACTCGCCTCAAGCTCACCCTGCGCGCCAAGCGCCTGGGCCTGTCGCTGTCCGAGGCGCGCGAGATCATCGACATGTACGACAGCCCGCGCGACACCGGGCCGCAGCTGCGGAAGTTCCTGGCCATCCTGGCCCAGCACCGCAAGCAGCTGGAAGAGCAGATGGCCGACCTGCAGGCCAACCTGGACGAGGTCAAGGTGCACGAGAAGGAAGCCCGCTCCCTGCTGGCCCGCATCGAGAAGGGCCGGCAGGCGGCCTGAGCCGCTGCGGCATAATTGACGTTTACGTAAACGTCAATCGAGGGACGCCATGGCCGACACCGCCTTCCAGCCCGCCACGCCCGACTTCGAGCGGCGGGTGCGCGAGAGCTTCGGCCTGCAGGCGGCCATGGCGACGCTGGGCGCGACCCTGGCCGAGGTGACCCCGGGGCGGGCCGTGATCGAGCTGCCCTTCGACGCCCGCCTGACCCAGCAGCACGGCTTCCTGCACGCGGGCATGATCGCCACCGCGCTGGACTCCGCCTGCGGCTATGCGGCCTTCAGCCTGATGCCGGCCGACGCCGGCATCCTCACCATCGAATACAAGATCAACCTGCTCGCCCCGGGACGCGGCCAGCGCTTCCGCATGGAAGGGCTGGTGGCCAAGCCCGGCCGCACCATCACCGTGGTCGAGGGCCGGGCCTTCGCGATCGACGAAGGCCGCGAGAAGCTCATCGCCACCATGACGGCGACCGAGATGACCATCACCGGACGCGACGGCGTGCGGAACTGAACGACACCAGGAGACCCCCCATGCACCAGCTTCCCGGCCTGAACTTCCAGCTCGGCGAGGACATCGACGCCCTGCGCGAGGCCGTGCGCGACTTCGCGCAGGCCGAGATCGCGCCGCGCGCCGCCGAGATCGACCGCAGCGACCAGTTCCCCATGGACCTGTGGCGCAAGATGGGCGAGATCGGCGTGCTGGGCATCACCGTGCCCGAGGAACTCGGCGGCGCGGGCATGGGCTACCTGGCGCACATGGTCGCGATGGAGGAGATCTCGCGCGCCTCCGCCTCGGTGGGCCTGTCCTACGGCGCGCACTCCAACCTGTGCGTGAACCAGATCAAGCGCAACGGCACCGACGCGCAGCGCCGCAAGTACCTGCCCAAGCTGATCAGCGGCGAGCACGTGGGCGCGCTGGCCATGAGCGAGCCGGGCGCCGGCAGCGACGTGATCAGCATGAAGCTCAAGGCCGAGGAGAAGAACGGCTACTACCTGCTCAACGGCAGCAAGATGTGGATCACCAACGGCCCGGACGCCGACACGCTGGTGGTCTACGCCAAGACCGAGCCCGAACTGGGCGCGCGCGGCGTGACCGCCTTCCTCGTCGAGAAGGGCATGAAGGGCTTCTCCATCGCGCAGAAGCTGGACAAGCTGGGCATGCGCGGCAGCCACACCGGCGAGCTGGTGTTCGACAACGTCGAGGTGCCGGCCGCCAACTTGCTGGGCCAGGTGAACGGCGGCGCCAGGGTGCTGATGAGCGGGCTGGACTACGAGCGCGCGGTGCTGGCCGCGGGACCGCTGGGCATCATGCAGGCCGTCATGGACAACGTGGTGCCCTACATCCACGACCGCAAGCAGTTCGGCCAGAGCATCGGCGAGTTCCAGCTCATCCAGGGCAAGGTCGCCGACATGTACACGGTGCTGCAGGCCGGCCGCGCGTTCTGCTACACGGTGGGCAAGAACCTGGACATGCTGGGCAGCGAGCACGTGCGCCAGGTGCGCAAGGACTGCGCCTCCGTCATCCTGTGGTGCGCCGAGAAGGCGACCTGGATGGCGGGCGAGGGCATCCAGATCTTCGGCGGCAACGGCTACATCAACGAGTACCCGCTGGGCCGCCTGTGGCGCGACGCCAAGCTCTACGAGATCGGCGCGGGCACCAGCGAGATCCGCCGCATGCTCATCGGCCGCGAGCTGTTCGCCGAAACCATGTGAGCCCGCGCGGCGCGGCGACAATCCAGACATGACCACCATCCACGACCTCTTCTCCCACAACCGCGCCTGGGCTGCGCAGATGGAGAAGGACCGTCCCGGCTTCTTCACCAGCCTGGTGAAGCAGCAGACGCCCAAGTTCATGTGGATCGGCTGCAGCGATTCGCGCGTGCCCGCCAACCAGATCACCGGCCTGGAGCCGGGCGAGGTGTTCGTGCACCGCAACGTCGCCAACGTGGTGGTGCACTCCGACCTGAACGCGCTCTCGGCCATCCAGTTCGCGGTCGACATGCTGAAGGTGCAGCACATCATGGTCGTGGGCCACTACGGCTGCGGCGGCGTGATGGCGGCGCTGAACAACCAGCGCGTGGGCCTGGCCGACAACTGGATCCGCCACATCCAGGACGTGCGCGACCGCCACTGGGACATGCTGGAGGCGCTGCCCGAGGCGCACCGCGGCGACGCCCTGGTCGACCTGAACGTGATCGAGCAGGTGGTGAACATCTCCGTCAGCACCGTGATGACGGACGCCTGGGCCAAGGGCCAGAAGGTCACCATCCACGGCTGGACCTTCGGCGTGCACGACGGCCTGCTGCAGGACCTGCACATGTCGGTCGCCAGCCACGACGGCATCGCCCCGGCCTACCGGGCGGCCATGGAGGGCGTGGTGGCGGCCCGCCGCTAGCGCAAGCCCATGGCGGTCTTTCCGCAGCGCCTGGATTCGCCGCTCGCCTACGAGGTCGCGCGGGCGCTGCTGGACGGCTTCAACCGCCACTACCGGCTGTTCCGTGCCGAGTCGGCGGCGGCCAAGCAGCGCTTCGAGGCCGCCGACTGGCACGCCCAGCAACGGGCCCAGCGCGAGCGCATCCAGTTCTACGACCTGCGGGTGCGCGAAGCCGTGCGCCGCCTGGAGACCGAGTTCCGCGCCGGCGAGCAGCCCATGGACGTGTGGCAGCAGGTCAAGCTGCACTACATCGGGCTGCTGGTGGACCACCTGCAGCCGGAGCTGGCCGAGACCTTCTTCAACTCGGTCACCACCAAGATCCTGCACCGCACGCACTTCCACAACGACTTCATCTTCGTGCGGCCCGCGGTGAGCACGGAGTACATCGAGAACGACGAGCCGGCCGCGGCGCCCACCTACCGCTCCTACTACCCCACGCGGGAGAGCCTGGTCGACACCCTGGTGCGCATCGTCGACAACATGCGGCTGCAGCGGCCCTTCGAGGACCTGCCCCGCGATGCGCAGCGGGTGGTCGCGGCGCTGGGCGCGCGCCTGGCGCCGACCCGGCTGCGGGCCAACTTCCAGATCCAGGTGCTGTCCTCGCTCTTCTACCGCAACAAGGGCGCCTACCTGGTCGGCAAGGTGATCAACGGCTTCAACGAGCTGCCCTTCGCGCTGCCCATCCTGCACGGCGAGGACGGCCGGCTGCGCATCGACGCCTGCCTGATCGGCGAGGACGACCTGCTCTCGCTGTTCTCCTTCGCCCGCGCCTACTTCATGGTCGACATGGAGGTGCCGGCGGCCTACGTGCAATTCCTGCGCGCGCTGATGCCGCGCAAGCCGCGCGCCGAGATCTACAGCGCGCTGGGCCTGGCCAAGCAGGGCAAGACCCTGTTCTACCGGGACTTCCTCAACCACATGCGGCATTCCAGCGACCGCTTCCGCATCGCGCCCGGCATCAAGGGCATGGTGATGCTGGTGTTCGACCTGCCGTCCTTCCCCTACGTCTTCAAGCTGATCAAGGACCGCTTCCCCGCGCCCAAGGAGACCACGCGCGAGGACGTGCAGGCCAAGTACCTGCTGGTCAAGCAGCACGACCGCGTGGGCCGCATGGCCGACACGCTGGAGTACAGCGAGGTCGCCTTTCCGCGCGCGCGCTTCGAGGACGAGCTGGTGGAGGAGATCCGCCGCTTCGCGCCCAGCCTGCTGGAGATCAGCGACCGCGACGGCGACGGCGAGGAGGAGGTGATCCTCAAGCACCTCTACATCGAGCGCCGCATGATCCCGCTCAACATCTACCTGCAGGAGGCCTTCGAGGCCCTGCGCGCGCAGCCGGGCACGCCCGAGGCGCAGCAGGCCCTGGCGCAGGTGGAGCGCGCGGTCGTCGAGTACGGCAACGCCATCAAGGACCTGGTGGCCGCCAACATCTTCCCCGGCGACATGCTGTGGAAGAACTTCGGCGTCACCCGCAACGGCAAGGTCGTGTTCTACGACTACGACGAGATCGAGTACCTCACCGGCTGCAACTTCCGCGCGGTGCCGCCGCCGCGCTGCGAGGAGGACGAGATGGCGGGCGAGCCCTGGTACTTCGTCGGCCCGCGCGACGTGTTCCCGGAGACCTTCGGCCCCTTCCTGCTCGGCCACCCGGCGGTGCGCGAGGTGTTCATGAAGCACCACGCCGACCTGCTGGAGCCCGGCTTCTGGCAGGGCCACAAGGAACGCATCCTGTCGGGCGACGTGCTCGACGTCTTCCCCTACGAGCGCGAACGGCGCTTTCCCGTTCACTGAACCACTGTCCCAAGGAGATCACCATGACCGATTCCATCGTCATCACCGGCGCCGCCCGCACCCCCATGGGGGCCTTCCAGGGCGACTTCAGCGCGCTGGCCGCGCACGACCTGGGCGGCGCCGCCATCCGCGCCGCGCTGGAGCGCGCGGGCGTGCCCGGCGACGCCGTCGGCGAGGTGCTGTTCGGCAACTGCCTGATGGCCGGCCAGGGCCAGGCCCCGGCGCGCCAGGCCGCCTTCAAGGCCGGCCTGCCCAAGAGCGCGGGCGCCGTGACCCTGTCCAAGATGTGCGGCTCCGGCATGAAGGCCGCCATGTTCGCGCACGACATGCTGCTGGCCGGCTCGCACGAGATCATGGTGGCTGGCGGCATGGAGAGCATGACCAACGCGCCCTACCTGCTGCTCAAGGGCCGCGGCGGCTACCGCATGGGCCATGACAAGGTCTACGACCACATGATGCTGGACGGCCTGGAGGACGCCTACGAGCCCGGCCGCGCCATGGGCACCTTCGGCGAGGATTGCGCGGCCAAGTACCAGTTCACGCGCGAGGCGCAGGACGCCTTCGCCGTGGCCTCGGTCACCCGCGCCAAGAAGGCCACCGAGAGCGGCGCCTTCGCCACCGAGATCACCCCGGTGACCGTGAAGGACCGCGCCGGCGAGCGCGTGGTCGCCATCGACGAGGGCCCGGGCAAGGTCAAGCTCGACAAGATCCCCACGCTGCGCCCGGCCTTCAAGAAGGACGGCACCATCACCGCCGCCTCCAGCTCCAGCATCAACGACGGCGCGGCCGCGCTGGTGATGATGAAGGAGTCCACCGCCAGCCGCACCGGCAGCAAGCCCATCGCCCGCATCGTCGGCCACGCCATGCACGCGCAGGAGCCGGGCTGGTTCACGACCGCCCCGGTGGGCGCGGTGCAGAAGCTGCTCGCGAGGACCGGCTGGAAGGTCTCCGACGTGGACCTGTGGGAGGTGAACGAGGCCTTCGCCGTGGTGCCCATGGCGCTCATGGCCGAACTGAAGGTGGCGCACGAGATCGTCAACGTCAACGGCGGCGCCTGCGCGCTGGGCCACCCCATCGGTGCCTCGGGCGCGCGCATCATGGTCACGCTGATCCACGCGCTCCAGGCCCGCGGCCTCAAGCGCGGCATCGCCACGCTGTGCATCGGCGGCGGCGAGGGCACGGCGGTCGCGATCGAACTGCTCTGAACCCCGTCCCCTGCCACGGCACCCCGGCGGGTGCCGTGGCGCTGCCCGGCCCTTCGCGGCCCCGGAGCCCCCCATGCTTTTGACGACCGACCAGGAAATGATCCGCGACGCGGTGCGCGCCTTCGCGCAGGAGCAGCTGTGGCCAAACGCGGCCCGCTGGGACCGCGAGCACTGCTTCCCGCGCGAGGCCCACCGAGGGCTGGCCGCGCTGGGCGCCTACGGCATCTGCGTGCCCGAGGAACTCGGCGGCGCCGGGCTGGACTACCTCACGCTGGCCCTGGTGCTGGAGGAGATCGCCGCCGGTGACGGCGGCACCAGCACCGCGATCAGCGTGACCAACTGCCCGGTCAACGCCATCCTGATGCGCTACGGCAGCCCGGCCCAGCAGGCGAAGTGGCTGCGGCCGCTGGCCCAGGGCGAGATGCTGGGCGCCTTCTGCCTGACCGAGCCGCACGTGGGCAGCGACGCCTCGGCGCTGCGCACCACGGCCCGCCGCGAGGGCGACCATTACGTGATCGACGGCGTCAAGCAGTTCATCACCAGCGGCAAGAACGGCGACCTCGCCATCGTCGTCGCGGTCACCGACAAGGCGGCGGGCAAGAAGGGCATCAGCGCCTTCCTCGTGCCCACGCGCACGCCGGGCTACACCGTGGCGCGGCTGGAGGACAAGGTCGGCCAGCACTCCAGCGACACGGCGCAGATCCGCTTCGAGGGCTGCCGCATCCCGGTGGACCACCGCATCGGCGAGGAGGGCGAGGGCTACCGCATCGCGCTGTCGGCGCTGGAGGGCGGGCGCATCGGCATCGCGGCGCAGAGCATCGGCATGGCGCGCAGCGCGCTGGAGGTGGCGATCCGCTACGCCAAGGAACGCGAGAGCTTCGGCACGGCGATCTTCAACCACCAGGCGGTGGGCTTCCGGCTGGCCGACTGCGCGACGCAGCTGGAGGCCGCGCGCCAGCTGGTGTGGCACGCGGCGGCGCTGCGTGACGCCGGCCGGCCCTGCCTGAAGGAGGCCGCCATGGCCAAACTCTTCGCCAGCGAGGTGGCCGAGCAGGTCTGCAGCGCGGCGATCCAGACCCTGGGCGGCTACGGCTACGTGAGCGACTTCCCGGTCGAGCGCATCTGGCGCGACGTGCGTGTGTGCCAGATCTACGAGGGCACCTCGGACGTGCAGAAGATCCTCATCCAGCGCGCGCTGTGAGCCGCGCCGCCGGAACCGCCACGCCGGCTGGCGGCTGCCCCTGTGGCCGGCCGCTGGCGTACGCCGCCTGCTGCGGCCGCTTCATCGAGGGCGGCGAGGCCGCCCCGGACGCCGAGTCGCTCATGCGCTCGCGCTACACGGCCTTCACCCGCGGGGCCGAGGCCTACCTGCTGGCGACCTGGCACCCGTCCACCCGCCCGGCCCGTGCGATCGAGGAGGGCGGCGTGAAGTGGCTGGGGCTCACGGTGCAGGGCCATCGCGCGCTGGACGCGGACCATGCCGAGGTCCGCTTCGTGGCGCGCTTCCGCGCCGGCGGCGGCCCGGCCGGGCGGATCGAGGAATGCAGCCGATTCGTGCGCGAAGGCGGGCGTTGGTACTACCTCGCCGCCGCGCCGGGCGACGCGGGCGCCTGAACCCGCACGCGTCCGGAAGCGGCACGCGATGGCCTGCGCTACCATGG
Source organism: Ramlibacter aquaticus (assembly GCF_015159745.1). Classification (GTDB taxonomy): domain Bacteria; phylum Pseudomonadota; class Gammaproteobacteria; order Burkholderiales; family Burkholderiaceae_C; genus Ramlibacter; species Ramlibacter aquaticus. The sequence goes on along the minus strand of NZ_JADDOJ010000101.1, from coordinate 703 downwards.
CCGCATGCCCCGTTTCGATGCCGTTCTCTTCGACTGCGACGGTGTGCTCGTGGACAGCGAGCGCATCACCAACGGCGTGCTGCGCGACATGCTGGAGGAACTGGGCTGGAAGCTCAGCCGCGAGGAATGCATGCGCATCTTCGTCGGCAAGGCGGTGAAGGACGAGGCCGGCCTGATCGAGGCGCGCACCGGCCAGCCGCTGACCGAGGAATGGATGACGCGCTTCCGCGAGCGCCGCAACGAGGGCCTGGCCCGCGAGGTGCAGCCCATCGCCGGCGCGGTGCAGGCGGTGGAGGCCATCGCGGCGCGCCTGCAGGGCCGTATCGCCGTCGCTTCGGGGGCGGACCGCTTCAAGGTCGAACTGCAGCTGCAGCGCTGTGGCCTGTGGCCCTTCTTCGAGGGCCGCGTCTACAGCGGCCACGAGACGCCGCGTTCCAAGCCGGCCCCGGACGTGTACCTCGCGGCGGCCGCCGGCATCGGCGCGGACCCGGCGCGCTGCCTGGTGGTGGAAGACACCGTGACCGGCGTGACGGCCGGCGTGGCCGCGGGCGCGACGGTGTTCGGCTACTGCCCGCCCGAGGCCGGGCACGACGCCCCCGAGGCGCTGCAGCGGGCGGGTGCCCAGCGCATCTTCACCGCCCTGCAGCACCTGCCGGCGATGCTGGACGACTGAAGCCCGAGCCGACCATGGACGAACCGAGCC
>NZ_JADDOJ010000100.1 GCF_015159745.1 Ramlibacter aquaticus | reverse complement strand
ATGTCCGCGGCCGCGGGGCCGCTGGCCCCCTGCGGCGCCGCACCGGCGCCGCCGGCCGCGGCCGAAGCCCCGGGCCGCCTTCCACTCCAGCCGCCGGGCCCCGGCGTGCCCCGCCCCTCGCCCGGCAGCACCACGCGCGAGCCGTCGCGCAGGCGGTCGGCGCCCTCGGTGATGACGCGCTCGCCCAGCTGCAGGCCCTGCACGATCTGCACCTTGTCGACCGTGGCCTGCCCGGCCTTGACCACGCGCTGGCTGACCGTGCGGTCCTCGTTGAGGACGAAGACGAAGTCGCCGTTGTTGCCGTGGCGCAGCGCAGCTACAGGCACCACCACCGCGTCGCGCACCACCTGCACGTCCAGCCGCAGGTTGACGAACTGGCTGGGAAACAGCGCCATCTGCGCGTTGGCGAAACGGGCCTTGGCCTTCACGGTGCCGGTGGCGGTGTCGACCTGGTTGTCCAGCGAGGCGAAGACGCCGGTTTCCAGGGCCGTGGAGCGCGTGCGGTCCAGCGCCACCGCCTTCATGCCCTCGCGGGCGCGCGACTGCAGCAGGGCCGCCTGGTCCTGCGGCACGCTGAACTGCACGTCGATGGGCTGCAGCTGCGTGATGATCGCCACCCCGTTCGCATCGCCGGGCGAGACCACGTTGCCCACGTCGACCTGGCGCAGGCCCACCCGGCCCGTGATCGGGGCCACCACCCGCGTGTAGCCCAGGTTCAGGCGCGCCGTGCCCTCGTTGGCCCGGTCGACCACCAGCGCCGCCTCCAGCTGCTTGACGGTGGCCTCCTGGGTGTCCACCTCCTGGCGGGCGATGGAGTCCTGCTGCAGCAGCGTGCGGTAGCGCTGCAGCGTCACCTGGGCGGCCTGCAGCTGGGCCTCGTCCTTCATGCGCGCGCCGGTGGCCTGCTGCAGCGCCATCTCGAACTGGCGCGGGTCGATCTGGGCCAGGACCTCGCCCTGGCGCACCAGCTGGCCCTCCTTGAACAGCACCTGCTGCAAGGTGCCCGTGACCTGGGCGCGCACCTTGGCGGTGGCCTGCGGCGTGACCGTGCCCAGCGCCTCCAGCACCACCGGCAGGTCGGCCCGTTCGGCGACGGCGACGCCCACCGTGGTGGCGGGGCCGCGCGGCCCCGCGCCGCCCGGCCCGCCGCCCCCCGGGCGCGCACCCGGCGCCCCCGGCTGCGCCGCGGGCGTCTCGGGATGTGTGAGGTGCCAGGCCAGCCAGCCCAGGCCGCCCATCAGCACGAGCGCGGCGAGCGCGCCCACCAGGCGCGTGCGCCGGCTCTGCGGCGGGGGCTCGACGAGCCCAGGCACTGGCGACTGTGGGAGGTCCGGGCCTTTCTTGTTCTGTTCGTCCATGGCAGTCCTTGTTGGATCGGCCGCGCCGCCCCCAGGGGCTGGCACGGCCGCTGCCACGAATCTAACCGGGCTGTCGCCGGCTTGCATGAAGCGGCGGTGAAGCACGCACCGCCCAATGCGCGGGCGCGGCTGAACTTTACCGGCCGTTTACCGCGCGGATCAGGAGGTGATGACCACCAGCACGCTGCAGGGCGAGTGCTCGATCAGCGCGCCCGAGATGGAGCCGCGCCACCAGCGCGCCGTCCAGCTGTCCAAGTGCTTGTGGCCGACGATGATCAGGTCGGCGCCGACACGGCGTGCGTATTTGCCGATCTCGTCCACCGCCTCGCCCACCACCACCTCGCCGGTGGCGCTGGCGCCCATCTCCGCCAGGCGCCGCACCCCGTCCTCCAGCACGGCCTGGTGCTTCTTCTTTTCGCGCTCTTCCAGCTCCACGTCGTAGACGCCGCCTTCCAGGCCGACGAAGCTCATGGCCGAGGGCATCACCGCGACCAGGAAGAGCTCGGCCTGGCTCCACTGGGCGATGTCCTTGCAATCGAGCAGGGCCCGCTGGCCGGCGTCGGATCCGTCGTAGGCCAACACGATGCGCTTGTACATGGCAGGCTCCTGGAGTTGATGGGCCGGAGCATAGTCCGAGCGGGCCGGGCCGGGCAGGCCCTGGCAGGCCTGCGCGACAAGGTGAAACCCTAGGTCCGCCACGGCCGGGCTCCAACGCCGCGAACTGCAGGGCCGGCTGCGCCCTGCGATCCCCACGCCGTGCCGGCCGCCGCGGGCGGCTTGCAGCACCGCCCGCGCTGCGGCACCGCCGGGGCGCATGCCGTGTCAGTCGCCCGGCCGAACCCGGGGCAGTGCCACCCACTGGCCCTCGATCTCGCGCACCGCGATGCGCCCGCCGAACACCGCCTCCAGCGCCCTGTGCGTGGCGGCGTCGCCGCAGGGCCCCTGGTGGGCGATGCGGCCCGCCTCGACCACCAGCATCTCGTCGGCGTGCAGGGCCAGGGTGATCTCGTGCAGCACCGTCACGGCGCTGCCGCCGCGCCCGACGTGCGCGCGCACGCTGGCCAGCCAGTCCGACTGGTGCGGCGGGTCCAGGTTGGCCAGCGGCTCGTCCATCAGCAGCACCGGGGCCTGCACGGCCAGTGCGCGCGCCAGGCGCACCCGCTGCCGCTCGCCGCCGGAGAGCTCGCCCAGCTGGCGCTGGCGCCAGGGCCAGCACTGCGTCTCGCGCATGGCCTGCTCCACCGCCGCCAGGTCGGCGGCCGAAGGCATGGCCAGCCAGTCCTGGTGCGGCAGGCGGCCCAGCATCACCACGTCGAAGGCCAGCAGGTCCTCGGCCCCGGTCTCGTTCTGGCCCAGCCAGCTGAGCGTGCGCGCCCGCTCGCGGGCGGGCCAGTGGCGCGCCTCGTGGCCCAGCCAGCGCACGCTGCCGCTGTACGGCAGCAGCTGGGCCGCGGCCTGCAGCAGCGTGGACTTGCCGGCGCCGTTGGGGCCGACCACGGACACCCAGCGCCCGGCGGCCAGCTGCAGGTCGATGCCGTCCAGCACGGCCTGGCCGCCCCGCTGCACGCGCAGGCCCTGCACCTGCAGCAGCGAAGCCGTCATCGCCCCGGCCTCCGGTTCATCAGCCAGAGCAAGTAGCCCCCGCCCAGCACCGCGGTGAGTATGCCCACCGGCACCTCGCGCGGCGCCAGCAGCCAGCGCGCGGCCACGTCGGCGGCCAGCAGCAGCACGCCGCCGACCAGGGCCGCCAGCGGCAGCAGCCAGCGGTGGGTGGGCCGGGCCAGCCCACGCGCCACGTGCGGCGCCACCAGGCCGATGAAGGCCACCAGCCCGACCTGGGCCACCGCCGCGGCCGTGGCCAGGGCCATCACCGCCACCAGCAGGGCCCGGTGGCCCGCCACGGGCGTGCCCAGGCTGCGGGCGGTGGACTCGCCCAGGGCCAGCGCATCCAGGGTGCGCGAGGCGGGCACGGCCAGCGCGAGGCCCAGCGCCAGGGTGCCGGCCATGAGCACGGCGGCCGGGGCGGCGATGAAGCTGGTGGTGCCCAGCATGAAGGACTGCAGCGAACGCAGGATCTCCGGCACCTCGTACATCAGCAGCGAGGCCAGCGCGCCGAACACCATGGCGACCACGACGCCGGCCAGCAGCAGCCGCAGCGTCTGCTGCACGCCGCGCGCCAGCGCCAGGGTGGTGAGCACCGCCCCCAGCGCGCCGGCGAAGGCGGCACCGGTCAGCCCCCAGGACGCGGCCCAGCCCGCGGCCGCCATGGGCGACAGCCCCGAGAGGACCAGCAGCCCCGCCACGCCCAGGGCCGCGCCGCTGGCGCTGCCCAGCAGGTAGGGGTCGGCCAGCGGGTTGCGAAACAGGCCCTGGGCGATGGCACCGGCGAGGCCGAGCAGGCCTCCCGCGCACCAGGCGCCGGCCGCGCGCGGCAGGCGGATGTCCCAGAGGATGGCCCGCGACGCGGCATCGTCCGCGCCCCAGAGCGGCTGCCAGCCTTCGCTGCCCAGCCCGGCACCGGCCAGCAGCAGCAGGGCCGCGATCAGGCCCAGTGCGATCGCCAGCGACAAGGGCGCGGCCCGCCTCACGGCCGGCCCCTGGGCATAGTGAGGCAGCGGGCCAGCACCCGGGCGGCCTCGGCCAGTCGCGGGCCCGGCCGCGCGACCACGTCGTCCTCGGCCGGCGACAGCGCGCAGACGCGGCCGCCCCGCACCGCGGCCAGGGCGGACCAGCCGGGCCGCTGCTTGAGGGCCGCGGCGTCGCGCGCCGAGACGATGACCACCTGGGGGTCGGCCCGCACCACGAACTCGGGATTCAGGCGCGGCACCGGGCCCAGGCCGGGCGGCACCACGTTGCGTGCGCCCAGCCGCGCCAGCAGCTCGCCGATGTGCGAGCCGGGGCCGGCCGCGTAGGGGCTGCTGTCGACCTCGAAGTACACGCGCTCGCCGCGCTGCGCGGGCGGCACGCTGCGCGCGGCGGCATCGATGCCGGCCGCGATGCCCTCCCACAGGCGAGCGCCCGCCGCAGGCTCGCCCAGCAGGGCGGCCAGGCGCGCGATGGACGCCTGCACGTCGGCCAGCGTCATGGGTTCGTCCACCACCACGCGCAGGCCCAGGTTGCGCAGCCGCTCGGCCAGCCGCGAGGAGCGGGCCAGCAGCACCAGGTCGGGGCGCAGGGCCAGGATGCGCTCCACGTCGGCGCCGTCCAGGCTGCCGGCACGCGGCAGGCTGCGCACCTGCGGCGGGAAATCGGAATAGGCGTCGACCGCCACCAGCGCGTCGCAGTGGCCCAGCGCGCAGACCGTCTCCGTCAGCGAGGGCAGCATGGACACGATACGGCGGGGCACGGCCTGCGCCGCTGCGTCAGGGGCAGGCGTCGCCGCCCTGGCAGCCGCAAGCCCGGCCGCCCCGTACAGCCCGGCCAGCACGCACAGAGCCCAGGCCGCGGCACGGACCCAAGCCAGCGCGCGGCGCGGCCGTTCCTCAGCCATGGCGGCGCGCCCAGTCCATGACGATGCGGTGAATCTGCTCGACGCCATCCGTCAGGGCGGCCGGGCCGGGCTGCAGGATGTCTGCCGACTTGATCTCGTGCAGCTCGCCGTCGCGCACGGCCGCCACCGGCGACCAGCCCGGCCGGGCCCGCAGCTTCACCGGCCTGAATTTCTTGCCGCACCAGGACCCGAAGATGATCTGCGGGTCGCGCGCGACCACCTGCAGGGGGTCGGCGATGATGCGGTCCTTGCCCAGGGAACGGGCCGCGAGTTCGGGGAAGCAGTCGTCGCCCCCCGCGATGCCCACCAGCTCCGACACCCAGCGGATCGCGCTGATGCAGGGCTCGTCCCATTCCTCGAAATAAACGCGCGGCCGGCGCGGCAGCGCCGCCGCCTCCGCGGCGATGGCCTGCAGCCGGGCCTGCATGGCGGCGATGCGCGCCAGCCCCTGCTGCGCCTGGCCGACCATGGCGGCCACCTGCATCAGCATGGAGAAGATCTCCTGCACGCTGCGCTGGTTGAACACGGTCACCTGAACGCCCTGGCGCACCAAGGCGGCGGCGATGTCGGCCTGCAGGTCGGAGAAGCCGAACACGCAGTCCGGCTCCAGCGCCAGGATGCGGTCGATCTTCGCCGTCAGGAAGGCCGAGACGCGCGGCTTCTCCTCGCGCGCCCGGCGCGGCCGCACGGTGTAGCCCGAGATGCCCACGATGCGCGCCTGCTCGCCCAGCAGGTACAGCCACTCCGTCGTCTCCTCGGTGAGGCAGACGATGCGGCGCGGGGCGAGCGAGGCGGCGTCCATGGGCCTCAGAACTTCAGGCGCACGGCGGCCTGCACGGTGCGGCCGGCCTCGGGGTAGATCGCCGAGGTGGTGCCGGACGCGCAGCCGAAGGCCTGCGTGTAGTACTTGCGGTCGAACAGGTTGTTGACCCCGACGGAGAACTCCGCCTGCTTCCAGTCGTAGGCGTAGCGCAGGTCGGCCACGGCATAGGCCGGGATGCGGCAGGCATTGTCGAAATCGGGGTGCTGCGCGTCCACCCACTGCACGCCGGCGCCGACGTGGTGCGAGGCCGCCGGCGTCCACTCGGCACGCAGCGCGAAGCTCGCGCGCGGCACCAGGGGCACGTCCTTGCCCGCGTACGGGCCCTCGCGGAAGGTCGCACGGCGGATATTCAGGTTGGCGCGCAGGGCGAGCGCGGCCGAGTAGGCCTGGCTGGCATCGATCTCCAGGCCCTGGCGGCGCGTGGGGTCGAAGTTGACGTTGGCACCGGCGAAGCCGAAGGGGCCCGCGGCGTTGGGGTCGAAGCCGATCTCGTCGGTGAGCATGCTGCGGTACAGGCGCGCATCCACGCGGGTGCCGGCGCGGGCGAAACGCAGGCCCAGCTCGGTGTCGCGCGAGACCTGCGGCGCCAGCACCACGCCGGGCGAGGTGTAGCTGAACTCGTCGGCGCTCGCCAGCCGGTAGCTGCGGCCGATGCGGCCGTAGCCCGTGAGGCCCTGGGCCAGCTGCTGGCTCAGGCCCAGGTCCCAGGCGTGCGGGTGGCCGTCCAGCGTGCTGCCCGAGCCGCTCTCGGACTTGCGGATGCGCTCGCTGCGCCAGCCGGCGGACAGGCGCGTGCCCGAGGCGAAGCCCAGGTCTTCCTTCAGGTACCAGGCCTGGTTGTCCTGGTGCGCCGTGGTGCCGAAATCGCCCAGCACGTCACGCGTCCAGCGCGAGTTGTCCAGGCCCACGGTGAAGCTGCTGCCCACGCCGGCGATGCGGTCCTCGCGGCGGGCGCGCAGGCCGGCGTCCTCGGCGTGGATGTTGTAGTCGTAGGCGAAGCCGCTGTTGAGGCTGCGCAGGCGTTTCTCGCGGGTGCCGGCCTCGCCGGCGATCTCCCAGCCCGCGACCTTCAGGTCGCCGTTCACGCTGGTGCGCTGGTTGCGGATGCTGGCGCGGTCGTCGGGGGTGGTGGTCTGCGAGGGGTCGGCGGCGAACTGGTCGGCCGTGAGCGAGCCCGGCAGGCCGGCGTGCAGGGAGTCTTCGGCATGGCGCAGGCCCAGGCGCAGGCCTTCGTGCTGCCACTGCGCGGACAGCGAGCCGGCCTCGAGGCGGGAGCGGAAGTTCTGGCGGTAGTTGTCGGCGTCGCGCTTGTCGACGGAGGCGTCCAGCGACACCTCGCCAGCCGAGACGTTGGCGTTGGCACGGCCTTCGCGCAGGCCGTGGCTGCCCACGGCGGCGTACACCGAGCCGCCATTGGGCCGGCCGGCGGCGCCCGCCTTGGTGGTGATCACGATGACGCCACCGGTGGCGCCCTCGCCGTAGAGCACGGCACCGCTGCCACGCAGCACCTCGATGCGCTCCACCGATTCGATGGGGATGCCGGCCAGGCGCGTGCCGCCGGTGTCGGATTCGGAGATGCGCACACCGTCGACCACCACGACCTGGTTCAGGTCGGCGGTGCCGCCGAAGCCGCGCAGGTCGATGGCGTATTCGCCGCCGCCGTAGAAGTCCTGGCGGCCGGGCAGGCCCAGGATGCGCATGAGCGCCTCGTTGACGGTGGTGGCGCCCGAGCGCCGGATCTCATCGCCGGTGATGACGCTCACCCCCAGGGGCAGCGCGTCCACCGGCTCCGCGAAGCGGGTGGCGGTGACCACGGTGGGCGGCAGGACCAGCGATTGCGCACCCGCAGGGGCGCAGGCGATGGCGGACAGCGCGACGGCCAGGGCCGAGGCGCGCGGAAGGACAGACTTTTGCATTGTCGTGATGCTCGCGAAACGATGCCTGGGCCGGGTTCCCCGCCGGCCTGTGGCGTCACGGATGCGCACGCCCTTCTCTTCTTCCAGGCACGCCCATCCACCTCGTTGGCCGGTATCCGGGCTGGCGGGTTCGCTTCCGTCGCCTTCCCAGGCCTGCTGTTTCAGGCGGGCCCAGTGGCTGTGTGGACGAAAGACAGGCCGGAGCTCGCGCCCAGGCCCGACCGCTTACCGTTGCGGGGGCAGCGCAGGTTGGTGGCCGTCGATGGGTTCGCGGCCACGCCCTGCTTCCCGTTGAACTGCGGCATGCGAACCACACCGCGAGCACCAACGGTCCCATTTTAGGTCCGAACGGCGGGCGCAACCCTACAATCGACACGCTATGGCACCAGCCTCTCAGATCGACCAGGTTGCGGAACGCGTCGAGCGCCTGCTCGTTCGCTACGAGGAATTGCAGCGCACCAATGCGTTGCTGGCCCAGCAGGTCGAGGTGCTCACGCACGAGCGCGACTCGCTGAAGTCGCGCCTCTCGGCCGCCCGCTCGCGCGTGGATGCCCTGCTCGAACGCCTCCCCGACATCAAGAGCGCCGCGTGAAGCAGGTCGAGGTGCAGATCATGGGCCAGAGCTACCTGCTGGCCTGCCCCGAGGGCGGCGAGCAGCGCCTGCTCGAGGCCGTGGAGAAGGTCGACAGCGCCATGTGCCGCATCCGGGATGCGGGCAAGGTCAAGGCGCGCGACCGCATCGCCGTGCTGGCCGCGCTCAACCTCGCCTTCGACGTGGCCGACCGGCCGCAGGCGCCCGTTGCCGCGGCCCCCGCGCCCGCCGCGCCGGCGCCCGCAGCAGACGGCGCCGAGGACCTCCGGCTGGCCCAGCTGCTGGGCCGGCTGGACGCGGCGTTGGGCGAGGACGGCCGGCTGCTCTAGCCTGCCCGGGCCGCGAGCCCTTCCACAGTTCGGTTGTCGCGGGGCCTGTCAATGGCCCATCGCTTGCCCGCGCATGGCGCGCAGTCTTGCACGCCGGCCCCCCTGCGCGGCGCACCGCGCCCTACAATCGGGCCGTGTCTGCGGTGCATGCCGGGCCTCATATGTCCTTGAACCAATGCTCATTGAGCAAGGGCTTGGAACATCCCCTGGCGGGCGTGAACGTCTCGCGTCAGATGATCCCAACGCCAGGTTGACCTCGCCCACCTGAACCTCGGTTCAGGCCACAGGTCCGGTGGCACCTGCAGACGCCTTATGCGTCCACCTGCAAAACGCTTGCGCGTCTTGCAGGTGGAGAGTTCAGTGTGCGAAGGCCGGCGTGAAGCCGGCCTTCGCGCAAGGGCGCCGCGCTTTGCCTCGCTGCGCGCCGGGCACTGGCGATGCCTGCTCGCTGCAGCCCTGTCAGAATCGCGCGCGTGCCGATCGATCCTTCCCTTCTCCTCGAACTCGCCCTCCTGGGCATGACCACCGGTTTTCTCGCGGGCCTGCTGGGCATAGGCGGCGGGATGCTGATGGTCCCCTTCATCACCTTCTTCCTCTCGCACCGCGACGTCGCGCCGGACCTGGCCGTGAAGATGGCGATCGCGACCTCGATGGCGACCATCATCTTCACCTCGGTCTCCAGCGTGCGGGCCCACCACCGGCGCGGCGCCGTGCGCTGGGACATCGCGCTGGCCCTGGCGCCCGGGATCGTGCTGGGCAGCATGCTGGGCAGCCTGGGCGTGTTCAAGCTGCTCAAGGGGGCCTGGCTGGCGGTGTTCTTCTCGCTCTTCGTCGGCTTCTCGGCCACGCAGATGTTCCTGAACCGCAAGCCCACGCCCAACCGGCAGATGCCGGGCACCGCGGGCAAGCTGGCCGCGGGCGGCGCGATCGGCTTCCTCTCCGGGCTGGTGGGCGCGGGCGGCGCATTCATCAGCGTGCCCTTCATGACCTGGTGCAACGTGCCCATGCTGAACGCGGTGGGCACCTCGGCGGCGCTGGGCTTCCCGATCGCGGCCGCCAACGTCACCGGCTACATCATCGCCGGGCAGTCGCTGCAGGGCCTGCCCGCCGGCTCGTTCGGCTACATCTGGCTGCCGGCCCTGGCGGTGATCGCGATCGGCTCCGTGGTCACCGCCCCGCTGGGCGCCCGGGCCGCGCATGCGCTGCCGGTGGCGCGGCTCAAGCGCATCTTCGCGAGCATCCTGTACCTGCTCGCGGCCTACATGCTCTACAAGGGCCTGGCGGGCTGAGCGCTGCGCGGCGCCGCCGCGCGGGGGTCCATTCGCGGCTCGGCCGCCGCGGCACGGTCAGCTTCGCGGCTCGGCCGCCGCAAAGCGCGCCTGCGGCAGCGGGATGAACTCGGTCTCGCCAGGCACCTCGCCCATGCGCTGCGCCTCCCAGTCGGCGCTGGCCTGGAGGATGCGCTCGCGCCGGCTGGAGACGAAGTTCCACCACAGGAAGCGCGGCGCATCCAGCGGCTCGCCGCCGACCACGACCAGGCGGCATGCACCCGCGGTCGCGGCGAGCTGCGCGCCCTGCCCCGGCGGCAGCACCGCCATCCGGCCCTGGGGCGCGGCCTGCCCGTCCACCTGCACCTCGCCCTCCACCGGGTAGACGGCCAGCTCCTGCGCCAGGGGCGGCAGCGTGAGCGAGCCGCCCGCGGCCAGCATCAGGTCCAGGTAGACCGTCCGGAAGTGCGGTTGCAGGGGCGACACGGCGCCGAAGGCCTCGCCCGCCAGCACGCGCACCTGCGCATGGGGGAGCGCCACCTGCGGAATGGCGCCGGCCGGGATGTGGCGGAACGAGGGCGCGTCCTCCTCGTGCGCGAGGGGCAGCGCGCACCACAGCTGCAGGCCGTGGTTGGTGTAGGGCCGGCCCTGAAGCGCCAGGGGCTTGCGCTCCGAGTGCACGATGCCGCGGCCCGCGGTCATCCAGTTGAGGGCGCCCGGCTCGATGAGCTGCTCGGTGCCCAGGCTGTCGCGGTGCATCATCGCGCCCTCGAACAGGTAGGTCACCGTGGCCAGGCCGATGTGCGGATGGGCCCGCACGTCGTGGTTCTCGCCGGGCTGCTCCAGCACGGGGCCGAAGTGATCGAAGAAGATGAAGGGGCCCACGTTGCGCCGCTGCACGCCGGGCAGCAGGCGGCGCACCACGAAGCCACCCCCCAGGTCCTTGGCGTGGCCGGACAGCAGCATCCTTTCCATCGGGCCACTCTAGCAGCGCCGGGGCCGCGGCGCCAATGAAAAAGGCCAGGCCGCAGCCGCCCATCCGGGGCGGTGCGGCCTGGCCTGGCGGGCCTCTGGCTGATCAGCCCTTGAGCCGGGCGGCGACCTCAGCCACACGCTGGCCGTACAGGCGCGCCGTCTCCAAATCGCCGGCGGACATGTCCTGCGCGCCGCCATCGGACGGCGACTGGGCGATCGCCCCGGCGTAGGACACCAGGTAGTTCACGTCGTCGCGCTGCGCGGCCTTGGTGTTGGCGGGCATCAGGCCCTGCCCCACCCAGACCATGCCGTGCTGCATGGCCAGCGAGAACATCGCCAGCAGCACGTTCTGCTTGTCGCCGTTCATGCCGGCGCTGTTGGTGAAGCCACCGGCGAGCTTGTCCTTCCACTTCTGGGCGAACCAGGGCTTGGAGGACGCGTCGGCGAACTTCTTGAACTGCCAGCTCACGTTGGCCATGTAGGTCGGGCTGCCGAAGACGATCGCGTCGGCGGCCTCCAGCTGCTCCCAGCCGCCGGCGGGCAGGTTGCCCTCGGCGTCGATGGCGATCAGCTCGGCGTTCGCACCCTGCGCCACGGCCTGGGCCATGCGCTGGGTGTGGCCGTAGCCCGAGTGGTAGACGACGACGACCCGGCTCATGCCAGCACCTCGTGCGAGGCGCGGCCACGGATGCCGTCGAAGCTGAGGCGGCCAGGACCGAAGGCGGCGAAGGCCAGCAGGCCGCCGATGATGGCGAGGTTCTTGGTGAAGTTCAGCATCTGCATCATGTGCTGCGCTTCGGGCGCATTCCAGAAGGCGTGGAAGATGGGCGTGATCACGGCCGTGAAGATGGCCAGGCCCAGCGCGGCCCAGCGCGCCTGGATGCCCAGCAGGACGGCCAGCCCCAGGCCCAGCTCGGCGGCCACGGCGATGGCGGCCGCCACCTGCGGCATGGGCACGTTCATGGAGGCGATGTAGCCCGCCGTGCCGGCGAAGCCGGTCAGCTTGCCCCAGCCCGCGGGCACGAACAGGTAGGCGATCAGGATGCGGCCCAGCAGGGCGGCCGGGTCCCGGAGGGCGTCCAGGGGGTGGTGGGTTTTCATGGTGGGTCTCCTTGGTGGAACGGTGGTGGAACGTATCAATGAATGGGATCAGCCGGCGGCCAGTTCGAACACCAGCACCTCGGCGTCGCGCCCGCCCGACAGCTGAAGGCTGGACTCGCCCTCCAGGCGCACGGCGTCCCCGGCGCCCAGCGGCTGGCCGTTGACGGCCAGTTCGCCGCGCACCAGGTGCACATAGGCCTTGCGCTGGGGATCGAGTGCCAGGGTGGCCGATTCGTTCCCGTCGAAGAGGCCGGCGTACAGCCGCGCATCGGCATGGATCAGCACCGAGCCCTGGGCGGCGTCGGGCGAGGCCACCAGGCGCAGGCGGCCGCGCTTCTCGGCCTCCTCGAAGGTCTTCTGCTCGTAGCTGGGCGCGATGCCCGTCACGTTGGGCTGGATCCAGATCTGCAGGAAGTGCGTCTGCTGCGCAGGCGCATGGTTGAACTCGCTGTGCATCACGCCGCGGCCCGCGCTCATGCGCTGCACGTCGCCGGGCGGGATGCCCTTGACGTTGCCCATGCTGTCCTTGTGCGCCAGGTTGCCCTGCAGCACGTAGCTGATGATTTCCATGTCGCGGTGGCCGTGGGTGCCGAAGCCGGTGCCCGGGGCGATGCGATCCTCGTTGATGACGCGCAGGTTGCCCCAGCCCATGTGCTCGGGGTCGTAATAGTTGGCAAACGAGAAGCTGTGGAAGGACTTGAGCCAGCCGTGGTCGGCGTAGCCGCGTTCAGAAGATTTGCGCAGGGTCAACATGGCGATGCCTTTCGATGGAAAGAATGTAGGCGCCGCTGCCGGGCCCGACAGTGGCTCCGCTTTGATGGCATCATTCAAAAAAATTGAATGACCATGGCCGCCCGCGAAGCCCTCACCCCCGACGTCCTCGCCCTGGTCGAAGCCGTGGCACGCAACGGCAGCTTCGCGGGCGCCGCGCGCGAACTGGGCCTGGTGCCCAGCGCTGTCACGTACCGCGTGCGCCAGGCCGAGGACGCGCTGGACGTGCTGCTGTTCGACCGCAGCACGCGCCAGGCGCACCTGACCGAAGCCGGCGCCGAACTGCTGCGCGAGGGCCAGCGCCTGCTGCAGGAGATCGACGCCGTGGCCAACCGCGTGCGCCGCGTGGCCAACGGCTGGGAGTCGCAGCTCACCATCGCGGTGGACACCGTGGTGTCCACCACCACCATGATGGAGCTGGCCTGCGACTTCACCGAAGTGGCGCCCAGCACGCGCCTGCGGCTGCGCGACGAGGTGCTGACCGGCACGCTGGAGGCCGTGGCCACCGGCGAGGCCGACCTGGCCATCGGCGTCGCGCTGGACGCCACCAGCTCGCAAGGCATCCAGGCAGCGCCGCTGGGGGTGCTGCCCTTCATTTTCGTGGTGGCGCCCAGCCACCCGCTGGCCACGGCCCAGGAGCCGATCGGCGATGCGGTGCTGCAGAAGCATCGCGCCATCGCCGTCGCAGACTCGGTGCGCCGCGGCCTGGCGATGACCACCGGCCTGCTCCCCGGGCAGGACGTGCTCACCGTCGCCAGCATGCAGGCCAAGCTGGACGCGCAGCTGCGCGGCCTGGGCGGCGGCTGGGTGCCCGAGCCCATGGCACGCGCGTACATCGCCGCCGGGCGCCTGGTGGTGCGGCAGGTGCAGCGGCCGCCGCGCATGCCGCGCTTCCACTATGCGTGGCGCGCCGGCACGCCGCCGGGCCGCGGCCTGAGCTGGTGGTTGGCGCGACTCGAAGGGCCGGCGACGCGCCAAGCCTTGCTCGAAGCGCACCCCATGCCACAATGAGCCGAGCCATGCCCATCCGCCCCAAAG